>JAYSTS010000268.1:0-2243 GCA_043719475.1 Gammaproteobacteria bacterium | reverse complement strand
GTATTTAAGAGCTTCGGAACGATTGACTGGAGAGAAGGTCGGGATTGCAGCGGAAATCAAACCGTAAGGTCACAACCCATGAAGTTGGCAGATTCAGTACTGAGTCGTCGAGTAAAAACGCCCTGTGGGAGCGATCTCTTGTGGGAGCGATCTCCTGATCGCGATCTTCGATGATCCCAACAATCGCGGTCAGGAGACCGCTCCCACAGGAGACCACACCCAACAGGAGACCGCTCCTACAGCGGAGAGGGCTGTCCGACGCCGTGAGGGGTTGTGCGTCGGAAGCTTTACCAATTATTGTCGAATCAAGGCTAACAGATCAACCAACTGAGGAGAAACTACGTGACCTACGAACGCCTGAGTGTCCGCATTGACGATGGAGTCGGTTTTCTCGTCCTGAACAAACCCGATGAATACAACCGCATGCCACCGGCGTTCTGGCGCGAACTACCCGCCGCAGTGCAATCGCTGGATGCCAGCGGCAGTGTGCGCGCGATTGTTTTGTCGTCAACGGGAAAACACTTCAGCGCGGGGCTCGACATCTCATCGTTTGGCGGCGAACGTGGCAAACCGTTAGAGGCAGGTCGTGCTGGCGAACAAGCCGTTCGTCGGCTGGGTGCCATGCAGGCCACCATCAGCACGATTGAAAACGCGCGTATGCCGGTCATCGCGGCCGTTCAGGGCGGCGCAGTGGGAGGTGGTGTGGATCTGGTATCGGCTTGTGATCTGCGCTATTGCACCAAGGATGCGTTTTTCTGCATTCAGGAAATCAACATCGGGTTGGCCGCAGACGTCGGGACGCTGCAACGTCTACCGCATCTGATTCCCGACGGTTTGATGCGTGAACTCGCGTACACGGGGAGGCGCTTGCACGCCGACGAGGCTCTCGCTGCCGGTCTCGTGACACGCGTCTTCGATGCTCGAAGCTGTGACAACAATCGCCCGCACCATCGCCAGCAAGTCGCCACTAGCAATTCACTCGACCAAACATCTGCTGAATTACGGGCGAGGACACTCGATCGGCGAAACGCTGCAGTATCAGACGGTCTGGATGGGCGCCGTCAGCCAGGGCGGCGAGATGGCCAGACACTTCAAGGCCAAGGCCGAAGGCAACGAGGCGACGTTTGATGATCTGCCACCCATCAGCGGCCTCTGAAGCTCACCCGTGAAACTTACCTCTGAAACGCACCTCTGACAAGACCACTCACAGACCACTCACACGTGCCAACAGCGGATGAAATCCAGGGCGTGGTACTCTGCGGTGGCAGCGGCACCCGCATGGGAGGAACCGACAAACCCTTGCTCGACTTTCGCGGCGAGCCCATGGCGGCGCAAGTGGTGCGCCGTCTGGCTGCCCAGACTGCTGGCGTCCTGATCAGCGCCAACCGGAATCTGGAACGTTACCGCGCTTTTGCACCAGTGTTCAGTGACGCGCCTTTGGAAGCTCAGGGTCCACTAACCGGTGTGTTACGCGCTTTGCAGGTGAGCGGCTGGCGCTGGGTGATGATCGTTCCCGGCGACGCCCCGTTGTTGGCAGATGATCTGGTACAGCGACTTGCAACAGCAGCCGATCAACCATGCGCGGTCATCGCCCACGATGGCACCAGAGCGCAGGTGCTGCACCTTCTGGTACACACGGATCTTGCGCCCATGCTCTCGGCCTATCTGGATGGCGGTCATCGCAGCGTCGAGGGCTGGTACAACATCCTGCCACACAAACAACGGCGCACCGTGGACTGCGCGGACCTGGCCGACTCCTTCCGAAATCTCAATACGCCCGGGGATCTTGACTAAGGCGCTCGGGGAGGCGTAGGTGTTCAAATGGCACTGCCAACACGGATGCTGCGCCGTCCTGACAGGGCGTTCACGACTTCCACGCCACCACTCTCAGCCCAAGCAACCCACGCACCGGCATCCAATGGGCAAGCCGCGACCGGACAGGATACGGAAGACGTTCGAGCAACGACTCGGCAAGACGCACGACATGTTTCGGAACGCGCATGAAGTATCCACGTCCACCTGCGTAGACATCGACACGACTGAAGCCCGCCCGATGCAACAGGTCGGTCAGATCCTCCAGACTGTACTCGCGCAGGTGAAATCCACGCGCAACGTCGTCGAAATACATCGACACATCCCATGGTCCGGAAATGCGGTTTGGTGTGACACAAATGTATTTGCCACCCGGCCGGATGGCGCACACGATGTTGCGCAACTGCACTTCCGCATCGTCCGGATGCAGA
>JAYSTS010000267.1:0-2243 GCA_043719475.1 Gammaproteobacteria bacterium | reverse complement strand
GCATTCCAACCGTGTGTATTTCAACAGGCCGTGATCTCACCGCGCTGGTCAAACCCCCACGCAGCCTGTTCGTGAACTTCCCCATGGGAAACGCGTTTGGCGCGCCATTTGATGAGCAGATGCAGACGTCAATACTACGTGCGGCGCTCAACCTTGCGGTAACCGCAACGGAGCCAGGAGCGCTGATTGATCTGCCATACGTCTGGCCCAGCCAGTTTGCATTCGAACCCGGCAAGTCGCGGATGTAATCGCGACCTGCGCTTTCCTTTCTTTCCTTGCTGGCCGTGCTGCAAAGGTCGCAGGCTACTTTTGCAGCTTGAAGTCTGCGGGTACGTCAAAGGAGCCTGCGGGCAGAGCTTTCATGTCAACGGCAACCACTTCGGATGACACCGACATCAGAGGCACCAGTCCGTTACCGATCGTCTTCGGCGGAGCTGGCGCAGCGTTGGGCGCGGGCTGTTCGGTCTCGGCTTTTTTCTTGCCAAACATGCCACCCAACGCACCACCGAGTGCACCACCGAGCGCCCCACCGACATTCTCTCCGGTACTGCGTTGTGGTTGATTCCCGGCTTGCGCTGAACCGGCACCGTTCTGGCACTGTGGACCACCAATCGCCAGGGCGAAGCTAGAACGTACGGGATAACCTTTGACATCCTTCAGTTGTTTGCCGATTTCAGTCCAGATGCCTTCGTAACGACCGAAACTCTGTTGTGCCCGTTGGGCAAAATCGGCCGAACCCGAAGCACCCAAACCCAGCTTTTCTGCATAAGCCCGATGATAGGCCTGGGTTTCGGCTTGTGCGGGAAAGGACGGTGCGAGCCATTGATCGAGCATCAACGCAAATTCACACACGGATCCGGTCTTTTTGTCCGTGCAGGATTGGGACGCCGTGATCTTCAGACGTTCAGCCTGCATACCGGCAACATTGGTCTTTTCGCCATTGCGTTCCACATTGCTCTTTGGTGGTGACCATTCGCACGCCTCTTCGTCAACACCGGCGGAAGCGCCGGTCTGTTCGGACTGAGCCTTTTTCGCATCAGCCATCCCCTTCTCCAGCTGCGCTCTCTGTTCCGTAAACGAAGTCTGTGTGTATCGTTTTTTCTTCAGGTTCAGATCGAAGAGCTGGTCTTGATCGAGCCGAACGATTTGTGCCGTCGGTCCTGCACCGGCCAGCATGCGCATCATGCCGGACTTCATCTGCGTGTCATTGTCGATTCGCGCCTTGTTGCCAGAGATTCGGGTAGTCGTATTGATCGACATGTTGGCCATCGACATGAGGCCCGCGCCTTCAACTTTGACAACTTCCTGCAGTGTGACATCCGCTACAGCAAACGGCGTGATCAGAAGCAATACGAACAAACGGGCTAAGGCTTTCATGCGGTAATACTCCGGCTGACAAATGGACGACGCCTACGATGAACGGATTCTGCACACCGATCAACTCTGGTACGAAACTTCCGGGCTGGAAAACAGTCCACTCAGGGCGTCACAATATTGAATCCCGGATCGAGCGCCCCCAGGGACTGCAACAATGCGCCATAGGCATCTGCATCTCCCTCAACCTTGATATCACCCCGCGCGATGAGTGGTTCTATCGGCGCACCCGCAAACAGGGTCATCAATAAAGTCGGGCGTTGCATGGTCAAGGTCACTGTGGCCTGGTCGTCAATACCTTCTTCATGCACGAGTACGCCGTTCTCGAGCGACAGAAAGTGAGACTCTTTGCGGTCGGTCAGATTGACTCGCACCTGCACCGGCTTGTCAGGCATGCGCGCCGGATCAATCCGCACGGCAACAAAGTCCAGGAGCATGGAAGTCGGTGTCGCCGCCAGCACGTCCGGACTGAACGAGTTGATTGGACCTGCCGCCACTCCTTCCGTCAACTCCTGAGCACCGGTCAAGTAGATATTGCGCCACGTGCCTGCCTCTGCCTGGTAACCCAGTTGGGTGTACACCTCCGCCAGCAATGTGCGGGCCGCTTTCTGCTCCCCACCACTGAAGACCAGATGATTCAGCAGTGTTGATGCCCACCGATAGTCGCCTTCGGCGATCGCGGTGCGTACACCTGTCAATACTTTGCCTTCGCCACCCATGGCCGCGATGTACCGTACACTCTCCGCTTCAGGGGGATGCGGATTGAGATTCGCCGGGTTAGCGTCGTACCAACCCATGTAGCGCTGATAGACCGCTTTGCTGTTGTGGCTCATCGTGCCGTAATACCCGCGATTGAACCACTGTTTGGC
>JAYSTS010000266.1:0-2248 GCA_043719475.1 Gammaproteobacteria bacterium | reverse complement strand
AATCTCGGCTGAAAAAAGTCGACTTAGGCAGAAGGGCATCGGGTAGAAAACCCATGTCGCCTGAAAAATGCGCTTCCAGCAGCAACTGAACCCGACCGGCTGCCTTACCGTCGACGTTTGTTGCGGACTCGGTGCCGGCAGTCCGCGATAGCGTCCAGACCCGATTATCCAGGCCAATGAGCAGAGTGTACGCATCGACCTGATGCAGATCGAAGCTGGCGTAGGTGCAGGCCACGCGAGTGGTAGCGACCGGGAAGTGGGCCAACCCCAGTATTTGCGCGGAGGTCTGTGCAGGCGCAGGCAACCCCCCTTCGAACAACCCTTCAGCAGGGAGGTTCAAGCGGGCAAATTCGGCGGGTACTTCGAAGGGTTCACAGCGCAGATGAGTTGGACCTTGAAACGTTTCTGCCGAGATGTTGATGACCTCGCCCCGCAGGTCCGGACCGAGCGGATTCTCAGGGTCCCATGGCGCAGCTTGTGCGTGGGTAAATCGCCACGTACCCGAGGTAATCGGCACCAGGGGTGACGCGGGGAAGGCGCAGTGTGTCTGTTCGCCAATGCCTTTCAGGAACGCTCGGCGCACAAGACCGGCACGAATCGCCGATGCGACGGCTTGCGAATGCCGCTCGGCACCCGTTAGCCGGCGCACCCAACTGCGGTATGGAATCCAGCCCGTGGCGAGGTCTTCCATCGCATCGACTGCGGCCTTTGCAGCTTCCTGGGAGCCCTTCCCGATGAGAGTTTTTTGCGCTGTTTTGGGTGCATCCAGATCAGCGCCCAGCGCGTGGTTGAGTTCGGAAATCTCGGTGGCGAGTTCGTTACATTGACGATCCACAGGTATGGCATACGGTACTTTTCTAGCCGCTTCAAGGACTTTCGGAATCTTCTTGCGCAGCAGGTTGAGATCCACAAGCGGCGCCTTCAAGGCGGATTCGAGCGCAGAATTCGTTAGCGGTGTTGATGATGGTTTGGTAGAGCAAGCCGCCAGCGGCAAGCCCAGGACCAAACAGAACAACCCGCACAGCGGTGTATGGAATCGGATTTGGATTGGTTGGAACATGGTCCACCTGATGCTCGGGTTGAAGCAGATTATGGCGCAGGACCAACCCCCGACCAATCTAACCTCAATTGGACAAAAATTACGCAACCGAAAATGCTGCGCAGGGTATTTAAGAGCTGCGGAACGAATGACCGGAGATCAGGTCGGTATTGCAGCGGAAATCAAACCGTAAAATCACAACCCATGAAGTTGGCAGATCCAGTCATGAGACGTCGAGTAAATGCGCCCTGTGGGAGCGATCTTGCGATCGCGAACCGTTGGTTCCGTGACTTTGTGGGAGCGATCTCCTGATCGCGAACCGTTCGTTCCGTAACTTTGTAGATCTCCTGATCGCGATCTTCGATGATCCCAACAATCGCGGTCAGGAGACCGCTCCCACAAAGTCACGATACCCAATGTCTGTGGGAGATCTCCCGGTCGCGAACTCCATCGCGGTCAGGAGACCGCTCCCACACACCGCACTCTCGATGCCGATGTCTGTGGGAGCGATCTCCTGATCGCGATTTTCCATCCGGTATCGCGGTCGGGAGACCGCTCGAACGGGATCGAAGGACATCCTCGCCTCAATACCTGACAATTGATTAATGAAATTGGCTCGACGACATGGCCCATATCGATTTTTTTACAGCTGATGGTGCGCGCTTCCCGGTGACGATCGAATCCGGCCGTACCGTCATGGATGCGGCGCTCGACCACAACATCCCCGGTATCAAGGCGCAGTGTGGTGGTGGCTGCACCTGTTGTACGTGTCACTGTTACGTTGCGACGCCGTGGATTGAGACCTTCAAGGCACCCTCTCAGGATGAGCTGGACCTGCTGGAGTTTGCGTGGCAGCCGCGTGCCGGAAGTCGCCTGGCCTGTCAGCTCAGATTGACTACAGCGCACGACGGGCTTGTAATCGAGGTTCCCGCACAACAGGCCTGAGATCATGATCGAGTTCCTCGACCCACGCGCCCCCACGGACATGCAGGTGACACCGTATACGCTGGGCATCGACCTTGAACAGGAGGGCGGGGTCACCGTCGGCTTCCTGGCGAATGGCTTTCCCGATTCCGTTGCGTTCCTTGAAGCGGTCGCGACCGCCCTTGCGAACAAGGTTGGCATCACGGCCAAACACTGGAACAAGGGCAATGCCTCCATTCCTGCGAGCCCGGAGATTCTTGGGCAGATCAAGGGCAGCTGCAGAGC
>JAYSTS010000265.1:0-12560 GCA_043719475.1 Gammaproteobacteria bacterium | reverse complement strand
ACCAGGATGGTCTGGAAGTAACCGTGGTCTGGGTGATGCGCGAGCATTCCGATTGCACTCGGTGTTAGGGATCGCGCAAGAGGGAACTATGGCGATATAGACAGGCGATATAGACAACATCGCCTTGCCCGAAGGCTTCCGATACACTCGCGCGCCGGAATCGGAGCCACCTTCGTCAGGTGACCCGAACCCAATCCCCAATCTCAACTCACGGATTTTCAGTGCCCGCACTCGAGCACATACGCAATTTTTCAATCATCGCCCATATCGATCACGGCAAGTCCACTCTTGCGGATCGGTTCATTCAGATGTGCGGCGGGCTCACGGACCGGGAAATGAGCGAGCAGGTGCTCGACTCGATGGATCTCGAGCGAGAGCGCGGCATCACCATCAAGGCACAGAGTGTCACGCTGGATTTCCCTTCTGAGGACGGCAAGACCTACCAGCTGAACTTTATCGACACGCCCGGACATGTCGATTTCAGTTACGAGGTATCACGCAGTCTCGCGGCATGCGAAGGCGCGCTGCTGGTGGTCGACGCCGCTCAAGGTGTAGAGGCCCAGTCAGTCGCTAACTGTTATACCGCAGTGGAGCAGGGGCTCGAAGTCCTGCCGGTGTTGAACAAGATCGATCTGCCGCAGGCGGAACCCGAAAAAGTCACTCAGGAAATCGTCGATATCATTGGCCTGGATGTGACGGATATTTCCAAGGTCAGTGCAAAAACTGGCGAAGGTGTCCGTGAATTGCTGGAACGATTGATCAAGGACATTCCGCCTCCGGATGGTGATGTCACAGCACCTCTCCAGGCGCTGATTATCGATTCCTGGTTTGATAATTATCTGGGTATCGTCTCGCTGGTTCGGGTCATGCAGGGTACGCTGCGCAAAGGTGACCGGATCGTCGTCAAATCGACCGGGCGATCCCATGATGTTGACGAAGTCGGTCGCTTTCACCCGAAGCGAAGGGCTGCAAAAACATTGTCTGCGGGCGAGGTTGGTTACATCGTCGCGGGGATCAAGGAAATCCGCGGCGCCCCGGTTGGGGATACGCTGATTCCGCATGGCAAGCTCGATACGCCCGCGCTGCCTGGATTTGCCAAAGCCAAACCTCAGGTTTATGCGGGCTTGTTTCCAGTTCTTTCCGACGACTTCGAGTCGTTTCGTGAAGCCCTCGAAAAACTCCGTCTGAATGATGCCTCATTGTTCTACGAGCCGGAAAGTTCGGAAGCTCTGGGTTTTGGTTTTCGCATCGGCTTTCTTGGCATGTTGCACATGGAGATCATCCAGGAGCGACTTGAACGTGAGTACGATCTCAACCTCATTACGACAGCGCCGACCGTTGTCTACGAGGTTGTGAAGACCGATCTGTCGGTGATGCTGGTGGACAATCCGTCCAAGCTACCCGCTCAATATGCCGAAATCAGGGAGCCGATTGCGCAGGCCAATATCCTGGTTCCTCAGGAGCATGTGGGTGCCGTCATCACGTTGTGCATCGAACGACGTGGGGTGCAGAAGAACCTCCAGTACAGCGCAGGCCAAGTGTCCATGCACTATGAAATTCCCATGAGCGAAGTGGTGATGGACTTTTTTGACCGGTTGAAATCGGTCAGCCGTGGGTTTGCGTCGCTCGATTATTCGTTCACACGATTTGAGCCTGCAAAGCTGGTGCGACTCGATATCCTCATCAACGGGGAACGTGTTGACGCGCTGGCAATGATCATTCACAAAGATGATGCCCCCAGTCGCGGTCGGGCCCTGACCGAGAAGATGAAGGAACTGATTCCCAGGCAGATGTTTGATGTGGCGATTCAAGCCGCCATAGGTGGCCAGATCATTGCCCGTACTACGGTGAAGGCGCTGCGCAAGAACGTCACTGCCAAGTGTTATGGCGGTGATATCTCGCGCAAGCGCAAACTTCTGGACAAGCAGAAGGAGGGTAAAAAACGGATGAAACAGGTGGGTCGGGTGGAAATACCCCAGGATGCTTTCCTCGCAGCCTTGAAGGTAGACCGGTAGATCATGGATATCGATCTTCCCTTTGTCCTGACTTGGGCCGTACTGATCTGCGGGGCGATCTGGCTGTTCGATGCGGTTGCGTTGAAACCACGTCGGCTCGCTCGACTGACGGCGGACGGCGAACAGGGCGCGGAAATCATCGACCAGGAACCGATTCTGGTTGAGTACGCCCGTTCCTTTTTCCCGGTTCTGCTGTTTGTACTGCTGCTGCGCAGCTTTCTGGGCGAGCCCTATCAGATTCCTTCGGAATCCATGGTACCGACGCTGGAAATCGGTGATTTCATTCTCGTCAACAAGTATGCCTACGGATTGCGTCTGCCCGTGTTGGGGACTCGCATCGTCGATATTGGCGAGCCTGCGCGTGGTGACATCATGGTGTTTGTTCCGCCGCATGATCCGCGTTATTTCATCAAGCGGGTGATCGGGCTTCCAGGCGACAAGATCCGCTACGTCAACAAATCGCTGTACATCAATGGTGAACGCCTGGAGTACGATTTTGTGGGCGAGGTCACGCGATTTCATGCGGCCAGCAACCGCAGCTATACGGCCAGGGAATACACTGAACACATCGCCGGGATCACCCATGAGACCCATCGACTGGGCAATGCTGAACCGCCCCGCGAATGGACCATTCCCGAAGAGCACTATTTCATGATGGGCGACAATCGGGACTTCAGCGATGACAGCCGTCGATGGGGACCTGCGTCGGAGCAGAAGATCGTCGGTAAGGCGGTAGCAATCTGGTTGCACAAGGAGCCTGGACTAGCATGGCCAACGTTCGAGCGAAATCACTGGTTGGAGTAACTGCAATGACCCCCTCGCTGCAGGTCGGCCGCCACCTGAGTCGGTTCTTGGGCATGCGTCCGACAGGGATGGGCACGATGGGGATGGTCATGGTGCTGATCACGATCGCCTTGGGCATCAGCTTCGGCCTTAAGATCGGTCCGCACTACATGAATTTCCGTACCATGCAGACCCTGCTGGCCGGGCTTACCGAAGAGGAAGTCAAGACTGCCAGCCGGGCGCAAGTCATGGCACTTCTCCAGAAACGATTCAAGATCAATTCTCTCTATGACGAAGAGCCGGAACAAGTCATCAAGTACAAACGTGAGCGTGGAGCGGTCTCCTTGGCCATCGACTATGAAGTTCGGGAACATCTCTTCGGCAACGTCTATGTGTTGCTCGATTTCGACGAGTCGCGAACTTTCTGAGCCTGTTCCTCAGATCGCGACCAGGATGATCATGAATCTGCATTCGACGGTGTGGATGGAGCTGCGTGCATGTCCGTGAGCGAGCGAGCCAGAGAACGCCTGCAGCAGGTGCTGGAATATGAGTTCGTGGATCTCACGCTGCTCGATCACGCGCTTACCCATCGCAGTGTTGGCAATCAGCACAATGAAAGGCTCGAGTTCCTCGGCGATAGTGTGCTCTCCTTTGTTGTCACCACTTATCTCTATGCGACTTACGACAAGCTGGCCGAGGCCCAGCTGACCCTGATGCGTTCACAGTTGGTGAAACGCGACACACTGGCACGAGTGGCCAGCAGCATTGATCTGGGTGATGCGCTGCGTTTCAGTGCGGCGGTGTCCGGCACCGGGGTGCAGCGGCGCAGTTCTGTGTTGGCCGATGGACTGGAAGCGGTCATTGGCGCGGTGTATCTCGACGGTGGTGCTGAAGCCGTGCGTGGGGTTGTCATGCGACTGCTGACGAGTGAACTGGCTGGGCTCGATTCACGTACGCTCAAGGATGCCAAGACCAAATTGCAGGAGAATCTGCAGGCCCGCGGCCTCGGGTTACCACGTTACGAAGTGATTGGTACGGAAGGCGCGGAACATGTACGCGTTTATGAGGTTCGGTGTGAAACTACAGAAGGTCTCGCGACTACAGGACAAGGTGCATCGCGACGTGCTGCAGAACAGGATGCTGCGGCGCGACTGTTGATACTCATGCAGCCGAGCACACCACAACATGTCTGAAAACGATCCAGATCTCGAAACACGGTGCGGTTACGTTGCGCTGGTTGGACGACCCAATGTTGGCAAGTCGACGTTGCTCAACCATCTACTGGGCATGAAGCTAAGCATCACTTCGCGCAAGCCGCAGACTACCCGCCGAAACCTGCTGGGGGTGGATACACGTGGCGCGGTACAGGCGATCTACGTGGATACGCCAGGCATTCACCGCGCGGGGAGTCGGCAGTTGAACCGTCTGATGGTCAAGCATGCCACCTCGATCCTGAGCGACGTCAACCTGGTTCTGGTGCTGCTCGAACATCACCGATTGACCGATGAGGATGAAATTGTGCTTGAGCACGTCGCACAGGCCGGTGTCCCGACCCTGGCTGTGCTCAACAAGGTTGATCTGCTGAGTGACAAGTCGCGGCTGTTGCCGGCCATGCAGCGATTGGGTGAGCGAAATCTGTTTGCGGAGATCATTCCACTGTCTGCCTTGCAGAAGGATGGCGTCGACCTGTTGCGCGAGCGGGTTGCCCTCTATCTGCCAAAGCAGCCGCATCAATTCCCTGAGGATCAGGTGACCGATGCCAGCGAGCGATATCTGGTGTCGGAAATCATCAGGGAAAAGCTGATGCGGCGGCTTGGCGATGAGTTACCGCATCGTGTGGCTGTGGTGGTTGAGGGATTCCAGTCCGAGCCGCATCTGGTGACCATTCGGGCCGAGATCTTTGTCGAAAAAGACGGTCAGAAATCCATTGTCATTGGTGAGAAGGGGACCATGCTCAAGTCCATCGGCCAGGACTCACGCATGGATATCGAGGCGTTGCTGCACTCCAAAGTCATGTTGCATCTGTGGGTGAAAGTCCGGCAAGGCTGGACCAACGATAATCGTCTGTTGCGACGTTTTGGCATGGACGACACACCGAGCTGATCATGCGTGTTCTCGGACAACCTGCACTGGTCATACACGTTCGGGCCTATCGGGAAACGAGCATGATCGTTCGTCTCTTCACGCCGCAGCACGGGCTGGTTGCCGGTGTTGTCAAAGGGGTACGCGGTCGCCGCTCCACACGAATCGCAGCCTTGCAGCCGTTCAATGAAGTTCGTGTGTCGTGGCTTGGCTCAGGCAATCTGCTGACGCTCACCGACATCGAACTTGAACAGCGCCGCATCCTGCATGGCCAGCGTCTGGCGGCCGGTTTTTATGTGCTTGAACTACTGGTCAGGCTACTGCAGGAACATGATGCGCACCCTTCGCTGTATCGCCTTAGCCAGGCCGTGCTTTCAGCCATGGCGGATGAGCTTCCGTTGACTCCTTTGTTGAGAAGATTCGAGCATGAACTGCTGAGCGAGTTGGGCTTTGGCGTCGATTTCAGCTGCGATCTTGAAGGTGGTCCGCTGGAACCTGAGCTGCGCTACCAACTGGAAGCGGGAGAGCGTTTCGTGCCAGTGCCCAGTGGAGGTTATTCCGGCGCGGAACTACTCGCCATTGGTGTTGACGACTATCGATTGGGCGCTGTGCGTCACAGCGCGCGGTTACTGTTTCGCGAATTGCTGGACTCTCATCTGGGTACGAAGCCGTTGGCCAGTCGCAGTTTATTGGCATCAGCCGGATCATGAGCACAAAACCTGTCGTCCGTCGTGAAATCGAGATGCAGGTCAACGACCTGTCCAGCGAAGGATTTGGTCGAGGGCAGATCAATGCTCGTGAAATCAGACTGCGTAACGCACTGCCCGGTGAGCACGTGCAAGGACTGGTGCGCAAACGCAAGCGGCGGATAGATCATGGCGATGCCCTGACCATTATCGAGTCCTCGCCGGATCGTGTGCCTCCCATCTGTGGTGTTTCACATCGATGCGGTGGTTGTACCTTCCAGCATGTCTCGGCGCGGTATGAGCTTTCCTGGAAAGAAGGCCAGCTTCGCAAGGCACTGGAACGCAGCGGCGTGGCGGCACAGCGCTGGCAAGCGCCTGTGGCAGGGCCACAACATGGCTATCGACACAAGGCACGATTAGGCGTACGCCAGGTTGGCGAGCAGACCTACCTCGGCTTTCGCGAGGCGTTCAGCGGCCGGGTTGTTGATATGCGCACTTGCACGATTCTGGCGCCGCGTCTTGCGCGTCTGATCAGCCCGTTGCGTGACCGCCTGGGGGAGTTGTCCATTGCAGGGCGGATCCCGCAAATCGAAGTCGCAGCGGGAGACGCTACGCTTGCGATGGTCGTGCGTAATCTCGACGTTCTGGCGGACCGCGACCACGACGTATTGCGCGCTTTCGCCGCCGATCAACGGATAGAAGTCTTTCTGCAGCCGGCCGGTCCCGACAGCGTCGTGTGGCTGACCGGTCGAGGTGAAGCGCTCGGCTATTCCAATCCAGACTTCGGACTACAGTTCGCGTTCGAGCCGCTCGACTTCGTACAGGTCAATCCAGCGATGAATCGGCAACTGGTTCGCAAGGCGGTTCTTGAGTTGGGTGATTCGACTCAGGTACTCGATCTGTTTTGTGGACTCGGGAATTTTTCGCTGGCATTGGCAAGGGTCGGCAAGTCAGTCATCGGACTGGAGGGCAGCGAAACAGCGGTGGTACGGGCTCGTTTGAATGCACAGCGTAATGGTCTGCAAGGCAGAACCGTTTTTGAAGCCGTCGACCTGTACGGAGCACCGTTACAGGCTTCCCTGAACAGTCAGCTTTCTGATGCCATCCTGCTGGATCCACCGCGTTTAGGCGCCGGCCCACAACTACGAACCTGGCTGCACGCAGGCGTAAAGACCGTGGTGTACGTGTCCTGTAACCCCGAGTCCTTTGCCAAGGACGCCATAGTTCTCGGGGAAGCCGGGCTAAGCCTGGATGAGGCGGGTATTTACGACATGTTTCCGCAAACCACACACATTGAGACCGTGGGTGTCTTTCGCCGGCGCTGATCTGTGAATCAGCCTTTGTATGGTGGTCTGTGGCATGGACAACCGATGCCGCGGTCGATTGGCACTGCGCAGTTACTGCACAGGTACTGCCCAGGTACTGCCCAGGGTTTGCCTGCTTCCCATCCATCCTTCAAGATGCAGTCCATGAAGTTCTTATTGGTCGACAGTTTATCCGGCGGAAAGTACTGAAATGGTGCTCGTCGCCCGGGCGCTGCCTCGAGATGCTGCTGGTCTGATCGATAGCGCAAGCTGGTGCGAGGCGATGTGTCGTCAGCATGTCTGGTTGCAGATCGGCAGGCTGTTCGATGTCTGCCGTTACCTCGAGAGTCTGCCTGAGGGTCAGAAGTATCTGCAGCGAGGTTTTTCACTGGCCGAACTGGTGGCGAGCCTCAAGATCGACAATGAGGCGTTGATTGCGGCCCTGTTGTACCGACCGCATCGGGATGGCCTGCTTTCCATTCGAGATATCGAAGCACGCCAGTCCGATGAGGTTGCAGCGCTTGTCGAAGGTGTCTCCCGCATGGCGACGGCTAATTTTCTCGACCTTTCCAACACCCCGATGTTGACCAGTGAACGGCAGGATCAGGTCGAGAATATCCGGCGGTTGCTGATTACGCTGGTCGACGACGCGCGGGTTGCCGTGATCAAGATCGCCGAACGGGTGGTCGCCCTACGAGAAGCCAAACAGGATGCGCGCTCACGTCGCAGTCGAATTGCGTCGGAGGCGCGGCAGGTGTTTGCGCCGTTGGCAGGACGCTTAGGAATCTGGCATCTGAAGTGGGAGCTTGAAGATCTGTCGATGCGTTATCTGGAACCGGAGGTCTACACCTCGATCGCAGCGCAACTCGATGGCAAGCGGATAACGCGTGAGACACAGATTACTGCCCTGGCCGACGAGTTGCGTGCTTTGTTACAACAACATGGCATTACCGCTCAGGTGTCTGGCCGTGCCAAACACATCTACAGCATCTGGCGGAAGATGCAGTCCAAACAACTCGGGCTCGACCAGGTTTATGACATGCGGGCCGTGCGTGTGCTGGTCGAAGATCTGGCCAGCTGTTATGCCGCACTTGGTGTTGTGCACTCGCAGTTCCGTCATATCCCAAGTGCCTTTGACGATTACATCACCGCGCCCAAGGACAATGGGTATCGCTCCATTCATACCGCCGTCATCGGTGCTGATGGCAAGCACCTGGAAGTGCAGATCCGGACTCATGAAATGCATGATGAAGCCGAACTTGGTGTTTGTGCCCACTGGACCTACAAAGGCGATGGTGAGGAAGATCGAACCATCGGCGCCAAGATGGAGTGGTTACGCCATGTGGTGGAATGGCATGAGGAACTCGGTGGCCGGCGCAGCCTTGGCGAAGAGATTAGTCGTTCCATGCAACAGGAACGGATCTATCTGCACACACCCAAAGGCCATGTGATCGACCTCATCGCCAATGCCACACCTATCGATTTTGCCTATCGTGTGCATACCGACATTGGTCATCGCTGTGTCGGCGCGAGAGTTGATGGCCGCGAAGTTCCGCTCAATTACCGGCTACAAAACGGTGAGCGTGTGGAGATTCTCACAGCGCCTGCACAGGCACCAAGACGGTTGTGGCTGGAGCCGGAGGCTCGTTATGTTCGTACCCATCGGGCGCGCAGCAAGATCCAGAGCTGGATGAAGGCTCGGGGTGATGAGGTGAATCGAGCCGAGGGTTTAGCCGCAGTCGATCGTGCTTGTGTGCGATTGCATGTCCCGGTGCCGACCCCCGCAGCACTGCTTGAATTGGCCACTGCTCTGGGAGAACACGATCCGGAGCGGTTGTTGGTGGCGCTGGGTATTGGCGAATGCCCTGTGCGGCCGCTGATTGCAGCTTGGCTCAATGAACTCGCGATCGGTGCGGTTGAACCGGTCACAACCGCTTTGCAAAGGGTAGTACTCACCGGGCGGAATCGACACGGGTTGCTGCTTGACGTGACTCGCGTAGTGGATGAGTTCGGCATCTCGTTGCAGGGCTCCACCGCCAGAGTTGTTCAACCTGACGCTGCCGAGATCAGCCTCGAGTTCCAGGCGGATGATCTCATCGAGGTTTATCAGCTGGTTGAAAATCTGCGACCATTAGTTGGCGTGACCGAAGTGCGTCGTGAGCCTGGTTGAGCGTGATGCGGGACGAAAGACTTCATTTACGGAGAAGACAATGCGAGTGATTTTGTTGGGGCCACCGGGAGCGGGGAAGGGAACACAGGCTCAGTTCATCAAGGAACACTGGAATATTCCGCAGATTTCGACCGGTGACATGCTGCGCGCCGCTGTCAAGGCGGGGAGTGAGCTGGGCAAGCGGGTCAAGGCAGTGATGGATTCCGGAGCGCTGGTATCTGACGAGATCATTATTGCGCTGGTGAAAGAGCGCATCACTGCAGCCGATTGTCAGGCAGGGTTTTTGTTCGATGGTTTTCCGCGAACCATCCCACAGGCTGAAGCAATGGAGCAGGCAGGTGTCCCTATCGACGCGGTAGTCGAGATAGCTGTCCCGGACGAAGAGCTGGTGCGGCGGATTAGCGGTCGACGTGTACATCCCACATCGGGTCGGGTTTACCACGTCGAGTTTTCACCACCCAAGGTTGCCGGCAAGGATGATGCCACCGGTGAAGCACTGGTCCAGCGTGACGATGACAAGGAAACGACCGTGCGTGAACGGATCACGGTGTACAACGCCCAGACCAAGCCGCTGGTCGCGTTTTATCAGACGAGAGCCTCGCGTAAAGAGCTTTCCTATCACCGAATTGAGGGTATCGGGTCGGTAGATGACATCAAGTCTGCCGTGCTCAAGGCGCTGGGCTGAATCCAGTCTGATTGGCCGACGGAGGCGCGCGAGATCCTGACTGACATCGGTATTGACCGATCAGGCCGGCGTTTGATGCGTCGGATTCACAAGCTGCTCAGCAAGAGCACGGTGACGTCGTGACCTGTCGGCAGATCCCCACTGACTCCAGGAATTTCCACCAGACAATTGGCACCCTGAAAGGTGGTCAGTCGATTCGAGCTTTGATCCCCGCAGATGCTCACCACCGGCAGGCGTTGAGTGCCGGTCCAGCTGAGGTAACCACGTTGATATTCTGTTCGTCCAGCTTTGTGGCTGACCGGTGACTGAAGTATCGCAGGCAGCCGAAGTGGTGGCTCTGGATTCGCACCACAGGCGCGCAGCAGCGCGGGCTTGGCGATCAGGAGCCAGGTGACAATCGTGCTCACCGGGTTGCCGGGCAGACCACAGAACCATGCCCGGCCGATACGCCCAAAGGCGAGCGGCTTGCCGGGTTTCAGATTCAGCTTCCAGAACGAGAGTGTGCCCAGCGTTTCCAGAGCCTGGCGGACATGATCGTGATCACCGACCGATACGCCGCCACTGGTCAGCAGAAAGTCGTGTTCGAGCGAAGCCTCGCGCAGCGCCGTCTGAGTCGCGGCCGCGTTATCGGGCAGGTTGCCAAGATCATGGGCTATCACCGGCAAGCCCTGCAGCATGGAAAGTAGCGTTGTACGATTGGACTCGTAAATTCGGCCAGGTAGCAGCGGTGCCTGCGAATCGTCGGCTTCAACCAGCTCATCACCGGTAGAAAAAACGCCGACTGACAAGCGTGACAAGACCTGCACCAGGCGTCGACCGTCGCCGGCAAGGCGCCCGATGTCTATGGCGCCCAGTCGCATTCCTGCGGCAACCAGTTGTTCGCCAGCGGCGACGTCATGGCCAATCGGGCGTATATGGTCGCGAGGCTCCGGCTCGCCGCTGATCACGATGTGCTCTCCGCTGGCGGCGCAGTCTTCCTGCAGGACGATCCGGCGGCAACCGGAGGGGACGACAGCACCGGTCAAGATGCGGACGCATTCACCATCGCTCAAAAAACCCGCCCAGGGTTTGCCAGCAGCACTTTCACCAACTATTTTCCAGCGTGAACCGCGCGCGTCCTGGGTTTGCGGCGTGGGCAAGGCGTAACCATCCATCGCTGAACTCGGAAACGGGGGCGAAGGATGGCGGGCTGTTTCATTGCCGGCAAGCACTCGACCATTGGCCTCACGAATCGGCAGGCTTTCAACAGCCGTTTGCGGCTGAATTTGTTCGGCGATTCGCTCCAGGGCTACGTTCAGGTCCAGTGCTTCGTTAATATCCGCGCTCCTTAAGATTGACCGGTGGACGAGATGCCCACGCTGATTGCGCTTGATACCTCAGGTGCGCTTTGTTCGGTGGCCTTGCTGCATGATGGCGTGTTCCACCAGTTGACTCACAACGTGGTGCGCAAGCACAACCTGGTCGTGCTTGAAATGCTGGACACCCTCTGCTGCAACGCAGGCATTCTACCTGCTCGGATCGAAGGTGTGGCATACGTACGTGGACCTGGCTCGTTTACCGGCGTTCGACTGTGTGTCACCGCCGCCCAGGCGATCGCGCTCGCTGCAGGCGCTCGAGTTTTTGGATGTACCACGTCACGTCTACTGGCACTACATGCCCAGGCTCAGGGACGCACAGCTGTTGTCACGGTGGTGCGTTCACGTGGGGAAACCTGTTATCTCGCAGCGTTTCGGCGGCTACCAGGGGCTGCGTTATTGCAACAGGTGGAGGAGGAGATCCTGACAGACTCGCCACCGTTCTGGCTGAGCGGTTATGGAGAAGTGGCAGGCGAGCAACCGGCGTGGCTACCTTTGTCATTCGAAGTACTACCCGTTGACGAAACCCCCGCCCTGACACTTCTGAATCATGCGAGCCTTGGCTGGCTACAGACGCAGTGGGCGGCAGTGGAGTCAGCCTTGCCGATGTACATCGAGGGCGACCATCCGTGGCGTCCGGTTGCGGGCTGACGAGTTGGCCCACAGCACCGCTACTGAAAACGTACGGCCGCGACTCTATGTGCACGGCACCATGTTAGCTGCGCTCACGCCCGAGTGGCCGGACTTTGAGCTGCATAGTGAGGACGACAAAGCCGGTGTCTGGCCCAGGCTCGTGCTTCTCGATCAACGGCTTGTTTTATGTCTTGCACCGGCTGGGCCAACCTGGTCCCCGCCAACATTTGACAGACGACGGATCTCCCGGCAATCGCTGCTTGCACGGGCCACCGGGGTTGTTACTAACAGTAGCCAAGTGGTTCTCGACGCGATGGCAGGGTGGGGCAGTGATGGCCTCGAACTTGCGAGCCTGGGTGCCAGCGTCACGATGGTTGAAGCGGCTCCAGAAGTCTGGTCACTGCTCCGCCAGCGTGTCACCGACAGTGAGATACCGGTCGCAGCATTGCACTGTGCGGATAGCTGGTCGCTGATCGAACAAACAGGCTGGGACGTCATTCTGCTTGATCCCATGTTTCCCGAGAGAGGTCGAAAGGGTCTTGCGAAGCTGCCCATGCAGACGCTCAAACAGGTTGCGCGCGTGGATGATCGCCCTCTCGCCGAATGGGTGGCGCACGCTCTGCGGCATACCAGGTCGCGTGTTGTCCTTAAACGCAGGCGGACTGAAAAAGTGATAGGCAAACCCGACTGGCGAATCGAGGGGCGGTCGATCCGATTTGATGTCTATCAACGCAATGGTGGTCCAACTTAACCTTAATGGCACTTACTTAGAGGCTGAACCATAACCTGTTTGTCGGGCCTGTTCACGTGCGACGGGGCGAGGGACCTTGAGCCAAGGGAAGGATTT
>JAYSTS010000264.1:0-12575 GCA_043719475.1 Gammaproteobacteria bacterium | reverse complement strand
TGACCGCGATTTCATTCACCCAGATCGCGGTCAGGAGACCGCTCCCACAAGAGACCACCCACCAGGAGATCCAACAAGAGACCACAAAGTCGCGATACCCAATGTCTGTGGGAGCGATCTCCTGATCGCGATTTTTGTAACGGTCCATACCGAAAATCCGCACTGGATGAATCGTCAGACTGCGCTGCTGGTCGCGGTTCGAGACCGCTCCGAAAGCGCAGATGGCTGCCCGACACCGCGAGGGATTGTGCGTCTGCAGCTTTACCGATTATTGTCGAATCAAGGCTAAGCGTCCGCGCGGCGTTCGAACAGTGCTCGGGTTCGATTCGATGCCGCTACCAGCGATAGCATCACCGGCACTTCTACCAGCACACCCACGACGGTCACCAATGCTGCGCCGGAATTAAGCCCAAACAAGCCAATCGCCACAGCCACTGCCAGCTCAAAGAAGTTCGATGTGCCAATCAACGCACAAGGAGCCGCGACATTGTGTGGCACGCGCCACGCCCACGCAGCGGCATAAGCCAGAACGAAGATGCCGTATGACTGGATCAGGAGCGGGACGGCGATGAGCGCAATCAGCACGGGTTGTCCGACGAGTACCTGGCCCTGGAACCCAAACAGCAGAATCACGGTCGCCAGCAGGCCAATGATCGAAAACGGTTTTATCCGCGACGTAAATTGGGCAACGGTCACCTCGCTACCGAATTGCAGCAGTCGCAGTCGTGTCAATGCGCCTGCCGCGAGCGGTATGATCACGTACAGCACAACCGAGAGTAACAAGGTTTCCCACGGCACCTCGATGTCGGTTACACCCAGCAGCAGTGCTACCAGGGGTGCGAACGCAAATATCATGATGACGTCGTTGAGCGATACCTGCACCAGCGTGTAATTCGCGTCGCCCCGTGTGAGTTGCGACTAGACAAATACCATCGCGGTGCATGGCGCGGCACCGAGCAGGATGAGCCCTGCGATGTATTGGTCGGCATCCTTCGGATCAATCAGATCCACAAACAACCCGTGGAAGAACAACACCCCGAGCGCAGCCATCGTGAAGGGTTTGATCAGCCAGTTCACAACGACCGTGATCACCAGCCCCTTGGGCTTCTGACGTACATCGCGCAGGCTGGTGAAGTCCACCGCCACCATCATCGGATAGACCATCGCCCAGATGAGCACGGCCACGACGAGGTTAACGGATGCAAACTCCCAGCTCGCGATCACCTGCATGAGTCCCGGCGCGATGTTGCCGAGAACCACGCCAACGACGATGCAGAGGCCGACCCACAACGACAGATAACGCTCAAACAGGGACATTCGGAATCTCTCCGAGAACGACTAGTGCACGAGCTTGAGCAGTTGCTCGACCGACGACTCTAAAGCAGTCTCACTGCCACTGCGTACCGTGGCATGTCCTACCTTGCGTCCTTCGCGAGAACTCTTGCCATACAAATGCAGGTGCGTATCAGGAATGGCGAGTACATCTGCTGCGATCGGAGAATCGCCGATAAAGTTCACCATCGCTGCGTGCCCGACTGGCGTTGTACTGCCCAATGGCAAGCCCGCAACTGCGCGGATGTGATTTTCAAACTGGCTGGTCTCGGCGCCCTCGATAGTCCAGTGACCCGAGTTGTGGACACGCGGAGCCATCTCGTTCGCCAAGAGTTCCGATCCCACGCAGAACAACTCCAGCGCCAACACGCCTACGTAGTCCAGATGATCCAGCAATCTGCTGACGTAATCCTGAGCACGGTCTCGCATGGTGTCATCGGTCTTGCATCGCGCGATACGCAGAATGCCCGCACGATGCACGTTTTCTGTCACCGGATAGAACATCGTTGCCCCATCGCGACCGCGAACGCCGAGCATCGAGATCTCACGATCAAACGGGACAAAACGCTCCAGGATCAGCGGCACCCGGCCTAATTGAGACCAGGCGATGTCGATGTCTCCCCGATTTCGCAGGACAAACTGTCCCTTGCCATCGTAACCAAGGGTTCGAGTCTTCAGCACCGCCGGCAGGCCCAGTGTCGGCACTGCGCGCTCGAGATCTTCGAGCGAATCCACAGCCTGGGAAGGTGGAACAGGAATGCCGAGTTCGCGAAAAAGATTCTTCTCACTCAAACGATCTCTGGAAATCGCCAGCGCCTGCGGGTTCGGATAAACCGGAACCTGCTCTGCAAGTCTGGTCATGGCGCTGGCCGGAACATTCTCGAATTCGTAGGTCACCACGTCGCATTTCGACGCCAGCAGATCCAGTGCCTGTGGGTCATCAAAATTACGGCACAGGTGTTCACCGAGCACTGCGCCACAGGCGTCCGGCGCAGGATCAAGCATCACAAAACGCAGACCCAAAGGCAGGCCGGCCAACGCCAGCATACGGGCGAGCTGACCCGCACCAACGATTCCAACAGTTGTCATTCGGCCGCCCTTGGATCAGGCCTCGCGAGTACCTCGGCGCTCTGACGAGCACGATAGGCGGCGACCGCTTTCAGGAACTTTGGTTTCGCGGTGCCGAGAATCGACGTCGCCAGCAGCGCAGCATTGACTGCCCCGGCACGTCCGATAGCCAGCGTCCCCACCGGAATACCGGCTGGCATTTGCACGATCGAGAGCAGAGAGTCGATACCGTTCAGGGTTTTTGATTGAATCGGCACGCCGAGCACCGGCAATGATGTTTTTGCTGCCGTCATGCCCGGCAGGTGCGCAGCTCCTCCGGCAGCGGCAATAATCACTTTGATACCACGTGCTTGCGCAGAGGCGGCGTACTCGAACATGAGATCTGGCGTGCGATGTGCCGACACCACCTGCACTTCGTGTGGTACGCCTAGCTCTTCCAGCATTGCGGCGGTGTGCTGCATCGTCTCCCAGTCTGACGATGAGCCCATGATCACTCCGACCAGTGGTTGCATGCGGTATTGTCCTTCCTCGGGTCTATCTGCAAGGCATGGATTGTGAGGGTATCTAAGCTGATGAGCCACTACCCGCGTAGAGATCTCAACCAGCCCGATACCGGACGTCAGAACTTGGCTGGGCGTACCACGGCCACATCGGCCGTGAAAAGGATCATCGCAAAATTGGCGTAATAGTGTTCCTGCAAGTGATGGGTGATGGCAGTGGCTGTCGCCTCATCACACACGACCTCGACACGGATGTTGCTGCTCGCCTCCCAATCGGAGCTGCGCACTCCGCGGCTGCCTTTGCCGCGGGCGTCGGTAATGGTGTAACCATGGGCACCAAGTTTTTCGAGGTCTTTCACCAGCAGCTTTTCGACAGCGGCTTCGGTGACGATGGTCAACAGCTTGCGGAGATGGTCATTCACGGTTTCAAGCCCCCAGACGAATCGCGAGGTTGTGGTAGAGCGGAATACCAACCAGCACGTTGAATGGAAAAGTAACACCGAGTGATGCCGCAAGCGACAATGCGGGATTCGCCTCAGGGACAGAAACCCGCATCGCGGCAGGAACGGCAATGTAGGACGCGCTGGCCGCAAGGATTGCGAGCAACGTTACGCCTCCCTCGGAAAAGCCGAGCCAGACTCCCACGACAGCACCACAAACTGCCGATAACAAGGGCATGCCGATGCCAAACAGGATGAGAAAGACACCGTAGTGGCGGAGCCCACCGATCTGGACAGCCGTGATCAATCCCATCTCCAGCAGAAAGAGCGCAAGGATGCCTTTGAAGAGATCAAAGAACAGTGGCTCGATACCGACGATGCCAGCTGGTCCAGCGATCCAGCCGATCAACAATCCGCCAATAAGCAGCACGACACCCTTGCCAAGAAATACTTCATGCGCCACGAGATTCAGGCGAAGGTTACTGCTGAAACCTCGCGCCATGAGAATGCCGATCAGAATCGCCGGGATTTCCATCATCACCAGCAACAACGGCATTTGCGCCTCGAAGCCGATGCCTTTGTCGGCCAGCCATGCCGCTCCGACCGCGTAGGTTCCGACACTCACCGAACCATAGTGCGCGGCTATGGAGGCAGCATCTGCGCGGGGTAATCGGCCAACAAAGCGCAACACCGGAAAGGCAACAAACGGCAAAAACGTACCCAGCAGGAGCACCGCCAGTATCTGCGGCAACATCGAATCCAGCGGCTGACGTGCCAGTTCGATTCCACCTTTCATGCCGATGGATAACAGGAGCACCATGCTGACGAGTTCGTAAACCGCCGCCGGGAGGCGCAACTCGGAGCGCAGCAGACCCGCCGCGATACCGAGCAGGAAGAAGAGAATGACGGGGTCAATGTTCATCGGGCAGGACTATATCAGCCCGAACGAACCGCACTATCCGGATTATCTTGCGGTTCATGCAGCTCACCGGCACGATCAACGCTTCACTGAGGATCTCGCTGAAGTGTCTCGGGTAAACGTCGACAGGGCCATCCTTCCGGAATCCGTTCCGTTCCGGGAAGCATTGCTATTCTGGCTGAAACTGGGATTCATCAGCTTCGGCGGGCCAGCCGGTCAGATCGCAATCATGCATGAAGAGCTTGTCGAACGACGCCGCTGGATATCGGAAGGTCGATTCCTTCATGCCCTCAACTTCTGCATGGTTCTACCTGGACCAGAAGCACAACAGCTGGCGACTTACCTCGGCTGGTTGATGCATCGAACCCTCGGCGGTGTGCTGGCCGGCGCGTTGTTCGTTCTCCCATCACTCTTCATCCTGATCGGCTTGTCGTGGGTGTATGTGGCCTATGGCAACACACCGCTGATCGCCAGTCTGTTCTATGGCATCAAGCCGGCGGTCACAGCAATCGTGTTGCATGCGGCATGGCGAATCGGGTCACGCACGGTCACCAACACCTGGCTGGCTGCCATCTCCGTAGCATCTTTCACGGCCACCTTGCTCGGAAACATCCCCTTTCCATTGATCATCTTCGCTGCGGCTATTCTTGGATATCTGGGCGGACGCCTGCAACCTGAGCGCTTTACCACCAAGGGCTCGCACGGATCCGGCGTCAAACAGCAGACGCCAGCGCTGATCGACGATGAGTCACCACGACCACCTCATACTCATTTCCATCCACGCAGACTGATTCTCATCATCGTCGCCGGCTTGTCGCTCTGGTCTTTACCCATGCTGATTTTCACCAGCACGTTTGGGTGGGACCATCTACTCACGCAAATGGGTTGGTTTTTCACCAAGGCTGCACTACTCACTTTTGGCGGCGCCTATGCTGTCTTGCCCTACGTGTTTGAGGGCGCGGTAGAACAGTACGGCTGGGTGACGACTGCCCAGATGATGGACGGTCTGGCGCTTGGCGAAACAACACCAGGGCCACTCATCATGATCGTTGCGTTTGTTGGCTTTGTCGGCGGTTATGCCAGCCAGGCGATGTCGGCAGTGAGCCCTTTCTGGACTGGCGTGAGCGCTGCGGTGGTGGTGACCTGGTTTACCTTCCTGCCTTCGTTCCTGTTCATTCTCGCGGGCGGGCCGCTGGTCGAGTCCTCGCGCCGGACCCCAGCGTTCAGCGCGCCGTTAACCGCTATCACTGCAGCAGTGGTCGGCGTGATCGCGCACCTGGCGCTGTATTTTGGTCAACACGTGATTGCGCCCGATTGGAACCTTGCGTCCCTGGACTGGGTGGCTTTATGCATTACCGTTCTGGGAGCAATTGCACTGTTCCGATTCGAACGGGGAGTACTGGAAGTGATTGCCGGAAGTGCAGTGATCGGTGTGTTGATCGGCCTGTTATGAACAGCTATAACCAGCCGCGGCGCTTGAACAGCGTGTACGGCACCACGGCCGAGAGGACCATCAGCCCAATCGCCATGGGATATCCAAAGTGCCAGGTTAATTCCGGCATGAGCTTGAAGTTCATGCCGTAGATCGATGCGATCAACGTGGGTGGCAGGAATACAACTGCGGCCACCGAAAAGAATTTGATGATCGCGTTCTGTTCGATGTTGATAAGCCCGAGGGTTGCATCGAGCAGGAACGTCACCTTGTGGGTCAGCGAATCAGCATGATCGGACAAGGAACGCAGATCGCGGGAGATCGTCTTGATCCTGCCTTTCATTTCCTTTTCGTTGCGCGGCGACTGCATGGCCTGCGCCAGAAAACCCATCACTCGCTCAAGCGAAGCCAGACATTCACGCAGATTGGAAGTCAGATCGCCTTCTCTTCCAATCTCTTCGATGATGGTCTGCAGCTTGGCATTCGGTCGTCGTTTTCCACCCGCCGTCCGGAAGATGCTGTGCGAAATCGCCGCAATATCGTGGCCAACCCGCTCAATGATATCGGCCATGCGATCTACCTGCGTTTCCAGCAAAGCGAGCAGGACGGACTCCCCGTCGTAGCACCCCATCGGCACCCGGGCGGCTCGCGAAGGCAGGGTCTTGAACGCACGCGGCTCGTGGTACCTCACCGTCAGAAGTCGATGATGCGACAGGACAAAGGTGACCGGCGCGAGAACCGGCTCGTCCGTATCCATTAGCGAAGGCAGAGTCGCCGTCACATAGATGGCGCCTTCCTCAACGTAAAGCCGCGACGAGACCTCGATCTCATCCATTTCCTCCCGTGTTGGTATTTCCAGCTTGAGGGCTCGCTCAAGCGCAGCCTCTTCTTCTCGGGTGGGCTCGAACAGATCAATCCAGACGACGCCATCCAGATTCGCGATGTCGGCGCGGGTACACAGCAGACGTTCCTGCTCGTTGAGATAGGCGTTGATCATTGCGTTACGGGGGATGTGTGAACCGGCGCCACTCTGACACCGGTCACACAGTCGAGGCAAGTCAACAAACGACAGAACCGCGTCAGTTGAATCGCGCCCTGATGCCCGCATGCAGGGACGCACCCGGCAGTGGAACAAAGGCCGCCCGGAAAGATGTGCTTCGACGCGCCTGCTCATCCAGCAGGTTGGTGCCGCGCATGAACACGTCCCAGACCAGTGGGCCTTGATCTTTCAAATGCAAAACCACATTGGCGTTCAACATCGTGAAGTCCTTGGTCTGGAAGGAGTCGATGTCATTTTGTTCAGCGTGATAGACCGCCTCAATGCCAGCGGACCACGAATCATGGGCGTAACCGAGTTCAGCACCCAAACGCAGCGGCTGAATCCGGGGCAGATCCCCACCAGCGGTCTTGCCGCGAACGTAGTCAGTGAACAGCCGCAGATTCCAGCCTGCGTCTGGACCTGCCAGCGCGAGCATCAATTCAGCTTCAATGCCGTAGAACTCGGCATCCGCCTGCCGGTACGGCGCAACCGGCAGGCCGTCTTTTTCCTCGTTGGTCGCAACCCGAAAAACGTAGTCGGCAATATCGTTGTAGAACACACCGACATGCCAATCGACCGTCTCTCCGTGATGATGTATGGCGACGTCCAGATTGCTGGAAACTTCCTGATCCGTAGTGCCGCCCTCGTTCGCAAACAGTCCGATCTCAAATAGACCCGTCGCCAGATGTGCGCCGTTGGCATACAGCTCTTCCATGCCCAGATTTCGTTCGGATCGAGACAGGTTGGCAATGAAGTCATACCCATCTGCAATGTCCCATTTCAATCCGATCGCGGCCGAGAGAGCAGTTTCGTCATAGGTCGGCAGTCTACCATCCGGCTGGTGTTCGGTTGTTTCAACACGAAGTCCAAAATCAATCAGGCCGGACTCGAACGCATACTCCTCCAGGATGAACACGCCAAAGCTCTGCGTGTCTGTCGCTGGTACAAACGCTTCCGCGCCAACGGCCGAAAACTCGCGGTCGCTGAGCTGTAACCCGATCGACCCGCGCAAGCCAGCTAATGGCGCATGAACCAGTTCAACCCTGCCTTCCCATGCATCG
Organism: Gammaproteobacteria bacterium; assembly: GCA_043719475.1. GTDB lineage: Bacteria > Pseudomonadota > Gammaproteobacteria > Pseudomonadales > Azotimanducaceae > SYFY01. The sequence continues at coordinate 4,784 of JAYSTS010000264.1, read as the reverse complement.
TTCTCGAAGGTGGTCGCCACTTCCCCGGTGGGCTCAATCTCCTGATGCTGATAGTCATTGTGCGCAACCTTGAAGCGCAGACTCTCAAGGACGCTCGCAAACTCGAGTGCGCCATGCAGGTCAACCCGCGTCTGTTCGAGTTCGATAAACGGTCCTGCAGCGATCAGTGGTGCACCCGGATCGCCCTCTTCCTCTTCACCTTCTTCAGGACCAGGAAGCCCATAGGTGGTTTCGTACCGCGATACTGCGGCGCCGACAAAACCCTGTTCACCAATGAAGGACAAACCGCCCGCGTACCCTTCGGCTTCTCCATCCGAGTTGATCACACGGCCCTTGACCTCGTCGTCAGGCCGCTCGGTGGGGTCGGCGGTGGCAAACCCGGGAATTTCAATGTTTCCCGAATCACGCTTGAATCCATCAACGTGCCAGGCGAGCGCACCGGCAGAACCATCAAGCCGGGCTGCCGCCGCCAACTCTTCGGATGCGCTGTCGCCGCGCAATTCCATCGCAGCGGACAGCGGTTTGTCCTGCTTCGTCTCGGGAATGCGCGAATCGATCACGTTGACCACACCACCCGCAGCGCTGCTGCCATACAGGAGCGTTGCTGGTCCACGCAGAACTTCGATTCGCTCAGCAAACAGCGGCTCGAGCGGAACCGCATGATCAGGGCTGATGTCAGCCGCATCCATCGTACCGAGACCACCATCCAATACCGCAACCCTCGGGCCGTCTTGACCACGGATGATCGGGCGGCCCGCGACAGGGCCAAAGTACGTCGTGCTCATGCCCAACTCATTGGCCAGCGTCTCACCAATCGAGTTCGCGGACTTTTTCAGCAGCTCTTCTTCACCGAGGATCAAGGCAGGTTGTGTCAGATCATCGGCGGCCCGACCCAGTGGATTGGCCGTAACGACTATCTCTTCGATCGCGCCTTCAGCGACCGATTGCACAGGCACAGTCCAAAGCGCCGCACTCGCTGCTGCGAGCAGCGACATCGAAAACGTGTTCATAACAAATTCCTGGTAACAAAATAATGAGCGCACGGGACATTGCCCTGAGCACTATTCATACGGCGTGAAGCCGACTGTCAGTTACAGGACTTAGGCAGGAGGGGCGCGAACTTGAGGGAGGGACAGGGAAGCGTGTTGTAACAGAACATCGGCGATTGCACCCGTTGGCGCTGGCGCGGATTCGATGCCCTCATAGACTTGGGAAGTTGCGGGTAGCGCCGCGTGACTCTGACTAAACAACAAGCAGAACTCGCAGGACTGGCCTGCTTCATGACTTTCCAGCTGAGTTGCGTGAGCTGTGCTTGCCAGCTGTGCGAACAGGAATGCAGCCAGTGCCAACGCCGGCAACAGCCGGGATCGCAGTGATTTCCTGTGCAAGAAGGATGGCATGTTCATGCTCCGAAGCTTACCGAGTTGCACCGGAATGACAATCGGCAAGCTGTTTCTACAACACAAAGGTTCCGTCGCTCTGCGCGGCGGAACCCAACTCTCATCAGCAACCGCTGGCGCCCTCGGCCCGGTTAGGTTGGAGGCAGCACTTCATAGTACTTGTTGCCTGCGGTCGCCCAGTCACCCGCCATCTTGAAAAACTCCGGACCCATCGGATCAATACCACGCATCGGCATTGAGCCTCTTCGAATATTGAAGTCATGGGGCGCAAGTTCACCAGCGCGTTGAAAGTGCTGTTCCGCTTTCTCGGTCTTGCCCGACGCGAGCAAGTGCCGCGCCAATGCAAACTCCGTTCGCGCCAGCTGGTGCTGGGCCGTCGGCAACGACTGTAACGCACGTGCCCGGTCATCATTCCAGGGTTTCACGCCCTCTTTCACCCACGCACGCAGTGCGTTCTTGTGAACCTCGGTGTCGAGTCCCGTGACCTGCTGATACTTGTTGTTGCCATAGGCCACATCATTCGGCCGCACAATCATGCCAAGTTCGTCGATCCAGAGAATCGTCGGCACATTGACCATGTTGTAGAGATCAGACACCACATAGTGGGTGTCGATGAGACTGGGATGTGTCGGTGACGCAACCTCGATCCAGGGTCTCGCGGATTCCGCATCCTTATCGAGCGCCACGGTGATAACGGTAAACCCATCGTCTTTCAGTTCTTCGTAGATTTCCTGCCACCCGGACAGGTCTTCACGGCAGCCTCACCACGAGGCGTAACTCGCCAGCAGGATTTTCTTGCCGCGGTAGTCCGACAGTCTGTGGGTCTGACCACTCAGATCGGGTAGCTCGAAATCCGGAGCAACCAGCGTCTGCAACAAATCAGCGCGATCGACAGCTGCTTCACCGAGCGCCACCATTCGCTCGCTTGTTTCAATCACCAGCGGCCGATGCAATCGCTCTGCGAACGCGGCGAGATTTACGCGCCCGTCGGCTTCTACGGCAACACCCGCTGGCACACAACGATCGCCGAAGCAGAAGCCTTCCGGCTTGGTTGACCAACCGGTCGCCGTTTCAAGTGCGGTCTGTGTGATCAATAGTTGATCGCCGCTTGGCGACACCTCGATCGGCATAGCCGATTCGGTGGTCACCAGGGTCCATGTCTCCTCCATTGCCTATCTCCGGAATTCACGCAAACGTGCAGTGTGATGGTGTGCTTCACACGTGCCAGCGGTCAAGAAAGAATGGGAGGCTGGGTCTTCCGGATTGCAACAGAACACTGATCTTCATGGTCGATGGCAAGCATGCATAGGCCTGCGGCGAACACGACTCCATATCGCATGGACCTTCAATCTTCTTCATGTTTCAGTCTGGCCACAATCGATCGATCCAGCTCCCAATAAGGGAGGGAAACTGCTTTGCCTGACACTGACATCCCTGCAATATTTGATTGACATTCTGCTATGGCGGCCGTCTTATTTACGACGGAACCAACGACGGAAAAAAATTTGATGGCCCATCATACCCCGCTGCGTAAGTTAGGTCGGTCCTTGATCCTCGCCACATTGGTTTTTGCCGGAAATGCAATCGCGGTCTCTGACAAGGACATAGCCACAGACACTGACCAAGGAACTCCGAAATTCGTCAGACCGCCAGTCACCGGCACTCCTACGCCGGTGCCAACGACCACGATCACATTGACATGTGGCAGTGGGTCTTCAAAGAGGGTCTACACGATCAAATCCGGAGCTGGATCGGGGTCCTGCTCCCAGAACGGCATCTCCGCTAGCTGCGAGGGAGCAGGTGGTACAGCATCTGCGAGTTGTGGAAACGGATGTATCACCACGACAGGTGCTGGGTCTTGTAGTATCGGCACCAACTAGTCAGTCAGCTGGAGGAAAAAGAATGCACAAATCAACTTCCAAGGTGATGGTGGCGATGCTCACCAGCGTTCTTTTGTTGACGAGCACGCCAGCAGTATTCGCCAAGAAGGATGTCGAGGACGAATCAAGCACCGCCACCAAGCGAGCGGGTACAACCTCACCGGGAAATACGACTCCTGTCCCCAACGCATCCATTGAACTCATGTGCAGTAATGGGCAGAAACTCTCTGTTTCGACTGGCAATAATAGCGGCATCTGCAACGTGACTCAGCAGGGAACCGGCGTAGCCTGTGGCCCCGGCACCGCTGGTTCGGGTTCGACTGTGAACGCGGTATGCGGTCACGGATGTACCCACGTTTCAAGTGGTGCCACCTGCTCAGTGCAATGACAGGCTAAGGCGCGCACCATCGCCATTTGTAGTGATCACCGCGCGATCAAGAGCAGGAACCGTCACCAATAATTCCGCTCGCGCCCTCGCCTCGCGCCTTTGTGGATTTGACGCGGCTGTTGAGCAGAGTATGTCGTGACATGCTCGACGTGCTTTCCTACTGGGTATCGTGGAATTTTCGATCAACCGTAGACGACACTGCGTCCCTTGTTTTTTTTGATGCTCTTGTCGATCTCGCCTCAGCTCCGCAGAAGCAGATCGTTTCATTCAGGAAGCTCTGAACAAGTCTGACGTTCCAATGCCATTGATCGCATTCGCTCCTGTTTCCAGTCGGGTGCACGAAACCTGTTTTTGAGCTCGATGCCATTCCGGCATTGAAAGTGGCCGCATCGGCGAAAGCCCCCATGTACTCGGGCGGTGTCCATCTTCATTCAGGATTCGAACGACTTCCTCTTCGATGGAGTGCCATTTTTTTGAATCCCGTCTCGGCCGAGCCCTTGTCATTCAGTTCGGCCGATCATGGAGGCTCCAAAGATATTCTCGCCGTCGACGATCAAGCGGAAGTCGTCCTGTACGGCGTGCCGCGCTTCGCGACTGGAGCCGATCAGTCGGAACCCTGTTGGATTTCAGCACCGGTTTCGTCGGCAATCCATGTGACCGGTTCTATCTTGTTGTCGCTGATCAAGTTCGTTCCCACGCACCTTCGTCAGTTCAATCGGGAGTGAAGTCGGAACCGAAAACCGGTCGCCGGCCCAAGGACAGACGAGGACACACATCACTCATCCCCGGCACGATGGCCACACCATGCATTGTAGCCAGCTTCACCGCTTCAGATTTGAACCCAAGAGAAAGTGCAAAATGGCTATATGGTGATTGCTGAAATGGCAGCAGCACGAATCCTCATTGGGCTTCCCTCGGGGAATCGGTAGATTGCTAAGCAAGACCTGCGTCCTACCAACTGGCCTGACAACACAGCCGAGCACACGCCCGGCGAATACTTCGCCTCACCCAAAGGACTAGACTGAAGTTCTTTCCGATATACCCCGTCTGTTAGCTTGTTTTCATTGATGGATCAATGGGTTGGAAGGATTTCTTGGTTGCTTTCAGGCCAATAAT
>JAYSTS010000263.1:0-39058 GCA_043719475.1 Gammaproteobacteria bacterium | reverse complement strand
CTCCTTGGCGATCAGCCAACGGACGCAGCGTTTGAAACAGCGCCGGCAGTCGCTGGACTTCGTCGATAACCACCAACCCTTGCAAAGGTCTGAGCGTGAGTTCCGGCTGAGCCAAAGCCGCACGATCATCAGCCCGTTCGAGATCAAACCAATGCGCTGAGCATTCCATCGCCAGTTCCCTTGCCAGCGTGGTTTTCCCGCACTGTCGAGGACCGAGCAAGGCCCCTACAGGATTCTCTTCCAGAATTTGTTTCAGATGCCTAAGTGCAGCGCGTCGAACGATCATAGCCGGATATTATTCCATGAAATACGAAACTACTAGTTTTGTTTTTCATGGACAATTCAACGTTGTGATGCAGTCCATTCGAGTGGGCTGGCCGGTCAAGCGCGGAAACGCCTCCAAGACGGAGTTCTCATCAGCGGGTTTGATCATTCTGGCCGCTTGGCATCGCGATCTTTGTGGTTACCGCACCCGCTGCGGGTGTCCTGACGCAGTCCGAGCCGCTGATCGTTGAACGAGGCGGCGCAAACCCCACGTTCCTGCTCATGGTGTTTGCCTTGGCGGTGCTGGTCGGGCGAAACGGTATCGGCGGCTTGTTTGACCGTCGTTTTGACGCCGAATCGTTAGGTACTGTTTACGGGATGTTGTTCACCCTCTCCATGCTCGGAACGGCCCTGGGAGTCGTAGGATTCGGGCACCTGTTTGACGTCTATCAGTCCTACGATGTCGCTTTAGTTATGGCGGCCTTGGTGCTCACGCCGGCACTCCTTGCCTACCTATCCTTCTATCCATACCTCGCCATGGAGTTACCACCTGAGAGATGTCGTCGTTGGTCGGCGAGGGGTGGACGAGGCTGTCTCCGGGCATTTTTGGCAATGGACAATCGATTGTAGCAGGCGTGGTTATTCGCCAAGATCAAAACAAATCACGGCAAGCGGGCGCCTGCGAATCTCATCCTCCTGCGCCACATGGACCTCATCGGCGAAGCTGGAACGGCGGTGCCGATGCACTCCCACGAATGGGGACAGTTGTTACTGGTCGCCGGGGGTGCGGTCAGTATCGAGACTGGCAGCGGTCAGTGGTTGATTGCGCCCAGCCGTTCAGTCTGGGTGCCGCTTTTTGTTGAACACCGCCTGTCAATCCATAGATGCGCCACACTGCGTTTTCTTTATCTCAATCCTGGCTGCTGTTCCAACCTGCCAACTACCAGTCGCGTGATCAAAGTCTCAGCGTTATTGCGTGAACTGTTGTCAGAGGCGATTCGTCGAGCGCCCATCTGCAACAACTCTAGCGGCAACAACACCAGCGATAACAACACCGGATCGGCACGGCTCTGTGACTTGCTGGTGGATCTGACCAGGGCTTGTGCACTGGCGGGGATTGAACTGCTGATGCCTCTCGACTCCCGCGCCAGAACTGTGGCGCGGCGCATCCAGGATCCGGCTTGTCTCGCGCGCCCGCTGGATGATCTCGTTGCAGATTCCGGTGCGAGTCGATGAACGATCGAGCGTCTCTTCACAGAAGAGACGGGAACCAGTCTCGCGCAGTGGCGGCAACGCTGGCGGATGAATGTCGCCGCGGCCCAGCTACTCTCCGGCCTCCCCGTAGCTGAAGTTGCACAGACCTTCGGCTACGGAAGTGTCAACAGCTTCAGCACTGCCTTTTGAGAGCAACATGGAACCACACCCGCGAAGTTCGGTCGTTAGCTTCCAGCTCGCTGCCACCGTCGCCCGTAGACAATGATGAAGACGCCCGCCAGCACGAGTGGCAGCGACAGCACCTGCCCCATGGTCAACCAGTCACCCGCCAGATAACCGATATGGGCGTCCGGAGCCCGGAAGTACTCGGTGATCACCCGCAGCGCGCCATAACCGGCGAGAAAAGTGCCGGACACGACGGCCGTCGCCCTAGGCTTGCTGGACACCCACCAGACGAGTGCGAACAGCACAATGCCTTCGGCAAATACCTGATAGAGCGACGATGGATGTCGCATGACGGCTTCCCACTCACCGGTACAGGTCAACGAAATGGCCTGAATTGCGTCGGCCGAACACGGGTAGTAAAGGCCGAATCCGGACTCGGTAACCCGCCCGGGCAACTCGGTGTTGGCAAAATTGCCTAGCCGGCCAAAGCCCAGGCCTGTAGGTACCGCCGGGACCAGGAAGTCGGTCACCGTAAAGAAGTTGCGTCCGGTCCGCCGGGCGTACAGCAACATCGCAACTGCCACGCCCATCAATCCACCATGAAAGGACATGCCGCCTTCCCAGATTCGCAGCAGATACAACGGATCACGCAGGAAGTAATCGAAGTTGTAAAAGAAAACCGAGCCCAGCCGACCGCCGATGACGGCACCGAGTGCGCCGTAAAACACCAGATCGGAGATGGCCTTCTCATCAAATCGACCGGCCATCGAGCGACTGCGCACCATGAGCAGAAAGTAAGCAGTTGCAAACGCAGCCAGATAAGACAGTCCGTACCAACGAATGGCCAGCGGACCGAGCGAGACGATAATCGGATCGATCAAAGGGTAGTGCACAGGTCGATCCTTTTACTGGTTAAACTGGGAGCATGTGTCTGGTTTTATTCGCAGTTGGAGCACACCCGGAGTATCCCCTGGTAGTCGCCGCAAATCGCGACGAATTCTACCGGCGGCCGGCGCTGCCCGTACATCATTGGGACGAAGATCCGCGCGTCGTCGCGGGTCGCGATCTTGAAGCCGACGGCACCTGGCTGGGTATTTCAGCGGCCGGGCGCTTTGCAGCGGTAACCAACTATTCAGATCTCGTCGACAGCGCGCCGCTCTCGCGCGGCGCATTGACTGCCAGTTTTCTGACCGGCGACATGACTGCAGAGGACTACGCGTCCTCGATCCATGGCCCCAGCTATCGCGGCTTCAATCTACTCCTGTGGGATGGCTACCACATGGTTTACGTCTCGAACAAGGCACCGATGCAGCGTCTTCGTCCAGGCACGTACGGACTCAGCAATGCGGCGCTTGGCTCGGAGTGGCCCAAGGTCCTGCGTGGTCGATCTATGCTGCAATCCGTGCTGCGGCAAACGCCGACCTCGCAAAAACTGCTCAACCTGTTGAACGATGACTCGGTACCACCTGATCACGAATTACCTGATCGAGGGCGCCCGCTCGAAATGGAGCGACGCATCGCGCCCTGCTTCATTCGCGGTGATGAGTACGGTACGCGTGCCAGCAGTTCCGTGATCTTCACCCACGAACACGTCTCGATTGCCGAGCAGCTGTATGGTCCGGGTGGCACGCCCGGCGACCACCGCGAGCTTGTCCTGCCCTGGAGCCGATGATGGAACTGACTCTTGCGAACCGTACTGCCATTATCACCGGTGGCTCTCTGGGCATTGGCCTGGCCATGGCAAAGGCGTTCTACAGCGCCGGCGCTCGTGTTGGCATCATTGCCCGTCGCCTCGATGCACTAACACAGGCGAGGCATACAATCTCCGCTGAACCGGCGCCAACGGGCGCACGCATCGAAACCTTTGCCTGCGATGTGGCTGATAACACGCAGCTCCAGGCAACTTATGCAGATATCGTGAGTGTACTGGGCCCCGTTGATGTGCTTGTCAACAATGCGGGCAAGGCCGCAGTCAAACCATTCATGGACATCACCGATGAGGAATGGCAGGACGACATTGATCTCAAGTTGATGGCAGCCATCCGACTTACCCGGCTTGCCTGGCCTGGCATGCAGACTCGCAAGTTCGGCCGGATTCTCAATATTCTGAACATTGGTGCCAAGGCACCGAGTGCACGTACGGCGCCGACGTCGGTGACCCGCGCCGCGGGTATGGCATTGACCAAGGTGCTGGCCAACGAGGGTGCACCACACAACATTCTCGTCAACGCTCTGCTGATCGGTCAAATCAAGAGCGATCAGATTCGTCGCACCTGGGAGCGGTCTGGTGCCAACCAGCCACTCGACGAGTACATCGCCGAGTTCGGCAAACGTCTGCCTATGGGACGTATGGGGGAAGCTGAAGAAGTCGCCAACACGGCGTTGTTTCTGGTGTCCAACGGCGGCAGTTATATCAACGGCTGTGCCATCAACATGGATGGTGGATTAAGCCCTGTGGTGTAACTCCGGGCTACGCGCCAGCCGCGTGAGGTAGAGCGTTCCAAGCGTCAACAATACGGCGACGGCCGACAGCCCAGCGAGTGCGCCATGAAAGTTGCCGGTGGTGTCATACATCACGCCAAGCCCCAGCGGCCCGAGTACCCCACCGATTTCCGCTGCAGAAAAGAACATGCCGCTGGCGATGCCAGTGCGCGATTCGCCGATACCGGGGAGCTCAACGAGGGTGAGTACCAGCACGGTCATCAACGCGGACCTCGTTATTCCCTGCATGACGAGCCCGAGTGTCAACAATGGTCCGGACACAAATTGCAGCAGCAGGCTGGCCATCAATGCAGCCAGACACAATCCGAGCAGGATCTGGAAGCGCCGGTCAGGTGTTGCCAGCCTGGGAATCAACAGTGAACCGGCAATGCCAATGACCGTTGGCAACGCCGCCCAGTAACTCGCCTGAACGATGGGCAATCCATGGCTGCGCAGCAGTTCCGGCAACCAGTTGTTCAGGCCATGGTTGAACAGGAAGACACCCACACTCATCAACAGCACAATCTGCACGGCTCTGGTGCCGATCAGCTCACGCATGACCTGCCCTTGCGGCAGGCGAGGTGTGGCAACCGCAATTTCACGTGCCCGCAACCCGAACCGACCCGCGATCACGAGCCACACTAGCGCAGCAACCACGGCGACGCCCGACCAGAGCAGCACCACGGAGCGCCAGTTGCCATCGAAGTAAGGCAGCAAGACCGAGTGCGTCAAAGTCAGAGAAACCACACCGCCAATGGCTGGCCCCGTCATATAGATGCCCATGGCCAGACCGCGATCGCTGCCGGTAAAAAACTGCGCGACAACTTTAGGCGCACCCGAAGAGATGATGGGGCCACCAACTCCAAACAAACCGACCGCGAGCAGCAACGTCCAGTAGTCATCTGCAAAGGCTCGTCCTGCTGCAGACAAGGCGATCAACACAGCGCCAATGAACAGAGCCCGTCCGCCACCCAGGCGATCCAGCATCATGCCACCGGGCATGGCAGCGAAGATGTACACGAGTTGCCACGCACCCATCACACTGCCCATCGCTGCATGCGTGATGCCGAGATCCTTTTCGATAGGAATGACCAGTGGCGCAATACTGGTCGCGGTCAGCCCGAACGCGGTGTAGAGCAGCCACAGACCCGCCAGTAACCACCAGCGGCTCATCGCGCAACTATCGGTTGATCTCGGCGTTGAATTTCCGCTCGCCTGTCGGCTCAGCCGTGGTGCCGCGGAACGACACGACCTAGGCCGGCATCGATCAGTTCCTGCTGCATGAACCGCTCGATCTCGAGTGGGTCTTCCATCTTCAGCACCTTGGCAACAATGCGTCTGGCCCGAGCCAGCGTGATATGCCGGATCACCCACTTGATGCGCGGCAGATTGGTCGCATTCATCGACAGCACGTCATAACCCATGCCCATGAGGAGAATGGCTCCAATCGGAGTTCCTGCCAGCTCGCCACAGATGCCTACGGGCTTGCCTTCCGCGTGGGCTGATCGAGCGACTTCACGCAGCGCGCCCAGCACGGCTGGGTGGACTTCCTTATACAGGTTGGCGACCCGCGGGTTATTACGATCCACCGCCAGCATGTACTGCGTGAGATCGTTTGACCCCACCGCCAGGAAGTCGACACGACGAGCCAGCGCACGCGCCTGGTACACCGCAGCAGGAACTTCGATCATCACACCAATCAATGGTTGTTTGACGTCGACCCCTTCTTCGCAGACTTCCCGATAGGCACGATTGATGAGGAGCTTTGCTTCGTCCACTTCGCCTACGCTTGAGATCATCGGCAACATGATGCGCAGGATGCCTTCGAGGCCCGCATTGGCTTTGATCATCGCTCGCGTCTGAACAAGGAAGATCTCCGGGTGATCAAGCGTCACGCGAATCCCGCGCCAGCCAAGGAATGGATTGTCTTCTTCGATTGGAAAATAGCTGAGTGACTTGTCGCCGCCGATGTCCAGCGTTCGCATCGTCACCGGGCGTGGTTCGAACGCCGTCATGTGTTCGCGATAGATGACCCGCTGCTCTTCTTCCGTGGGAAACCGATCCTGCGACATGAACGGGATTTCTGTGCGGAACAGCCCGATGCCCTGAGCACCTCGATCCAGTGAGCGCGAGATATCCCCGGACAAGCCGATGTTCACCCATAGCGGCAGTCGCCAGCCATCCGGCGTTTCGCTCGGCAAATCTCGCAGCGTCTCAAGCTCGGTTGCAAACTCTCGCTCTTCCGCGATCAGCGTTCGATACTGATCCAGCAAGGCGCGCGTTGGATTGACGTGGACCTCGCCATAAAAACCATCGACGATGACGGTCGAATTTTCGACAGCAAAGAGTGGCACGTCGAGTGCACCCATGACCGCAGGCACGCCCAGCGAACGTGCCAGGATTGCCACATGCGAATTGCCAGAGCCACGCAAGGACACGATCCCGCACAATTTGTCTGCGGGAATACTGGCCAGAATGCCAGGTGTGACTTCCTCGCCGATCAACACCGTCTGGTCCGGGAAGAACTGTTTTTTCTGGCGTGTATCCTGCAGATTCGCCAGTACCCTAAGCCCCAGATCCTTCACGTCAGCGCCGCGCTCGCGCAGGTAAGGGTCTTCCATCTGCTCAAACGTGCGCAAGTGCTCGCGGATGACCTGACGCAACGCACCTTGTGCCCATTGCCCGAGCCGGATGCGGTCTTTGACATCTCCTGGGATCGCGCCGTCATCCAGCATGTGCAGGTAGACATCGAACAGCGCCAGCTCTTCTGCCGGCAAGCTGCTGCTGAACTGTTCAGCGATGCGCCTGATGTCATCGCGAACGCTCTCAACCGCTCGGTCGAAGGTCAGCAGTTCAACGGTGATGTTGTCGGTTTCCCGATCCGGGACCGCGTCGAGATCCGCCAACGGATGCACCACGACCGCTGTACCAATGGTGACACCGGGAGAACCGCCCACGCCCTTGAACAGTTGATTCTTACGCGCCGCATCTCCCTGCGTAAGGGCACCGATTTCCCCAGTCGCTGCCGCATGCGCAATCAGTGTGGCCAACTGGGCAGCGAGGGTAACCATGAAGGCTTCTTCGCTTTCGTCGAAGCGCCTTTCGTTACGCTGCTGAACAACCAGCACACCCAGCACGTTACGATGATGGATGATGGGAACGCCCAGAAACGCATGAAACGGCTCTTCGCCAATCTGCGGCAGGAAGCGGAAACGAGGATGCTCAGTGGCATCTTTCAGATTGATGGGCTCGGCTCGCTCGGCAACCAGTCCCACAAGACCTTCATTGATGGCCAGCGTGAACTGACCGACAAACGCCTGGTTCAGCCCTTCGTTGGCAGCGAACAGGAATCGGTCACGACCACGATTGATGAGGTAGATCGAGCAGACTTCCGTGCCCAGTGCCGCACGAACATCCACCACCAGCAGCTTGAGGGCTTCACGAAACGAGCCAGCATGCGCGACGTCATCGACGATCTCGCGCAAGGCTCCGAGCATGTTCAAGCGGCGTCGCCGCGACGCTGCCGGATCAGCAGTGGCATGAGTTCACGCAACGCCCGCCGGTATACCTCGCGCTTGAAGTCAACAACTTCGAGCACGGGATACCAGTAACTCACCCACTGCCAGTGATCAAATTCCGGATCAGAGGATGCGTCAAACCGGATGGCGTCATCGGTTGCCAGCATCCTGAGCAAAAACCACTGCTGCTTTTGACCAAGAAATCCGGGCGTCGAATTGTGTCGTCGCAACCTTGCCGGCAATCGATACCGCAGCCAGCCTTTGGTGTGGCCGAGGATTTGAACCTGATCGGGTGTCAGGCCAACTTCTTCGTTGAGCTCACGAAACAGCGTATCTTCCGGCGTCTCACCGGGATGTATACCGCCTTGCGGGAACTGCCATGCATCATGTCCGCCAATCCGGCGTGCCCATAGCACCCGGTCCTGCCCATTGACGAGCACTATGCCGACATTGGGCCTGAACCCATCTGCATCGACCACGGTAGTCTCCTGAAAGTCGAACCGATTGAACACGAAGCGCTACCAAATTACTACGCCGGAGCGGGGCCGTTGCCGCGCCGGAGCCGCAGGGGAGCTGGTATGCGATGATGTATCCATGGATAACAGATTAATCAACCGACTCGGCACGCAGACCAGTCCCTATCTTCTGCAGCATGCGGACAATCCCGTGCACTGGCAGCCTTGGGATGCAGACTCACTGGCGGCAGCCCGCACATTGCAAAAGCCAATTCTGCTATCGATCGGCTATTCCGCTTGTCACTGGTGCCACGTTATGGCGCACGAGTCTTTCGAGGATGCCGCAACCGCCGCCGTGATGAATGAACACTTCGTCAATATCAAGGTGGATCGAGAGGAGCGACCGGATCTGGATCGGGTGTATCAACTCGCGCAGCAGATTCTGACACGCAATACCGGTGGCTGGCCGCTCACGGTGTTCCTTGATCCGGATACGCTGACACCCTTCTTCGGCGGTACCTATTTTCCACGCACGTCGCGATTCGGCCTGCCAGGGTTTGTGGACTTGTTGCTGCGCATACAGGGATTTTTCACCGAGAAGCGCGAGGATCTGACCGCGCAGGGTGACAAGGTGAAGGATGTACTTGGCCAGCTGGTGATGGAGGCGTCTGCTGCTACCCAGAAAGATGCGGAGCTTCTCCAGGCTGCTCGTGACGCGCTCGGCACGCAGTACGATCGCGAACACGGCGGTTTCGGTGATGCGCCAAAGTTTCCGATGCCATCTGCGCTGACCCGAGTACTACGACATTGGGCGTACACACAACGACGAGGACAGCGCGATAAAGACGGCCTCGACATGGTGCTCTTCACCCTCACACAGATGTCTCGTGGAGGTATTTTCGATCACCTGGGCGGTGGCTTCTGCCGCTATGCAACAGATCGAAAGTGGCGGATCCCGCATTTTGAAAAGATGCTCAACGACAACGCCCAGCTGATCGCCCTGTTTGCCGATGCGTTGGCCGTCAGTCCCGATCCATTATTACGCACAACACTTGAAGAGACCGTGGCCTGGTTACTTCGGGAAATGCGCCATGACAACGGCGGATTTTTTTCAGCGCTCGATGCTGACACGGAGGGCGAGGAGGGTCTGTTCTATGCGTGGCGACGCGAGCAGGTCAAACGTCTGCTGACCGCTGATGAGTACCTGGTCATCGAGACCCTGTATGGTCTCGACAAACCGGCGAATTTCGAAAGCAGATGGGTGCTTTTTCGCAGCGACAGTTGGCGCAGTGTGGTCAGTCGCTTGTCTCTCGAGACCGATGAAGCATCAGCTTTACTGGCCAGCGCGCGGATCAAACTGTTCAACGCCAGACGTGAACGCACTCGGCCGGCTTGTGATCACAAGATACTCACCAGCTGGAACGGTCTCACCATCCATGCACTGGCAACTGCCGGACGGGTTTTGCAGCGATCGGAGTGGATTGATGCCGCGCGCGCTACGGCCCGGTTCCTGCGTGAAAATCTGTGGGTCAACGGTCGGCTGCTGGCAACCTGGACCAGCGGCCAGGCACGCCATGCCGCCTATCTGGATGACTATGCGTTCCTGCTGCAGGGGCTGGCGAGTCTGCTTGCCTATGAGTGGGACGATGCGACGGCAAGTTTCAGTCGCGAGTTGTGCGAGACGGTGCTCGCTCAATTCGAAGACACGCAGCGGGGTGGCTTCTTTTTTACCAGCCACGATCACGAAAAACTTCTGTATCGGCCAAAGCCGACCCTGGACGACGCCATGCCACCGGGCAACGGCGTGCTCGCTGAAGCCTTGCTCACGCTGGGACACCTCTTTGCCGAGCCACGTTACCTGACGGCGGCGGAACGAACACTCGCCTGTGGCCGCGCTCAAATGGAGCAATTGCCAGCAGGGCATTGTTCCATGTTGCACGCGATCGAGTTGATCGCCTCACCGCCTGACACAGTCGTTCTTCGTGGTCCCGTGGATCTGGTCAGTGAGTGGCGGGATGCCATCAGCACGGGTTACAAGCCATGGCAGCGTGTGTACTCGATTTCCTATGACGGCGTTCGATCAGTGCCGGCTTACCTGCCGAGAATGGTGCCGATCGAAAGCCGTCAGTCGGTTACCGCGTACGTGTGTCGCGGGCTGCAATGTGGATTACCCATTACCGATCTTGATGCTCTGAAGAAGGCCCTCGGCAAAGGCTGATCCGGTTTCACTGGCTGACCACTCGAAGCCACCGAGTGCTGCCAACTCCATTTCGAAAGTTGCGCAGCAGGCCTCCGCCAAATTTGACGCGTTGCGCCCCTAGTTTTGGGCACCCAATAAACATCAACCATTCACTCACCGCTCTCAAAGTGATGCGACAAAGTCTGGCCAAGGCAGCGCACGAACGCCGGGCGCCAGCGCAGTGGTCTTGCTGGAAGTTTTTGCACTTTGATGCACGAGCACCATTTCAACTGATCGCTGGCTGCGATTTTTACGTGCGGCCTCCGCCAGATGGAGCATACGGGCGGCCATTGACGGAACCGGTGTCGCCGTCGCTTTACACTCGATGAGCGTAAGCGCCCCGTCACTACCGGGTACGACGAAGTCGACCTCAAGCCCCTGTTGATCGCGAAAGTAGTAGATCTCCCGTCTCGCCCCTCGATGCACCTGTGATTTGACGATCTCGGCAGCGATGAAACCTTCGAAAATAGCGCCAAGAAACGGTGAGCGGTTGAGTTCTGTTGCTGTCTCGATGCCCAGCAGATGACACGCGAGCCCTGCATCGGCGATGTACACCTTTGGCGATTTCACCAGCCGTTTACCCAGGTTCTCAAAGTACGGCGGCACGACCAGAATCTGAGCAGTAGTCTCCAATACACTAAGCCACTGCGTAATCGTCGGCACACTGACGCCTAACGGTGCGGCAATATCGGTTTTATTCAGCATTTGGCCGTGACGACTCGAAACGAGGGCGATGAAACGACGAAACGTCGAGAGATCCCGCACCCCGGTTACCGAGCGGACATCGCGTTCCAGATAGGTCTGCAGGAACGAACTGAACCAGAGAGTTGCAGCGCCTGGTCGCGCAATCACTTCCGGATACCCTCCGCGCAGAGCGGTTACCTTTGGCGTTTCACGGAACGAAAACGGTAACAACTGCAGCACCGCTGCGCGGCCCGCCATCGACTCTGAAACATTGCGCATCAATGGCGCTTCCTGCGATCCCGTGAGAATCCATTGGCCAACACGGCCTGGCTGCCGATCGATCCGCGAGCGTACATGCGCGAACACTTCAGGCACGTTCTGCACCTCGTCAAGAATCACGGGTGTGGTCACGCCGTCGAGAAAACCGTGCGGGTCGGCACGCAAACGCGACACGATGTCGGGATCTTCTAGCAGGAAATAGCTCGCCTGAGGAAACAACTGGCGCAGAAGATGCGTTTTACCGGAACGACGAGGGCCCGTCAGCACTACTGCCGGAAAACTCCGCATTGCCTTTAAAAGTACGGGCTCAAGCTCGCGCTGTACATGTTTCATAGTTGATAATCCTAAAGTATAGCTTTAGTTTTATCAAATCTACGAATTTCAGATAATCTTCAGAGAGGCCAAGCCAAGTTGAGGTCACGCGCAGCCTTCACGTCATCCAGTCGCCTAACGGGCAACGTATGGGGTGCAGAACGTACCAGATCGGGATTTTCTTCAACCTCGCGCATGATCGCGCGCATCGCCGCAACAAAACCATCCAGCTCTTCCTTGCTCTCGGTCTCGGTGGGTTCGATCAGGAAACACTCCGGCACCAGCAACGGAAAGTAGGTCGTTGGTGAGTGGTATCCATAATCCAGTAGCCGCTTGGCGATATCCATGGCAGACACGTTGTGCTTCTTCGCGGTGTCCTTGAAGGTGATGATGAACTCGTGGGTGGCTCGCCGAGCCGGATAAGCCAGCTCGAAGCCGGCCTGTGACAGCTTCGACGCAAGGTAATTAGCGTTGAGCGTGGCGAAATCACCGACCCGGTGCATGCCTTCCCGGCCCAACATTCGCGCATAGATATAAGCACGCAGCAGAATTCCGGCGTTACCACCAAACGTCGACAGGCGTCCAATGGACTGCGGGGCGTCATCCTCATCCAGCCAGCGATAAAGCCCAGTCGCCGCGTCAATCCCAGCCATCGGCACAGGCAGAAATGGCAACAGGCGCTCACCAACACCGACCGGGCCTGCACCTGGCCCACCACCACCGTGTGGTGTCGCAAAAGTCTTGTGCAGATTCATGTGCAACACGTCGAACCCCATGTCGCCGGGTCGCACCTTGCCCAGAATGGCGTTCAGGTTGGCGCCATCGTAGTAGAGCAGACCACCCGCCTGATGCACTATGCCCGCGATCTCGGAAATTGATCGTTCAAACACGCCGCACGTGGACGGATTTGTCATCATCAGTCCTGCGGTCTGCGGGCCAACCCGCTGCCGCAGTGCCTCAACGTCAACGTCGCCATCACTGTTGACCGGGACTTCAGTAACCTTGTAACCACACATCGTCGCTGTCGCCGGGTTGGTGCCGTGTGCGGTACTGGCGACCAGGATTTCATTGCGGGAATCATCGCCGCGCGCTTCGTGATAGGCACGAATCATGGCAATGCCGGCAAATTCCCCCTGCGCACCCGCCATCGGCGCCAGCGAGACTCCTTGCATTCCTGTCACATCTTTGAGGATTTCCTGCAACTCATACAGACAAGCCAGATAACCCTGACTAGCCGATTCTGGCGCGAGCGGATGCCGGCCAAGGAAACCCTGCAGACTTGCCCCACGATGGGCGCCGCGTGGGTTGTATTTCATCGTGCATGAGCCCAGTGGATAGAACTGGGTATCGATCGAAAAATTGCGGCGGGAGAGATTCGTGAAGTGACGTACTACCTGCAACTCTGACAACTCCGGCAATGCGGGCGGAGCGCTGCGCAGTGCGTCTGCTGGTAAATCGTCCAGCGCATCACTCGCCACCGGTACATGTTGAGCGCGTGCACCACGCCCAGGCTGACTCAGCTCGAACAAGCTCTTCATGCCAGCACCTCCTTCAGCAAACGTGCGTAGGTGTCGATATCTCGGGCGGTACGTTTTTCCGTTGCACAAACCAGCAGCTCGTGTGAGCGCACTGGGTCATAAACAGACAGCGGCAATCCGGCCAACAGCCCGCGCGCCAGCAACGCATCACGAACTTCAGCAGCGGGTTTTGGCAACGTCAGTACAGCTTCATGAAAAAACGGACCAGAAAAAGTGCGCCGCACACCGGGTATCGCCGTGAGGGCTGCGACCAGCGATCGCGTATTCGCATGCGATGCCTTGGCCGCGCGACCAAGCCCTTCCGGGCCCATCATCGCCAGATGAATGGTTGCTGCGGTCACCAGCAGGCCTTGATTGGTACAGATATTCGACGTCGCTTTGGCTCGGCGGATATGTTGTTCACGGGCCTGCAGTGTCAGCGCATACCCAACGCGGCCTTCGAGATCCACCGTCTTGCCAATGATGCGCCCGGGCATCTGACGAACGATCGCCTGTTTACAGCAGAGAAACCCAAAACTGGGACCTCCTGACGCCATCGGAATTCCGAACGGCTGACCATCACCGCAGACGATGTCTGCGCCGGTCTCGCCCCATTGGCCTGGCGGCTTAAGTACTGCCATGGCGAGTGGGTTCACAACCGCAATCACGCTCATGCCAGCTGCATGCGCCCAATCGGTCAATTGATCCACGGCTTCCAGGCCGCCAAAAAAGTTTGGTTGCTGGATAACCAGCGATACAGCGGGTGGCAGCTCAGTCAATGCTGCCATATCGAGTCGACCCTCGACCACTGGCACCGTGACAAACTCAACCCCCTGCAAACGAGCGACGTTGTACGCCGCACGGCGCATGAGTGGGTGGAGACTGCCGGCCACCAAAATTCGACGCCCCTCTCCTTTTTTGTTAGCTCTCAAGGCCATCAGGATGGCCTCGCCGAGCCCTGACCCCCCGTCATATACGGAGGCGTTCGCCACATCCATCGCCAGCAGACGCGTCATCATCGACTGATATTCGTAGATGAGCTGCAGCGTGCCTTGGCTCGCTTCAGCCTGATACGGCGTATAGGCGGTCAGAAACTCCCCACGTCCGGCCAGATCCCATACCGCCGCCGGAATATGATGGTCATAACAACCTGCACCAAGAAAGCAGATCCGCCCCGCATCCTGATCCGCGCGCTCCTGCATGATCTGCAGGATCTCGAGTTCGGAAATACCGGGCGGTGTCTGGGTGAGTCCCTTGGCCCGAATCGCCGCTGGAATCTCATCAAACAACGCATCAACAGCCGCCACGCCAATGGTGGCCAGCATGTCCTGCACATCGCCCGTGCTGTGAGGTATGAAAGGCATCGTGGCTCTAATCTCTGGTGTTAGTGTTCGTCGTTGGCGCAGACTTCGGCATAACCTTCGGCATCGAGCAATCTCGTAAGCTCGCCCACATCGTCCGGTTGCAGACGGAAAAACCAGCCATCGCCGTAAGGATCCTGATTCACGGTTTCCGGCGAATCTTCGAGCGCATCATTGATCGCAATGACTTTACCGCTGACCGGTGCATAGATATCGGAAGCGGCTTTGACGCTCTCCACCACGGCGATTTCGCCTTGCGCATCGAAACGGGCTCCGATTTCCGGCAGCTCTACATAGACGACATCGCCAAGGGCTTCCTGGGCGTGGTCCGTGATGCCCACGGTGACGGTACCGTCTGCTTCGAGACGTGACCATTCATGCGAGGCCGCGTACTTCAGATCTTTTGGGTTATCGCTCATGCCATGCTCCTTAGGTGGGCGATTGCGTATGGAAAATCATCGTTTGGACAGTGAATTCAGCGGCTGATTACTTGGCCTTTTTTTCACAGTTGGCTTCTTATTCACGGTTGCCCTCTTGTTCACGGTTGTTCACGGTTGCCTTTTTTCACAAACGGGGGCTGTACCAGTTTGGCCGGCAACCATTTGCCGCGAATCTCTACTTCGCAATCGCCTTTGGCGTCACGCGGGACGCGAACCAGGGCGATGCTGCATTCAAGCGTGGGAGAAAATACACCGCTCGTCACCACACCTTCTCCGGCGTTGGTGCGCACTTTGAAGTCGTGCCTCACTATGCCCTTGCCGGTGAAGACCATACCCGTCAGCTTCCGTGTGTAGTGCTGGCGCAGCGATTCAAGTTTTACACGACCGACAAAACTTCGATCCGCAGGCTCGAGTGCCACGGTCCAGCCGATTCGTGATTCATAAGGGTGGTTGGCCTCGGTCATATCCTGGCCGTAGAGGTTGAGCCCGGCTTCGAGGCGCAAGGTGTCACGTGCGGCCAGGCCTGCTGCCTGTACACCCGCTGCCAGCAGTCGCTGAAAAAGGTTCACAGCCTCCGTAGCGGGCAGCATGATTTCGACGCCGTCTTCACCGGTGTACCCGGTACGACCAATCATCCACTCGCCATGCATCAGCGCATGAAAGCCTGGCAGATCGGCCAGCGCTGGAACTGTGCACAACTCGGCCACTTTGGCGACCGCCATCGGGCCCTGGACTGCAAGATTGGCGAGATCCTTTCTCTCTCGCCAGTCGGCGCAAGACTGCCGGTTGGTTTCAAACCAGGCGAGCACCTTTTCACGAGTTGACGCATTCACGACGGCGCGATAACCCTGGTCTGTCCGGTATACGGTCAGATCATCGATGACTCCGCCATCGTCATTGAGCAGTGCGCCATACAGCGCCTGCCCGGAGGTCACAAGCTTGCCGACGTCATTGGCAACCAGGGTTTGCAAGAAGGTGCACGCCTGAGGACCATCAATATCGATAATGGTCATGTGCGAAACGTCGAACACGCCCGCCCCTGAGCGTACGGCCTGATGCTCAAGGATTTGTGAGCCGTAATGCAACGGCATGTCCCAGCCACCAAACGGCACCATACGCGCGCCGGCTGCGACATGAGCATCGTAGAGCGGTGTGCGAAGGGTCATGGCGACGGACCTGTCTCTTGGAAACGCGCGATTCTAACGCAATGCCTTCGCGATCGGGCCGATGCCCAGCGCTTCACGAAGTATTTGCTGCTTGAGAAATGTCTGGTCGTTCACAAATCGTACACCGGCGTTGCGCAACCACGACAACCCCGGAGTTTGCCAAGCGTAAACACGCTGAAAGCCCGACATGAGGGAGATCAGCGACGCCGAGCGTGTCTGGCGACGTCGAGCAAACGTTGCCAGCCGCCCGCTCTGACCTGGATCGCCCCCAGTCGCAAAATGGGTGTCCAGCGCCGACACGTCCTCGAAGCCCAGATTCACACCCATTCCGGCCAACGGGTGCAATACCCGCAAAGCGTCACCGATCAGTACGACCCGCTCCGCGGGCAGAACCTCCCGAGCGAGTTGCTGTACCAGTGGAAAAACCAGTCGCTGATCCACCGCTTCAATGCGGCCAAGAACCCCGTCGACGGCCTGTTCGAGCACGCGACAGAAATCTGCCTCTGCCATGTCCTTCCGCGCGCCTATTCGGTCAAGCGATTGAGACCACACCACGGCGGACAGGTTGGGGGATGTTCCCGGTAACAGCGCAACGGGTCCATCGCCTAGAAAACACTGATAAGCACACGCATCATGTGGACGCTGCGTTTGCACGATAGTCGCAAGCGCTGCCTGTCCGGTATCAAAGCGACGGGGTTCGCTGCCGGTCAGCGTTCGCACTCGAGAGGCAGCACCATCGGCCGCGATGAGCAATCGCGCGCAAACTGCACCTGCAGCGCCTTCGATGGTCACCGAGTCTTCACTGCTGCGAATGCTGGCGACTTCTGCGTCGAGATGAATCGTCACCCCGGGCATGTCCTGCAGACTTTTCCAAAGACCAGTCACCACACGGTCATTTTCGGTAATGCGCCCGAGCGACTCGACACCGAGCTCCGCTGCCGAAAAGTGCAGCTGCGCCGTGCCGAGTTCTTCCCAGATTCGCATGTGCCTGATCGGTGAACCTTCAACTTCCACGCCGAGACCAAGCAGAAAAGCTTCAACCACCGGATTCAATGCGACCGTACGCAATCCCATGCCGAGCCCGACAGCAGGCTGCGGCGGCAAAAGGCTGGGGGGTTGTCGCTCCCAAAGAACGACTCGCAAGCCTCTTTTCGCGGCGGCCAGTGCGGCTGCAGCGCCGACCATGCCGCCTCCGACCACGCAGATATCTGTCTCAATGGGAGAAGACTTGGACATCCCGCGTCAGCCGACCATCAACGCTTCAATCGCGGTCGGCGTTTTAGCGGCAGCAACGGTCAGCACTTCAGGTCCGCTCTTCGTGACCAGCACATCGTCTTCGATGCGGATGCCAATTCCTCGGAAGCGGGCCGGGATATCTGCATTCGAATCATCGTCGCGGATGTAGAGCCCTGGCTCGACCGTCATCACCATGCCGGGTTCAAGCTCGCGCCATTCACCACCAAGCCGATAATCACCGACGTCGTGCACATCGAGCCCAAGCCAGTGTGACGCCTTGTGCGGGCAAAAACGTGTGTACGTTTGTTTTTCGATGATGTCGTCAACCCTGCCTTTCAACAGCTTCAAATCAACCAGACCCTGCACCATCACCCGCAACGCGGTATCGTTCGGCGCATTGAAATGTTGACCGACGACGCAGCACTCGATCGCCGCGTTCTGCGCATCGAGAACCAGTTCGTACAAGGCTCGCTGCGCGCCCTTGAACTTGCCACCGACCGGAAACGTACGTGTCACATCGGAAGCGTAGTACTCGTACTCGCAGCCCGCATCGATCAACACCAGCTCGCCTTTTTTCAGCGCAGCGCAGTTATCGGTGTAGTGCAAGGTGCAGGCATTGCGTCCAGTCGCAACGATCGACGGATAGGCAGGAGAGCGGGCTCCGCGCTGCATGAACTCGTGCAGAAGCTCAGCTTCCAGGCCCAGTTCGGTCATGCCCGGACGACATGCACGCATCGCGCGTTCATGTGCTGCAACCGTAATCGACGCCGCCCTACGCATCAGGTCAAGCTCGCGCGCCGATTTAAACAGGCGCAGCTCATGCAGCATGTGTTTGAGCGCGACGAATTCGCCTGGCGCGATGGCGCCACCGGACTCCCGGCCGCGGATGTCCCCAACCCAGCGCAGAATTCGGCGGTCGAGATCGGAGTGATCACCAAGTGTCATGTAGATCCGCTCACGGCCCTCGAGCAGCCCCGGCAGGATATCGCCCAGATCAGGGACCGGGAACGCATCGTCGACACCAAGCGCTTCGACCGCTCGGTCCGGACCGAGCCGCTCACCGTGATAGGTCTCAAAGCGAGGATCGTGATCCTGGCAAAACAGAATCGCTTGACCATGACTGCGGCCAGGCACCAGAACCAGGAGCGCATCAGCCTCGTTGAAGCCGGTCAAATAATAAAAATCGCTGTCCTGTCTGAAAGTGTACTCAACATCGCGATTACGAATTTTACGAGTACCTCCCGGAATGATCGCCAGCGAGCCCGGCAACATCAGCTCCATAAGTCGTTCACGGCGACGGCGATACTCCGTGGCGGGGACACTCACTCGTCGTCCTCCTCGGCCGGCTGCAGCAGCAATAGCACCGTTACCCTGATGTACTCGACGATCTCTGCGTACAGCCGCTCAGCTTCTTCCGCTTCCAGCCCATCGATATCGGCGGAGCTGATGGCCGCAAGATCTTCCAGTATCTCTTCCTCTTCTTCGCTGCTGGTTATCTGACCGAGCGCAGCGAAACCAGCGAGGAACGCAGCGCACCATTCCGCCAGTGCTTCTACCCGCAGCTCGACGGGCGCTTCATCATCTGGCAGCAATGGCATGAAACGAAGATCGTCGGAGAGCAGTTCTTCCTGGGCAATCTGCGCAAACCGGAGCAGCGCATCAGCGTTCTCCACAGCATCGGCGCCGACCAGCGAAAGATAATCATCAAGGGGCAGGACATCATCCTGCCTGGCATCACTCTCGTCTGCCCAGTTGGCGTCTTCATCCACTTCGGCATCAACGGGGTTCGTACGTCCCAGATGTTTTAACCTGAGCTTCGCACACTGGATGCCACAGACCGTCCCGTGCAACTCCGCCGGGCTCAGTTCAGAGGTCGCCGCATTCGCGGCAAAGGCCAATTCGGACACAGACACTCCTGATCCAGCGGTAGGGGATTACAAACTGGACGCTATGCTAATGACCTGCGCTTCCCATGCACAGGAAATATGCGCAAAATGAACTTTGCCTGACTGATGCCGCCGTGGAACAGACCATGCCGACAACCACCTGGGATTCTTTGGAACAACGCGTTGACCAGCTCATCGAGCTGACGGCTGTGCTGAGTAGGGAGAATCGCGCCTTGAAAGTGCAACAGCACAATTGGTCAACCGAGCGTGCCAAGCTCATCGAGAAAAATGAGCTCGCCAAATCTCGCGTCGAAGCGATGATTTCGCGCCTGAAGTCACTGGAACAGGATTGAGTCTGCCCATGACCGAACTCACCACCGTTACCGTTCAGATCCTGGGCAAACCCTATCAGGTCAGCTGCCCCGAAGAAGGAGTCGAAGCACTGTCCGCATCTGCGCGTTATCTCGATGGCAAGATGGCCTCGATCAAAGGCTCCGGAAAAATCATTGGGCTGGATCGAATTGCCGTAATGGCTGCACTGAATATCGCTCACGAACTGCTGAACACGGAGTCAACTGTCGAACAAACCGGCAGCGCGCTCGATCAACGCTTCAGCCAACTTGCTCATCGCCTCGATCTTGCACTGGCGAAGCATCGTCAGAACGAAGGCTGATCAGCCACTGACGCGCGCCGCTTCACATTGCCGCGATTCTTTTCGGCTATACTCTTAATCGTTGCCTAGGACGTTCGCCAGTGTAGGAATATCCTTGAGCCGTTATAGATACGACAGGAGATGTCGCGCTGGTTCCGGTGAGCACATCTGGTGCGGAGTTCTTGAAGCTCCCCCGGGAAGCCTGATGGAATCGCACACATCTCCGCCCTGAGCCCGACGGTTCAGGGTACCCTGTGCAGCGGCGTCCCGGGTAACTTTAACTACCATGTCCGAGTTGAAACAGTCTCAGTCGATAAAGTCCGCGCCGAACGAGTCCAAGCCAAACGATTCTAAGAAAAAAAAGACTGGGCTTCGGCGAAAATTCAGAGCCCTCCGCAACAACCTCCCAGTGATGACTCAACAAGCACACGCACGCGCTGTTGCAAACCATCTCGCGCGCTCTGGCGAGCTGCTACGGGCTCGAACAGTGGCCGGGTATGCATCAGCAGATGCAGAGGTCGACCTCACTGCGGTCTTTCAGAATCTATGGCGCATGAATATCGAGGTTGCCCTGCCGGTGATCAACCCATTGAGCGCGCGGCTGGATTTCTATCGGCATGCGGCTGACCAACCACTCATGCGTGGTCGTTTCGATATCCTGGTCCCGAACCTGCAAGCCGAACACTTGCCGGTACTACGCATCGATCTGATGCTGGTCCCGCTGGTTACCGTCGACTCGCAGGGGACAAGACTCGGCATGGGCGGTGGATACTACGATCGAACTCTCGTCTGCCTGCCACATCAACTCCGGCCACGACTGATAGGCGTTGCACACGCTTGCCAGGTAAGTGAAGAGGTCCTGCCACACGACGCCTGGGACATTCGCCTCGATGCCGTGGTGACTGAACTGGGAATCACGGGCTTTCGCCAAACACAGAAACACTGATGTCGATATGAATAGTCTGAAGGAGGATTTTCATGGCCGTACACAAGATCCTGCGCATGGGGCATCCGCATCTGCGTAGACCAGCCGAGGCGGTTGATCCGTCAGCCATCCATACCGACGCCTTTCAACGATTGCTTACAGATATGGTTGATACGCTGCACGACTATGGCGGCATTGGTCTGGCGGCCCCGCAAATCGATGTCCCGTTACGACTTGCCATCATCGACTTGCCCGGTGGCCCGAGTCGCTATGGCGAGCTTGCGAAGATTCCCATGACGGTTTTCATCAATCCGGTGCTGACGGTCGTTGATGACCAAGCCGCCGGGTATTGGGAAGGTTGCCTCTCGGTACCAGGTTTACGCGGATTCGTCGCTCGCCCCCAACACGTCGAGGTGAGCTATCTGGATCGCGAGGGAAAATCCACACGCATGACGCTGCAGGGTTTTCCGGCCACGGTAGTCCAACACGAGTTCGACCATCTGGATGGTCGGCTCTACATCGACCACATTACTGATACGAGCAAGCTCGTCTTCGAGGATGAATTCGTCCGTTACGTGGTGCCGACGATTGAGTCAGATCGCGTTGTCTGAAAGATTGGGTGACCGATCACTGCAAACCCGTTACTGGAGGAACATCGTGTACGCAGGGTTGTCGGTTTCTTCCCAGTAACGATAGCCAATGCCAGCCAGCTGTTTGTTCAGCCGTTGCCGGTCTGAAGACTTGCCTTCAAACCCAACCAGCACACGGCCCCATGCCGCGCCATGATTGCGATAGTGGAACAGCGTGATATTCCAGCGTCCTTCAAGCCCGTTCAGAAACTTCGCCAAGGCACCGGGACGCTCCGGGAACTCGAATCGATACAGCAGCTCGGATTTTTCGCCGTGTCCTCGGCCACCGACCATGTGCCGAACATGCAGCTTGGCGGTTTCGTTGTCAGTCATGTCGGTAACCGCATAACCCTGATTTTGCAGCCCCCGCAGAAGTTCGTCGCCATCTGCGGGTGCGGAGATCTGAACCCCAACGTAAATGTGAGCCGCGTCATTGCCTGCATAACGGTAGTTGAATTCAGTAACTTGCCGCTTGCCCAGCGCGCGACAAAACTGCTTGAAGCTGCCTGCCCGCTCAGGGATCGTGACGCCGAGAATCTTTTCCCGGTGTTCACCAACCTCCGCCCGTTCCGAAATGTGACGAAGGCGGTCGAAGTTGACGTTCGCGCCACTGATCACTGCAACCACATTGCTGAAAGACTCGCCGCGCTGTCTGTATTTTTTCAGCCCTGCGATACTCAGCGCACCTGCAGGTTCAGCAATCGAGCGCGCGTCATCGTAGAAATCCTTGATAGCGGCGCAGATCTCGTCGGTATTGACGGTAATGACTTCATCAACGTGGCGCCGCGCGATCTTGAATGTTTCCACGCCAACCTGGGCGACTGACACGCCATCGGCGAACAGATCGAGCGTTTCATAAGGCAGCACTACGCGTTTGCCCGCCAGCATGGCGGCTTTCAGACACGCAGAACCTTCAGCCTCCACACCAATGATACGAATCTCGGGTCGCAGGTATTTCACATAGGCGGCGATGCCTGCCACGAGACCACCTCCGCCGACCGGCACAAAAATCGCGTCCAGCGGCGCTGCGTGCTGGTTGAGGATCTCCATCCCAACCGTGCCCTGGCCGGCGATGACGTCGGGGTCATCGTATGGGTGCACGTAGGTGAGATTCTGCCGTGCTTCCAGTTGACGTGCGTGCTCGGCTGCGTCGTTGTAGGTGTCACCGTGCAAGATGATGTGAGCGCCGAGGCTCCGCACTGCGCTGATCTTGATACTGGGCGTGTTCCGCCCCATGACGATGTGCGCACGCATACCCAGCTCTCGGGCTGCGAGCGCAACCCCTTGCGCGTGATTACCGGCTGATGCAGTAACAACACCCCGGGCGCGTGCCTGGGCATCGAGCCCGACCATCTTGTTATATGATCCGCGCAACTTGAAGGAAAACACTGGCTGCAAGTCTTCTCGCTTGGCGAGCACCGTGCCACCGAGTCGTGCTGACAAGGATGGCAACAGCGTCAGCGGTGTCACGGTCGCAACGTCATAAACCCGTGCAGACAGTATCTTCTTGACGTAGCGTTCGAGCATGGAAATCCGTTGTTGGGAGCCGCGACAGTATGAACCAGGACGAACAAAAGCGCAGTGTGGCCGCCGCCGCTCTGAGACACATCGAGCCCTTGCTGCGCCCGGATACCGTCATCGGCGTGGGAACGGGCTCAACCGCCAACCACTTCATAGATCTTCTGCCGCAGCTGCGCGCACGCTTCGATGCCTGCGTCGCCAGCTCCGAAGCAACCGCCAGTCGATTGAAGGAGCGCGGATTGAAGGTCCTCGATCTCACCGCAGCGCCACCATTGGCTGTTTACGTTGATGGCGCCGACGAGGTTACCAACGGCCGCGCGATGATCAAGGGCGGTGGTGGCGCGCTGACCCGCGAGAAGATTGTTGCCAGTGCCGCCGACCAGTTCGTCTGCATTGTTGATGAGAGCAAGCTGGTCGGCGTGCTCGGACAATTCCCGTTGCCCATCGAAGTGATTCCCATGGCCCGGTCAGTGGTCGCGCGCGCTTTGGTCAGACTGGGCGGACAGCCGGAGCTGCGAATGGGATTCACCACGGACAACGGCAATCTCATCCTCGATGTACATGGTCTGCAGATCCTGGATCCAAAAAGTCTCGAAGCCCTGATCAACAACATCCCCGGCGTGGTGACGTGTGGGCTCTTCGCCCAGCAACCTGCGGATGTCGTCATCATCGGCCAGAAAGACGGTTCAATCCGCACCATCTGAGATCCGCATCAGAAAAGTTTGCCGGGATTCAGGACGCCATTCGGATCAAAAACCTGTTTCACCGCCTGCATGGCCGCGATCTCCTGCGCTGATCGGGTGTAGCCAAGAAAATCACGCTTCAACAAACCAACACCATGCTCGGCCGAAATGCTGCCTCGTCGTAACGCCACCTCTCTGAAGAGTTCCGGGCTGATGTGATGGCATCGCGCATGAAACTCGGCATCATCCAGTTTCGCGGGTTTGAGGATGTTCAGGTGGAGGTTGCCATCGCCGATGTGACCATACCAGCACACCTCCAGATCCGGATATCGATGATTGACAAGTCGGTCAACGGCAACGAGAAACTCGGGAACATCAGCAATTCGGACTGCGATGTCATTCTTGTAGGGACGCTCTGGTGCCAGACTTTCCGAGATGTTTTCACGCAATGCCCACAGCGAGCGGATATCGCGATCAGACTGGCTCAAAACTCCATCCGTGACAATGCCAGCACCCACTGCGTTTTCGTACGCCTGCATGGCAACGCTCTCTACACTCGCATCAAATTCAAGCAGCGCATAAAAGGGACTTTGTGCCGCAAAGGGCCGCTTCGCCTTGCCGCGGGCGACGACTTTGCTCATGGCAAGTTCGGAGAAAAACTCGAAGGCCGATAGATCAATACCAGCGGAAAAGACTTTCAGTACGGCCATCAGGTCAGTTAATTGAGGGACAGCCAACACCAGCACCCGTTGTGGCTGTGGCGCCATGGCCAGCCGAACAGTGACCTCCGTAACGATACCCAACGTCCCTTCCGAGCCAATGAAGAGATGCCGCAGATCGTATCCGGTCGCGTTCTTGACCAGACCATGATTGAGGTCCAGCACGGCGCCAGACCCGGTCACTACCTTCAAGCCGGCTATCCATTGCCGGGTCAGGCCATAACGGATGACCCGGATGCCGCCTGCATTGGTCGCGACGTTGCCGCCGATATGGCTTGTGCCGACGCTTGCGAAGTCAACGGGATAGAACAGTCCTTTTTCAACCGCAGTCTGCTGGAGCACCTGGGTAACAACCCCAGCCTGACAAGTGATCAAGCGGTCAACGGGATCAAAATCGATGATCCGATTCATCCGGTCGAGCGACACCACGGTTTCGCCAGTGCGGGCAACCGCACCACCTGAGAGCCCCGTTCGTCCGCCTGATGGCACCAACGGATAGTGGTTTGCATTGCCCCTGCGGATGATCTCGACAACCTCTTCGGTTGTTTCCGGCAAGAGCACTGCAGCGGGATCTGCAGGAAACCCAGTCGTTCGATCCCGTCCGTATCGCTCTTTTGCCTCTGCGTCGGTGAGGCACCTGGACGGCGCTAGACAATCGACAAAAGCCGCTGCGACGTCCGACTGCATCACTTCTCTCCCCAGGCAATCTGTTCATCGAGCCATGCCCATATCTGTTGCCGCAGCACCGGCGCCTCATTGACCAGATGATGGGTAGCTTGCGGTAACTCCAGTACCACCGGTTGATATCGACGGCGAAGAACCTGCAGGTTGTAGCGAAAGGACACGACGTCATCCCCAGTGCCTTGAACGATGAACGGCCGGATTTCCGGGCGGACGGGGTATCGTTTGAACCGCTTTTCCCAGGCCACCATGGCCGCCACCCATTGCACCGGCAATATTTGCGCCTGTAGCGGATCAACCGCTCGCAACGCCTGAAATTCTGGCTGATCCGTCGGGCTTGTTTTGCCTCGCGACCGAGACTTGAGAAAAGGACGGACCAACATGAATACCCATCGGCTCAGCGCCCACCGATGTGGCAGCAGCAGCGGTGCGATCAACGTCATCGATCCGATGTCGGTCAGACCGTGCTGTTCGACGTACTCCACGACGATGGAGCCACCCATGCTCTGGCCAAGCAGATGCATCGGCTTTGGTAGCCACTCAGAAGGCTCGGACATCGACTGCGCGATCACTGCACGAACGACCGCAACGTAAGTATCAAAGGAGTCTATCGTGACCCGATCCCCGCTCGACAATCCGTGCCCCGGCAAATCACAACTGAGTACCGAGACGTTTCGGGACAGCAGGTGTTCAATGAGGTAAACAAACAGACCAACGTGATCGTAGTATCCATGAATGACCACCGCTGTCGCGACTGGCTGGTTCGGGATAAGCGCCTGCACGACAATGCTCTGCCCGCCGATCTCCAGCGTGCCTATACGATGATCAACATCGCTGGAAAATCCGTAGAACCGACGATAGGCGTCGAGCTCTTCGGGAGGTGGAGAGGGATCACGAATGGACCAGGGACGCAGTTGCCCGCGCAACCGCGCCGCCGAGAACTCTGCCTCTCCGCGCAACGCAGAGCTGTCAGTTCACCAAGGGGTCGAGACTACCTTTTGCATAGGCCGAGAACATTGACTCCAGCGAGATCGGCCTGATCTTCGAAGCCTGGCCGGCAGTACCAAACGCTTCATAACGCTCGATCACGATTTTTTTCATGGCTTTGACGCTATCGCCCAGATACTTGCGCGGATCAAACTCGCCCTTGTTCGTAAACAGGTGCTTGCGAATCGCCGCTGTCGCCGCCAACCGAAGATCCGTATCGATGTTCACCTTGCGAACACCGTGCCGGATACCTTCCTGGATTTCGGACAACGGCACTCCGTAGGTTTCCGGAATCTCGCCGCCATATTCGTTGATCATCTTCAACAGATCCTGAGGAACCGAAGACGAGCCATGCATGACGAGATGGGTATTCGGCACGCGTTTGTGGATTGCCTTGATCTGTTCAATCGCCAGAATATCGCCAGTTGGTGGACGAGAGAACTTGTACGCGCCGTGTGAGGTGCCAATGGCGATAGCCAGAGCATCGACCCGGGTCGCTTTTACAAAATCAGCCGCCTGTTCGGGATCCGTCAACATCATGTCGTGACTCATCACCCCGACCGCGCCTACCCCATCTTCTTCACCAGCAATACCGGTTTCCAGCGATCCCAGGCAACCGAGCTCACCTTCGACCGAAACGCCACAGGCATGTGCCATGTCGACAACACGTCGCGTCACTTCGACGTTGTAGTCGTATTCGGCTGGAGTTTTCTGATCCTCCAGCAGCGAGCCGTCCATCATGACTGACGAAAACCCCATCTGAATCGAGCGCTGACAAGCAGCCGGCGATGCACCATGATCCTGGTGCATGACAACTGGAATATCGGGAAATTCTTCGACCGCTGCCAGGATCAGGTGCCGCAGGAAGTTGGGGCCTGCATATTTGCGCGCCCCGGCCGACGCCTGCACGATGACCGGAGAATTCGTTTCCTGCGCCGCCTCCATGATGGCTCGCATCTGTTCTAGGTTGTTGACGTTGAACGCTGGCACGC
Source organism: Gammaproteobacteria bacterium (assembly GCA_043719475.1). Lineage (GTDB taxonomy): Bacteria > Pseudomonadota > Gammaproteobacteria > Pseudomonadales > Azotimanducaceae > SYFY01. The sequence continues at coordinate 12,051 of JAYSTS010000263.1, read as the reverse complement.
CATAGTTGTGTTCGGCGGCGTGGTCGAGCATCTGTCGCATACTGATCAAAGCCATGACTATCTACCTGATCTTGTTTGTTTGATTGCTTGTTTGATTACTTGTTGGTGTTAACGGCTCACGACTGCGCGCGAGCCTCCAGAATCTGCACCGCAGGCAGCGGTTTACCCTCGACGAATTCAAGGAACGCTCCACCGCCGGTTGAAATATAAGATATGCCGTCTGCGACAGCATATTTGTCGATGGCAGCCAGAGTGTCGCCTCCACCGGCGATCGAAAAAGCGGAGCTTCTTGCGATCGCCTCCGCGAGCACTCTGGTGCCTTCTCCAAACTGATCCATCTCAAAGACGCCGACTGGACCATTCCAGAGAATCGTCTTCGACTCGGCAAGAGCTTCTGCCCAGGCACGGGCGGCTTTCGGGCCGATATCCAGAATTCGGTCGTCAGCGGCCACATCCTTGAGAGCCTTCACCTCCGCGATCGCTGACGGTGATACCTCTTTGGCAACCACCACATCTTCAGGCAGCGGAATCTTTACCGTGGCGGCGATCTGTTTTGCCATTTCGATGAGATCTGGCTCGTATAGCGATTGGCCGACGTTGTAGCCGGCAGCCGCGATGAACGTATTGGCTAACCCACCGCCAACCATGATGCTGTCCGCAATGGTCGCCAGGGACTGTAGCACTTCGAGTTTGGTCGATACCTTTGAACCGCCAACCAGCGCAACCATGGGATGAGCCGGTGCCAACAGCGCCCTTCCCAACGCATCGAGTTCCGCTGCAAGTAAAGGGCCAGCGCACGCGATTTTCGCAAACTTGGTTATGCCGTGCGTCGAACACTGCGCACGATGCGCCGTCGCAAACGCATCCATCACGAACACGTCACAGGCATCGGCCATTTGCTTGGCAAGCACGTCTGAGTTCTTGTCCTCTCCTACAAGGAAACGCACGTTTTCGAGTAGCGCAACCTGGCCTGGCTGCACAGTGTGTATGTCCGCGAGAGATGCCAGCAGCGGCACGGCAACACCAAGCAGCTCCGCAAGTCGCTGTGCAACCGGCGCAAGGGAGAATTCGGCTTCAAACTGACCTTCTTTTGGACGTCCCAGATGCGACATCACCACGACCCTGGCGTTAGCGGCAACCGCCTGTCGAATGGTCGGCAATGCAGCGATAATCCGCGCATCACTGGTGATTTTTCCATTCTTCACCGGGACATTGAGGTCTTCGCGTATCAGCACGCGCTGCCCGGCTAGCGAGATCTCACGCATCAATCTTGGCATTCCATTACTCCTGTCCCTGCGCTCCCGACGGATCAGAACCCTGCTGATCGACAACTCGCTTGCGCCACCACAAAAAAATCAGGCGACGTGGTCAATCACTCGCTTGCAACTCGCAACAACATGCTCAACGGTGATGCCGCACGCTGCCATGGCTTCATTCCCAGGTGCTGACAATCCAAATCGCTCGATGCCGACAACCGCGCCGTCCAAACCGACAAATCGATACCAGTAACCCGGGTGGGCCGCTTCGACCGCGACCCGCGCACGAATCGACGGCGGCAAAATGCTATCCCGATAGGCGGCATCCTGCGCCAGAAACCGCTCCGTACACGGCATGGAGATTACCCGAACGCTTACCCCTTCCGCCGTGAGATGGCTCGCAGCTTGCACTGCCAGCGCAACTTCGGAGCCGGTGGCGATAAGGATCAATTTCGGCGTACCCCCTTGAGCTTCCCTGACGATGTAACCGCCTTTGGTTATGCCTGCCACCGTTGCCTTAGTGTGAGGCTGGGGCTCGGTTTTCTGGCGCGTCAGCACCAAGGCAGACGGCTGGTTGCGCGACGACAATGCCTGCTGCCACGCAACGGCTGTTTCGACCGTGTCACATGGCCGCCACGTCTGCATGTTCGGCGTGGTTCGCAGATTCGTCAGTTGTTCGATGGGCTGGTGGGTTGGACCGTCCTCACCGAGTGCAACGGAGTCGTGGGTGTAAACGAGAATATTATTCAGACCCATCAGCGCCGCGAGACGTACCGCATTGCGCGCGTATTCCATGAACACCAGAAATGTACCGCTGAAGGGTCGGATTCCACCGTGCAGCACCACACCATTGGTGATGGCGGTCATCGAAAACTCTCTGACGCCATAACTGAGGTATCGATCACCGGCTCCTGGCCAGTGCGTGCCGTTCGACTCGGTGAGGTCTGCCGAGCCACCAAAGAGCTCGGGGATTCTTGCTGCCGCTGCCGCGATACAGTTTTGCGAAGAAACGCGCGTCGCAATCGAGTTGGGCGCGGCCATTTCCTGCTCGATCAAGGCACTGAGTCCATCATCCCAGCCGGCAGGAAGCGTCCCTCCCATGCGTCTTTCATACTCCGTGGCGAGTTCGGGGTAAACCGACCGGTAACCGGCAAAGCGCTCTTGCCAGGTCCGTCGCAACTGACCGCCGCGACCACGACAATCCATCGCGGCATAGATGTGCTGGGGCATTTCAAATGGCGCGCTACCCCAATTGAAATTCTTGCGGGCGAGATCGATCTGTTCTGCGCCAAGTGGCGCGCCATGCGCCCCTGCCGTCCCCTGCTTGCCAGGTGCACCATAGCCGATGATGGTGCGACACATGACCAGCGTTGGCCTGCCATCACTTTTCATCGCCGCGTTGAGCGCTGTTTCAATTTCGCCCGCATCGTGGCCATCCACATCGCGAATGACACGCCAGCCATACGCCTCAAAGCGACCCGCAACATCTTCCGGGAACCAGCTCTTCACATCACCATCAATCGAAATACCGTTTTTGTCGTAAATGCAGATGAGCTTCCCGAGGCCCAGCGCACTAGCAAGCGAAGCGGCTTCGTGCGAGATTCCCTCCATGAGGCAACCATCACCAACGAACACCCACGTGCGGTGATCGACCACTGAGTGGCCATCCCGATTAAACTCGCGCGCCAGGCGAGATTCGGCAAGTGCCATGCCTACCGCATTAGCGAAGCCCTGGCCCAACGGTCCTGTAGTCGTTTCGACACCAGGGCACTCATGGACTTCTGGGTGTCCGGCAGTTCTGGAACCAAGTTGCCGGAATTGTTTGATGTCCTCCATCGTCAAGGGGTAACCGGTGAGGTGCAACAGCGAGTAAAGAAGCGCCGAAGCGTGTCCGTTGGACAGTACAAAGCGGTCACGATCCCACCAGCCAGGATCCCTCGGATCATGTCGCAGCAAATCGACCCACAGAACTTCCGCTATATCGGCCATGCCCATTGGCGCGCCGGGGTGGCCGGACTTGGCTTTCTCCACCGCATCCATCGACAGCACCCGAATTGCATTGGCGCGCTCTAATCTTGACAATTTATTTCTCAGTCTCCGTATAACGACGTCCATTGTCCCCAGTTCGTGTGCCTGTCGCAATTTGCTGCAGTGCAATTCGCTTACAATGACGGCACGTTTTTGCGGCAGGTTGACTGTTCAATAGCAATGGTCAGCGCAAGTCAAACTTCCCTCTCAAAAGGAACCGTGTTTCATGGCCGAGTATTCCGTTTTTACCTCAGAATCCGTCTCCGAAGGGCATCCCGACAAGATGGCAGACCAAATCTCCGATGCCATCGTGGACGCCATGCTGGCACAGGATCGTGAATCGCGCGTTGCCTGCGAAACATTGATCAAGACCGGCATCGTCGTTGTCGCTGGCGAAATTCGCACCAACGCCAAGGTCAATATCGATCAGCTGGTTCGCAAGGTCATCGCCGAAATCGGCTACGACAGCGACGCTATCGGTTTCAATCCCGAGGCGTGCACGGTCATTAACGCCCTGGGCATGCAGTCCGCCGATATCGCCATGGGCGTGGACGAATCGGATGGCAAGGAACAAGGCGCAGGCGACCAGGGTCTGATGTTTGGTTACGCCACGAACGAAACAGAAGTGTTGATGCCCGCCCCGATCACCTACGCACACCTTCTGGTGAAGCAGCAGGCGGACAAGCGACGCTCCACTCTGAAGTTCCTGCGTCCGGATGCAAAGTCGCAGATCACCTTCCGCTACGATTCCGAGGGCAAGCCGAGCGCCATCGAGGCCGTGGTGCTGTCCACGCAGCATGAGCCAGACATCAGCCAGAAGGATCTGCGCGAAGCAGTGATGGAAGAGGTCATCAAGCCCGTCTTGCCTGCCAACTGGCTCTCCTCCAAAACCAAGTACTTCATCAATCCAACTGGCCAGTTTGTCATCGGCGGTCCAGTTGGCGACTGCGGCGTGACAGGTCGCAAGATCATCGTCGACACCTACGGCGGAATGGCCCGTCATGGGGGTGGCGCTTTTTCCGGCAAGGATCCATCGAAGGTTGACCGCAGCGCGGCTTATGCGGGTCGTTATGTTGCCAAGAACATCGTCGCATCGGGCCTCGCGGCCCGGTGCGAAATCCAGATCAGTTACGCAATCGGCGTCGCAGAACCGACGTCCATCAGCATCAATACCTTTGGTACCGGTAAAATCGCCGACGAGAAAATCGTTCAACTTGTACGTGAACATTTTGACTTGCGACCGCGAGGTCTGATCGCGATGCTGGACCTGAAGCGACCCATCTATCGGAATACTGCAGCCTACGGACACTTTGGCCGTACAGAAGCCGAGTTCACCTGGGAGCGGACAGACAAGGCAGCCGCTCTGCGCGGCTGATCCAATCACGGAGCCTCCCACAGGACCTGGATCGAGGGAAAACAATGACACGCCTCAGTTTTGAGTTTTTCCCGCCGAGGGAGGGTGACGGCGTCAGCAAGCTGATGCAGAACGTCGTCCCGCGTTTGCAGAGCGCCAAACCCCTTTTCTATTCAGTGACCTATGGTGCTGGTGGCTCGACCAGAGAAGGTACTTATGAAACGGTCGCCGCACTGATCGCAGCCGGGCATCAGGCGGCTCCGCATCTGTCGATGGGAGCGGATGCTGACGACACCATCGTAAAACTTCTGGAGCGCTACCGCGAGATCGGTGTACGTCGGATCGTTGCCTTGCGGGGAGACGTTCCGTCTGGTCTCGGACGTTCGTTGCGAGCTGCCAACGCACAAGCGCTGGTGACGTTGATCCGCAAACATTTCGCTAATCACTTTGAAATCGAAGTCGCCGCCTATCCCGAAGTTCATCCAGACGCAACATCTCCGGTGGTAGACCTGGACTACTTCGCAGCCAAAGTCGATGCTGGCGCAACAAGCGCAATTACTCAGTATTTTTACAGCCCTTACGCTTACTACGACTTTCGAGAGCGCTGCGCGGCACGAGGTATCTCGATACCCCTCTACGTCGGAATCATGCCCATCACCAGCGTCGAGAGCATCGTCCGATTCTCAGCCAAGGCTGGTGCAGACATTCCTCGTTGGATGCTCAAGAAACTGGAAAGCATTGCGGACGATGAAGCTGCCGTACGTGATTTTGGTTGCGACGTCTGCATTCGATTGTGCGAAGAACTGCTCAAAACCGACGCGCCCGGCTTCCACCTGTACACGCTCAATCGCTGGGGTGCGAGCCGTCGCATCGTCGATGCCTTGGCCATTCTCTAGTACTTTGATCGCCAGTGCGCATCACGCGATTGTTCGTTGGGAATGACCGTTCACTGGACGCTGGTGACGAGCTCGAACTAGGCGAAGAACAATCACACCATCTTCTGCGAGTGCTCCGGCTACAGAAGGGTGATTCCGTCAGCATCTTTGATGGATGCGGAGGCGAGTGGCTGGCATCGCTTGCCAAAACAGGCAAACGCGCGTGTTCCGTTTTATTGCAGGAAAAGCTCCCAGACGCGCCGATACCACTCCCGCTAGGCCTTGGACTTGCGCTACTGAAAGGTGATGCTTTCGATCGCGCACTGCAAAAAGCTGTTGAACTAGGCGTTCAGTACATCGCCCTCCTCACCGCTGATCGAGCAAACGCGCACTGGGGTGAGGATCGTGAAGAACGCCGACTATCTCATTTTCGGAAGATCGTGGTTTCGGCCTGTGAACAAAGCGGCACACGTTTTCTGCCAACTATGGTCGGGCCGCTTGAACTCGATGCGCTGAGGAATTCACACATCGAGTCCTCACGGCAGTTGATTGCGCTGCATCCAGGGTCTCCTTCCCTGCCGCTGACTCTCCCCTTGGTGCCGACAACACTGTTGGTAGGCCCGGAAGGCGGGTGGTCAGAACGTGAGCTCATCTGGTTTGAATCACAAGGTATCGCACAACATGGTTTGGGAGGTCAGGTTCTGAGAGCCGAAACTGCACCACTGGCGGCATTGGCCGCTGTACGTCATGGGTGGGGTTGGGATTCCTGAATCGCTGCTGATTCAGTCTTTCAAATGATGGCGCTGACCTGGTCCTCGAGATAACGAAGGTTTGGCACAACGACGGCCTCCGTACCCAACGTCAGGTGCGACAGTATTGCCCCGGAGGCCCGCCCGTCCTCAACATCCCTGACTTCATCCTCCGCAAGGTGCAGGAGGCGTGGCAGTCCAGAACTTGCAATCGCATAGAACGACATCCCCTCTCGATTAGTCGTCCGGTGCATGATCACCAATGCGCGTCGATTCAAGCGCGACTGTGCACTATCGTTTGTCAGCAGCTGGAAGTCGATAACGACCACGGTCTGACCGCGCCATCCGAGCGTACCAAGGCACCATTGAGGCGCTCCGGGCATTGGTTTTACTCGACGCCAAGGCAGAATTTCCGCGACGCAGTCATTTGGTACGAGCACGCTCAGCTCTTCCTGCGGCAGGACCACGCAGGCCAGCTCCTGCGCTTGGCGAACAGCCGGCTGGCGCACGCCTTACCTCCTCAGCCCTAATTCATCAATTGCGGCGAGCAGTTCGTTTTCCTGGAACGGCTTGCCTAGAAACCGATCTATGCCTAATGAGAGGGCGTGGTCTTTGTGTTTGGCGCCCGTGCGTGAACTGATCATGATAATTGGTATTCGAGCAATCCTTGGGTCGTGCCGCATCTGCCGGGCGACCTCGAAGCCATCCATACGGGGCATCTCGATATCCAACAGCATGATGTCGGGGGTGCGTTCTCCGAGCAGAGACATCGCCTCGACCCCGTCCTTCGCCACTATGACATCCATGCCTTGTCTTTCAAGCAGCCGCGTCGTGACCTTGCGGACAGTAACGGAGTCGTCCACTACCATGACGCATCGTGTGTGGACGTGGTTGGCAACATCACGTATCACTGACCCTAATGCCTCACGGCCCTGCGCACGAATCAACGCCAGAAGATCCAATATGACCACGACACTTCCGTCTCCCAGAATGGTCGCGCCGGAAATTCCACCAACTCCGGCAAATTGTTGGCCCAGGCTCTTCACCACGATTTCACGACTGCCTTGGACTCCATCCACCGCTACGGCCATCGATTGATCACCCGAGCGAACCAGCACCAGCGGTACACCACCGCGTCCTGTTACATTGGGGAGATCGCGACCGAGGTAGCGGCCCAGGTAACGCACACGATAGGCGAGCCCTGCATATTCAAACAGCTTGTCGTCTGACGAATAGATCGCCTGTAATTCAGAGCTATCGACCAACACGATTCCTTCTATCGTGTTAAGCGGAATCGCGTACTGATCATCGCCAACGGTCACCATGAGTGCACGATTGACGGAGACAGTGAATGGCACTCGCAGGACAAATCGCGTCCCTTTACCGGGAGAGCTGTAAATCCCGATACTTCCACCCAGCGCCTTCACTTCATTGTTAACTACGTCGAGACCTACTCCCCGCCCGGAAATTTGTGTCAGCGATTTTGCAGTGCTGAAACCGGGAGCCAGGACAAAATCCAAGACTTCATCATCGCTGAGATTTGCATCCGGCCTGAGCATCCCGCGCTCCATCGCTTTTGCACGCACCGTCTCGATATCGATACCCGCCCCATCGTCGGTTATCTCGATAACGATATCCCCGCCCTCCCTGGACAGTCGAAGATCAATTCGTCCCGGTATCGATTTGCCGAAACTACGTCGGACCATCGTCGACTCAATGCCATGATCTACGGCATTGCGGAGCATGTGCTCAAGCGGCGGAACCATACGTTCGAGAAGGTTTCGATCGAGTTCCCCTTCGGCATTGAGAACATGAATTTCAACATCCTTCTTTAATTCCTGGGCAACCTGCCGCACGATTCTGCGCAGCCGTGGCAACAGGCGACTGAACGGGACCATGCGCGTTCGCATGAGGCCTTCCTGCAACTCGGTGTTTATGCGCGCCTGTTGCAGCAGGATGGTCTCAGCTTCTCGAGATTTGAACAGTAACGTGTCTTTCAGGTCGAGCATGTCTGACGCACTTTCCGAAAGCGCCCGCGAAAGCTGCTGGAGTTGCGAATAACGATCCATCTCTAACGGATCGAAATACTCTTGTCGGCGATCCGCACGTTCAGCCCGGAAAACCGCCACCTGTACATCCGTCTCGAGTTCAAGCCGTCGAAGTTGTTCTCGCTGCCGCTCAATGGTGACTCCCATCTCATCAAGCGCTACGGCGAAGTCGTTGATGCCCTGTTCAACCCGCGCTCGCAGAATGCTGCTTTCACCTGCAAGATTCACGAGCGTTTCGAGCAGGTTCGCACGCACCCGGATCATGTCCGGTCCAGCTGTCACCGAGTTCAATGCGGAGCCAGGATGAGAGGATAACGGCGTTGGTTTCGCTTCGCTTCGTTGGATCAGATCCTGTGAACCGGCTGCTGCTTCTGCTTCACTCGCTTGTACCACCGACTTGCGACCATCGCCAACCGTGTCTGATTTGTGGCGATACTGCTCACGAACACGAATCGTCAAGGTAGATATCGCGTCGAAGCTACCCTGTACACGCTGCTGTATCGGTGTTGTGATTTCATCGCGGCCGAACTGAAGTCCGCTGAGGAAGGACTCCAGCTTGTGTACGCGATCACCAACGACGCCGAGGCCGGTAAGGCGCGCACTTCCTTTCAGCGTGTGCAATCCACGCAGCATATTTTCGAGAGGCAGGCCATTCCGACCGTCTAGCACAAAGGCCTGAACGCTGGCATCCAGTGCCTCAAGCAGCTCTTCAGCCTCTTCGAAAAAGACTTCGGCCAGTTCTACGTCCAGCTGCTCTGCTTCGCGATCTACTTGCGCTAACTCTGTACTGGATATCGATACGCCGGTGTCGGTACGTTGAACCGGCATTATTTCTACTGCAGAAGGAGTTTCGATCTCGGAGGCGATCGGCAAAGTGGCGGCTGACGCCTTGTCGGAGGACTCCGGGCCTGCCGGACTTGCCGCATTGATACCGGCGAGATCACCCAGCTTTGTCACAACATCGTCAACACGCGGCAGGAACTGATCCGTGCCAATCGCATCAACCACCTGCAACAAACGTTCGCAACTCTCCAAGAGAACGATATGAGTCGGTTCGGGCAATCGTGAGGTGGTTTCCAGCTGAGAAATAGCCTGGATCAGCGCCTTGGCAATATCAATGATCTGGGGTCTAAAGGTCGCGCCCTGGATCGCTCGCATCGAAGCAATAAACTGATCAACAAAACCAGGAGTCGGAGGCCCGATCTTCCAGGCATCAAAGGACGCTCGGGCACCGAGTACAGCTTCAAGCTGTACCAAACCCAGCAGCATTTCTTCAGCAGGCGTTTCATCGGCTACTAGAGAGAGCGATGTGGCCAGCGCGATCACTTCCGCAGCTGCGACGTCGTCTACCTCGATGCCAGCCTCAAGTCTGTCGAGGCTCGCACCGATAAACTCCGCTGCCTGCTGGAAGAGCCGCGCCATGTCCACTTCGACATTGGGGCCGCGCAAAGCCTGCGCCTGGGCGGCTCGGGCGACTTCGTACAAGAGCTCCGCACATCGCGCGAGCATACCGGGCGCCATCAGATTGGCACCGCCAACGAAAGAGTGGAGTGCCATCAGGAGTTCATCGTCGAGCTGAACACGACGTCGCCCCGTTTTGCTACGCAGGAGCGCCAGGTACTCCCTGGCTTCGGCTAGAAACAGCGAAAGCTCTTCCTCTTCGGGACTGGTCTTCAACGACTCAGCTGCATCATCCTCTGACGCCAGAGTCCCGCCACTGGCAAGTACATCTGCGAGTTCAATCAGTTGTGCTGTCTTGTCACCGGCTGCAGGTATGTTCTTGTTGAAGGCCAGCAGCAGCGCGGGCATCAGCTCGCGCGCTGATCGGGCCGCCACCTGGATTTCACCAACCGAGTGGAGGGTGCCATCGAGAACCCGATTGAGCATGTTCTCGATAGCCCAGGCCAACTCTCCAATCTGTTGGGCTCCGACCATTCGCCCGCTGCCTTTCAGCGTGTGAAATCCGCGTCGGATTTCCCGGACCGCAGCTTCATCAGCTGGATCCTGTTGCCAGCGAGACAACATCTCATCCAAGATCAGAACAACCTCTTCAGCCTCTTCAGAAAAGACCCCTCGAAGCTCAGCATCACCTTGTGCAACAAGCGATTCGGTGCTGGGTGTATACGACTCCAGGATGTCGAACCGACTGTCTGTGAGATCGAACTCGACCGCGCCGCCGTCGCTCATGGCCTCCATCCTGGAAGCGTCGGCTGCGACGATCTTGACGTCGTCCACTGGCTCCGGCTCAGGGAGTGTTGCCTCAAACAATTGAACGGCAAGCCCCTCGACCGACTCCATCATCGTCGAGTCCAGAGGAAGCGAGGACGACTCGTCCGCAATGTCTGGCGCCAATATCGAAACTTCAACAAGGGTTTCGACCGGCAGCGGCAGTTCTACCGCCTCGACCAAAGACGTTGACGCTTCGTCATTGATCGCGCTGACCAAGAGGTTTGGCTTGCTTTCGACACTGAGGTTGTCCAGCGAAATTTCACTGATATCAATTTCCGCTGGCACAACAAAGCCAAAAGAGCTCGCCGTTGCCAAAGACTGGTCGGTCGACAAAGTCCCCGTGTCGACCTCTAACGTCTCTTCAAAGGGGGATTCCATGCCAAGAATCACGCCCGAGGAATTTTGTTCCTCCATTTCACTCGCTGCAAGTTCCAGCTCATCCGCTACGGCGGCATCCGCAGGCGCCATCTCCCAAGCCGATTCAGTGGCGAATTCATCGGTCGATATCTGCGTTGCAGACTCGATCGTCAACGAATCCAGGTCGATGACCGGCATGCCGGAATCGACAAGCTCTTGGAGGACGCCGCCCGCATCATCCGAAGCATTGCCGCCATCCGCGTCGTTCTCACCTTGCGATTCTTCGACTGGCTGGGCTGACAAGCTAACGTTGTCGGCCACAGTCTGCGCTTGCGCAATTTCTCGCTCTGCGGAAGAGGCCGCTTCTGAATCGACTTCCGGTTCGGCCTGATCTAAGTAAGCTGTCGCCGACTCCATCGCAGCCAACACCAGCCCACGGCCCAGATAGCCTGTGGCAACGAGGCTGCGCTCCACGACGTCGAGGATATCGTCGGCCTTGGCCCCAACATTGGTAACCAGTCGTTCAAGGTGATAGTCGATGCCGCTCAGGCAATCCGCGAACCGATCCAGACGTTCCCACTGCGCAGGCTGGCCATCGCTCGACAGGGCAGAAATCTCCGTCACCAGAAAGGCATGGCAATCCTCAAGCAAAGACGCTGGTCGAACAAAGCCGGTGATGCGAAGTGCTGCGCTGATTCCCTGCAGACTTCGAGCAACGCCATTGAGGTGCTCGTTCGCGAATCCGCTACCAACAAAATTCACGATGGCCTGTTTGATCGCCTCAAGCCCGGTCCGCGACTCAATCAGCACCTGGCGCTCTGCTTCCGATACGCCGGGTGCGCGTTGAGCCTGGCCTGTGAGATGCGTGACGCTGGCCAGATTCTCCTCAACCTGAACGAGCGCAGATGCAATACCGAACAGCTGCTCCCGATCCAGTTCGGTCAGGTCCTTGAATCGTTCCAATACCTCAAGTTGATCCAGCACGATCAGCCGCGAGCTTTCGAAACCCAACACCCCGCAGGTGGACGCAATGCGTCGCAAGGAATCGGCCAGGATTACCAGCTTGTCGGCATCGGGTTGGTCGCCTCGCACCAGCAGGTCGAGATGATCCTTGACTCCCGCGATCTCTTCAGTGAGCACTCGACTTGCGGCCAC
>JAYSTS010000262.1:0-4775 GCA_043719475.1 Gammaproteobacteria bacterium | reverse complement strand
AGACGCGCCACGTGTCTCCGGTGATCTGCCCAGTCATTACGCGCCCCACACGCCGGTTCGTTGGCTCGAGTCGGCACAGTTAAGCGCGGCGCTACTCGGTGCATCGACTCAATCCAAAATCGGGGTCATCGCCTTGGGCCCGGATGCGAACCCGGTTCTGGCTCACATCGAGTGGTGTTCGTTGTCTGCAGACCCGGTGGTTTATGCGCGTCACCTGTACGCGAGACTGCGTGAACTCGATGTACACGATCTCGATCTGATTCTGCTTGAGGTCCCGCCTGCCACCCCGATGTGGGAAGCGGTGCGCGACCGGCTGCGCCGGGCGGCCGGTCTCGGCTGACACCGACGACTTGTTGCGCGCTGCACGGCAGGATTTAACCTTGATTCGACCCTAATCGGTAAAGCTGCAGCAGCGGTCTCGGACCGCGACCACCAGCGCAGCCCCAACGGTTCATCCTGTGCGGATTTTCAGCATGGCCCGTAACAAAAATCGCGATCGGGAGATCGCTCCCACAAAGTCACGCAACCGACGGTTCGCGATCGCAAGATTGCTCCCACAGGAATCGGCATCGAGAATTTGTAAATCCTATGGCGGTCTCCTGACCGCGATGGAGTTCGTGATCGCAAGATCGCTCAGGGTGCTTACACGCGCCGTTGCGGACCGGCCAATCGAGGTTAACCGCGGCCAGCGCGCCGTTCTGCAAGACCATGGGTCATCTCAGACAGCACCCGAATGGCATGGGGGTCCTGCTGAATCCACTGCCAGTACGCTGCCGTGCGAATCCGGCCGGGAATGGGATTATCCACGTCCAGAGTGGGCACCACGTGCTCACACATGAACAGCGCCGGTACCAGGCTGCAATCTGCCAGCGTCAAGGTGTTTCCTACCGCGTAAGGCTCTTCGCCCAGATAGTGTTCGAGCGCATTGATGCCGCGTGTCACTTGCGCCATGAACAGGTCGCGAATGGCGTCCACGCGTGAGGCGCGTCGCACCTGCGGCAGCGCCATGAATATATTGTTCATGAGATAGATGTCAGCGATGCGTGCAACGGTACGAACTTGTGCGCGCACTCGCGGCGAAGCACCGAGCAACGACGGGTTGGGATAACACTCTTCGAGGTACTCGGTTATCACTTCGGACTCCGGCATCACATCACCATCGATATCCAGAGCGGGAATGCGACCCAGCGGCGAAGTCTTGTTGAACTCACCCTGCAAAAATCCAGGTGGCCGCTCGAAGGCGATGTCTGTGATGCCTTTGGCATAGATTTGCAAGCGGACTTTGGCCGAATAGGGGCTGAGGTCACCGGTGTAGAGTTTCATCCAGGGCTGATTCCAAGGGTTGGTGCGATACACGATACCCCAGGTACGCAATGGACGGGGTCCGTTTCAGGTGATCAAAGGATCGCGTCGGCTCTCAGTTCATGGTGTTCAACAATTGAGTCGAGACCATGCCGTCGCGTAGTCTGTCGCCTTCTTCGTTCCAGGACAGTACCCATGCGCGGACGTACCGTATTCATGGACAGCCTGCGCGCTCATGGCGTGCGGGCCATCTTTGGTAATCCAGGCACCACCGAGAGCCCATTGCTCGACGCTCTTTCCGAGTATCCGGACATTCGCTATGTGACCACCCTGCACGAGGGCATCGCGGTCAGTGCCGCGATCCTGTATGCCCAGGCCACGGGGGAAACCGTGGTCGCCAACGTGCACGTTGCACCCGGACTCGGCAATGCCCTGGGAACACTCTACGGTGCCTTGAAGTCGTCAGCACCGCTGGTCATGACGGCCGGTCAGCAGGACACGCGGATGCGCCTGCGCGATCCTGTGCTCGGGCACGATCTGGTTGCCATGGCAGCCCCCATGGTCAAGTGGGCAACGCAGGTCAACAGCGCGGACGAAATGGCTGATGTCATGCAGCGGGCAATCAGCATCGCCAACGAGACACCCAAGGGGCCGGTGTTTGTCGCGTTACCGATCAACGTGATGGAACAGGAAACCCGCAACGGTGCCTGGACTGCCGGCAATCTGTTCCTAGAATCCACGCCAGACGCACAAGGACTTGAGGCCGCGGCTGAGATACTGGCATCTGCGCAGCGACCAGTCATCGTCGCCAGTGACGACGTCGCGCGCGCAGGGGCAACGCCTGCGTTGGTCAAACTTGCAGAGCGCCTGGGCGCGCCGGTGTATCAGGACATTCTTCGCCAGCACCTGGTGTTTCCAAATCGACACGTTGCTTATGGTGGCACCTTGCCATCCGATGCCGCTGGGGTTCGCTCGGTATTGGCGGGTTGCGATGCACTGCTCATGCTGGGTGGACCATTCTTCGAAGAAATCTGGTTCGACCCCGTACGTGCAGTGCCAGAGGGCACACCAATCGTTCAACTCGCCCATGCTTCCGGCGTGATGGCCCGCAATTTCGAAGTCAAGGTCGGCCTGCAATCAGCGCTGAAGCCTGGCATCAACGCGCTTGAAATGGCGCTCGCAACCAGGATTCCATCGAACACATCAGCGAGCCGTAGGGCTGAACTTGCCGCCACAGCCAATCGGCGTAGTGAAGCGGCAGCCGCAAACCTCGCCAAGACCCGTGATGCGCGACCCATGACACCTGTGCGTGCGCTCACCGAAATCGCAGCGGGCATGCCAACCAACGCGGTGGTGGTCGATGAGTCCGTCACCGCCACGGGTGATGTGGCGCGTGTCTTCGACTTTCGCGTTACCGGTGACTACTTCGGTCAACGAGGTGGTGGCATCGGTCAAGGCATCGCTGGCGCTCTGGGCGTTGCCGTCGCATGGCCGGATCGACCAGTTGTCATGATCACCGGTGACGGTTCGGCGATGTATGCCATTCAATCGTTATGGACGGCGGCTTTGCTCAAACTACGAATTGTGTTTGTGGTGCTGGCCAACCGCGAATATCGAGTGCTCAAGCACAACATGGACACTTATCGCCTGCGCTTCGATGCTACCTCCAATCGCGACTACCCGTTCATGAACCTGTCACCCGGCCTCGACTTCACGGCGATGGCGCGGGGCATGGGTGTAACGAGCGAGCGGATTGAAGATCCAGACCTTCTGCAAGCTGCCATAACCGCGGCTATCGCGACCAGCGGGCCGCACCTCATCGAAGTCGTGGTCTCTGGCAAGCAGTGAAGCATCGACACCAAGTGAATTGAGAACGACGGAGCACATTCACGCATGACGGTCTCGAAACAGGAGCTGGATGCCATAACAAGCGGATTCATGGCCGCCCTGCGCGCTAACACATTCTATGCGCCACCCTCTGCTGCCTGCGCCGCGGATAACCCGCTTTCCATGGCCGATGCACTGGCCATCCAGCGAGGCTTTGTTGAACTGCACTCGACGATCGACGAAGTAACAGGCTACAAGTCCGCGGCGAATGCTCAGGCGCTGCAGACTGCCTTGGGCCTGAATGAGCCAATTGTCGGTGCGCTGTTCGGCCGCGGCGAACGAAAAATGGGCGATAGCCTCGAGCGTACGACCTATCGCACGCTGCTGATCGAAACCGAGCTCGGCTTTCGAGCGGCGAGAAAAATCGACACGTCAATAACAAGCGTGGCTGAACTGCGCAGTGCCATGTCAACGTGTGTCCCTATGATCGAACTCGCCGACCCGGGTTTTGGTCGTACGCGGTTTACCGGACTTGATCTCATTGCAGCAAACTCAGCATCCGCCGGATACATCTGTGGCAAACCACAATTGGCCGACCGGATCGACGTGAATGGCATCCAGATTCGACTGAGCCGTGACGGTACCACCCTGCACGAGGCACGAAGCGGGGATCTTTTTGGTGACCAGTGGCAGGCGTTGCTGTGGCTTGTCAACAAGGTGATCGACGCAGGTTACGTCATCAATCCTGGTCTGTTGTTCATGACTGGCGCTCTGGGCGGTGCCCACCCGGCATTGCCTGGAGAGTATCTGGCGGAGTTTGGTGCACTGGGCGACGTACGCTTCCGCGTGTCCTGACCCTTCTAAAGCAGAGCCAAGACTCCCCTGCTCCCGCGCGTTCCGGGGGGAATAATCCGCGCGCAGGAAGTCAACGAATAACCAGGAACCCTGCTTCCGGTTCAGAGTTAACCTTAATTGGACAAAAATTACGCAACCGAAAATGCTGCTGAGTAAGAGCTTCGGAACGATTGACTATAGAGAAGATCGGGATTGCAGCGGAAATCAAACCGTAAGGTCATAACCGATGAAGTTGGCAGATTCAGTCATGAGACGTCGAGAAAAGGCGTCTTGTGGAAGCGATCTTGTGATCGCGAACCGTTGGGTCCGGGACATTGTAGGAGCGATCTCCTGATCGCGATCTTCGATGATCCCGACAATCGCGGTCTGGAGACCGCTCCCACAAGAGAACACAAAATCACGATACGCTATGTCTGTGGGAGCGGACTCCTGATCGCGATTTTTGTAACGGTCCATGCCGAAAATCCGCTCAGGATGAATCGTTGGGGTCGCGCTGCTGGTCGCGGTTCCAAGCCCGGACGAGTCGACGTGCAGCGAACCTGGAAACAGATCCTGCAGAATCGTAATGAGTCGGTAAGACAGGTTCTCATCAAACAACAGGGTCACGCGTTTCCGACCAGTTGGTGCCGCTCACGATCTGCAGCGAACGACAGGCAGGCCCGCACGTCAACGACCGTGAGGTAGGGGAAGTCGGCGACAACATCGTCTGGAGTCATGCCCGAGGCGAGATAATCCAGTACCTCATAGACGGTAATCCGCAACCCGCGGATGCACGGTTTGCCGCCACGTTT
>JAYSTS010000261.1:0-4786 GCA_043719475.1 Gammaproteobacteria bacterium | reverse complement strand
CCCAAATCCTTCCCTTGGCTCAAGGTCCCTCGCCCCGTCGCACGTGAACAGGCCCGACAAACAGGTTATGGTTCAGCCTCTAAGTAAGTGCCATTAGGGCTAGCTCCGGTATTCAGCGTTGATCTTCACGTAGTCGTAAGAAAAGTCACAGGTCCACACCCATTCTTCAGCAGACCCCAACCCAAGATCGACACGAACCGTTAGTTCGGACTGCGCCATGACTCGCGCAGCGTCTGCTTCCTGATAGCCTTCGGCAACGAGCCCGTAGCGTGCGATGCAAACGTCATCGAGAAAGAGCGTCACCTTGTCCGGATCCACTTGCGCGCCGGAGCGGCCGATGGCCATGCAAAAACGGCCCCAGTTTGGGTCTCCAGCGAAGATCGCAGTCTTGACAAGGGGCGATTCGGCTATCGCATAGGCCACCTTGAGGCAGTCAGATGAACTGACTCCGCCCTGTACTCGCACCGTGACAAATCGGGTAGCACCTTCTCCGTCCCGTGCAATCCACATCGCCAGTGTCTGCGCCAGTTCCGTCAACGCCTGCTCAATGACTGCCAGCCGGGGATCATTGGGATGTTCGATTCTGACGCCACACTGACCAGTGGCCATGAGAACGAACGAGTCATTGGTCGAGGTGTCACCGTCAACAGTAACCCGATTGAAACTGACGTCTGCAACACGCGTCAGCATGGCCTGCAGAATTGGTTGGGGAACTGCTGCATCCATGGCCATGAAGGCGAGCATCGTTGCCATATTCGGTTTGATCATTCCCGAACCCTTAGCGATACCGGTAATGGTCACCGCGCCATCTCCAACAGGAACACGCACGGATTTTCCTTTCGGGACCGTATCGGTTGTCATGATCGCACGAGCCGCCGCATTCCAACCGTCTGAGCGTAGTTTCTGAACAGCGTCGCTTGCGCCTTTTCGCATGGCATCAACCGGCAAACGGGCACCAATCACACCGGTTGAAAATGGCATGACGGCATCACCATCAACGTCGGGCAGCGCATCTGCGACAGCATCACAAACGGTCGCCGCATCAAGCTCTCCGGCGCGTCCGGTTGCCGCATTCGCGTTACCGCTGTTGATCACCAGAGCACGGGCGTTTTTCATCCGTGCAGCAGCCAATTTCACCGGTGCAGCACGAAACGCAGATTGGGTATACACACCGGCGACCGTCGCACCGGGATCGAGCAACATGACCACCATGTCGTCTCGCACCTTCTGCTTGATGCCGGCGTTCGTGGTTCCAATTCGCACCCCGGGGATCTCCAACAAATCCATTAACTCGGGAATGTTGACTGCCATCTTTAAACCACTCTCTTCAAACTAACTTGCCATGACACTGCTTGAACTTCTTGCCTGAACCACAAGGACACGGCTCATTGCGCCCAACCTTGGCTTCGTTCCGAACCACTGTCTCGACCTGCGGGCGAGCCGGCGGTAGTGGTGGTAGTGGCGGTGCAGTCTTTGGCTCTTCATCACCCTGGTCCATCGTCGGTGCCGCCGCATGGCTGAACTGCATCCGCTTTTCCGCTTCTGCGCGACGGCGACGCTCTTCTTCCTCGACCTGGGATGGCTGCTCAAGCTGTACTCGTGAGAGCAATCGAACAACATCGCGACGGATGTTGAAAAGCAGTTCCTGAAATAGTTCGAAAGATTCGCGTTTGTACTCCTGTTTTGGCTGCTTTTGTGCGTAGGCACGCAACCCGATGCTGGCGCGAAGATGGTCCATAGCCGCCAGATGTTCCTTCCAGCGCTGGTCGAGCACCTGCAGCATGATCTGCTTTTCGACCATTCGGATGTTGACACCGAGCTCCGCCCAGTTAGTTTCCTTCAGCTTGTACTCGGCATCCAGTTGACCGAGTACTTTGGTGATCAACGTTTCTTCGGCAAGCGAATCGTCTTCAGCCAGCCACGTCGTTATGGGTTGTTCACTCGCAAACTCCGTGCGTAGCGCTTTTTCCAGCCCGGCTGTATCCCACTGCTCTTCAAGACTCTGCGGCGGTACATATTCAGCCATCGTGTCGCGCAGTACTTCGTCACGCATGCCTTCGATCATCAAGGAAATATCGTCGACCTCCATGAGGTCCCGACGCTGCTTGTAAATCACCTGACGCTGGTCGTTCGCAACATCATCGTATTCAAGCAGGTTCTTGCGGATATCAAAGTTGCGCCCTTCGACCTTGCGCTGGGCCTTTTCGATCGCGTTGTTGACCATGCGATGTTCGATGGCCTCTCCCTGTTCCATTCCAAGGGACTGCATGAGTCCGCGCATCCGATCCGATGCGAAGAGCCGCATCAGGTTGTCTTCCATCGACAGGTAAAAACGCGTCGATCCAGGGTCACCCTGGCGTCCGGATCGCCCTCGCAGCTGATTGTCGATGCGTCTGGATTCGTGCCGCTCGGTACCAATGATATGCAACCCGCCAGAGGCTACGACCTGGTCGTGCAGGCCTTGCCACTGATTCTGCAGGGCCTCGCGATCTGCAACTTCAAGCTGCTTCGCATTGGCCTCCGCTTCCCAATTGCCACCCAGGACAATGTCGGTACCTCGACCAGCCATGTTGGTGGCAATCGTGACCGTACCGGGCTTCCCGGCCTGGGCAATGATCTCTGCTTCCCGTTCGTGCTGTTTGGCATTGAGCACGCTGTGCTGGATCTGCCGACGATCCAGTTCTGTGGACAACTTTTCGGAAGACTCGATGGACGCAGTACCGATCAGGATCGGTTGGCCCTGCGTGCGGCACGTCTCAACGTCTTCGACGATGGCATCATATTTTTCCTGAATCGTCAGATACACCAGATCATTGTGGTCTTTGCGCACCATGGGTCGATGTGTTGGGATGACAACCACATCAAGTCCGTAGATCTGCCTGAATTCGGCAGCTTCGGTGTCTGCCGTACCTGTCATGCCTGACAGTTTCTTGTAGAGGCGGAAGTAGTTCTGAAACGTTGTCGAGGCCAGAGTCTGCGACTCATGCTGGATGCGTACTCCCTCTTTGGCTTCAACCGCCTGATGCAGACCTTCAGACCAGCGCCGCCCAGGCATCGCTCGTCCCGTGTGCTCGTCAACAATGACGATTTCGCCGTTGCTCACCATATAGTCAACGTCACGCTGGAAGATGGAATGCGCCTTCAACGCAGCCAGTACATGATGTAAAAGGTTGAGATGCGAAGACGAGTACAGACTGTCTCCTTCTGCCAACAGACCCATCCGCACCAACTCTTCTTCTACTCGCTGATGCCCGCGCTCTGTCATCTCGACGCGTTTTTCTTTCTCATCGACCATATAGTCGCCTTGGTCTTCGGCAACTGGCTCAAATCGGTCGAGAGGACTCAGGCGCTCGACAAATGGCTGGCGTACGAGTTTTGGAACCAGCATATTGACCTTGCGGTACAGCTCCGTACTTTCTTCTGCCTGACCGGAGATGATCAGCGGTGTGCGCGCTTCGTCGACCAGAATCGAATCAACTTCGTCGATGATGGCGAAGTGCAGACCGCGCTGGAACTGATCATCCAGCGTGAACGCCATGTTGTCTCGCAGGTAGTCAAAACCAAACTCGTTGTTCGTTCCGTACGTGATGTCGGCTCGATAAGCTTCGCGTTTGTCGGCGCTGTTCTGACGGCTTGTTACGACTCCCGTGGACAGCCCCAGTTCTGCATAGATCGGGCCCATCCATTCTGCATCTCGCTTGGCGAGATAGTCGTTGACGGTAATGACATGAACACATCCGGCCAGCGCATTGAGATAAGCTGGCAACGTCGCGACCAGCGTCTTGCCCTCACCCGTACGCATCTCGGCGATCCGACCTTCATGCAAGGTAAGACCACCGATCAACTGCACATCGAAGTGTCGCATGTTGCGTACTCGCTTCGACGCCTCTCGAACCGCAGCAAAGGCGTCCGGTAACACCGCATCGAGTAGCTCGCCCTTGTCCAGACGACCCTTGAGCTGAGCCGTGACGGTTTGCAGATCGGTAAAACCAGCATACTTGGGCTCAAGCTCGTTGATCTGCTTGACCAGACGCCCCATACGTCGAAGTTCGCGAGAGTTCTTGGTACCAAAAAGAAATTTGAACATGTTCAGGACGCCGATCCGGCAAGGTCCACTGGAATAACGCGCGCAGTTTAACGTGGTTTCGGGCAAACCTGCGGAGAAGAATGCCGTCCCTGATCGGTATAAAGAGGAGCCAGTTGAACTGGCGCGACAGATCCAGAGGTCTAGCCCGCACTATTCATGAATGACCTACTGCGGACGCCGATAGCAGCGAAACCACTAGGCGTGCTCCCTCCGCGTGCTCGACGTGCTGTCAAGCACGCCTGCGCGCACGCAGGTCCGCGCCACCCAGCGTTTTCACTACTCTCGACGCCCTCGCTACGATCCTTCATGAATAGTGCGGGCTAGCAGATCGCTGATGTTGCGATCCTTGCGACGTGTGATGATCGGCATCGCCTTGTTGCTGGTGGCATTGCTGGCTGCATTGGCGGTGAACCAGGAGCCGGTCAGCCTGCGGTTCCTCGTCTGGCATACCCCGCAGTGGAGTGTGTTCTGGTGGCTCTTCATCGCGTTCGCAGCCGGTGGTGTGCTTGGTCATGTGCTCGCCATGTTCTCGACAGTCCCGATACGGCTCGAGCGTCGCCGACTGCACAAGTCGTTAGTCTCTGCCGAGCAGGAACTGTCGACCCTGAAATCGCCTGCTTCTTCTGCTCCCTGATTGTCCGCATGCCTGATTTCTTGAGATCTCCATGATGTGGCAGATGGGTGATGTCGGTCAGCACC
>JAYSTS010000027.1:0-3488 GCA_043719475.1 Gammaproteobacteria bacterium | reverse complement strand
ATGTCATGCCCGGACTTGGCCACATTGTCCCGGAAAAACTGCGCCATCACGCGGCGTGCGGTGCCACCGGGTGGCACGATGAGCTTGTCACTGACGTCAGATCGATCACCCACCAGGAACAGATCAAGAATGTCCTGCTCTGTGAGGTCTTCCTTGCAGAAACTGCTCGGTGTGCCCGCCACGTTGATCAGTCGACTGATGTGATCTCCATAGACGTCGTACTGGGTGTTGGCATCGCCATTGGTGCGGCTGAGTTGCGAGTGTGTCTCCATCACGTGATACGCCTCGAGAAAGGCCTCGGACGCTATCTTCCAGTTGCAGTTGAGTTCTTTCTGCACGTGTTGAGCGATGTAGCGGTCTGCGAAGACGGCGTTGTCGATGTGTGCCGTCATCGCTCCCAGATACTGCGCCAGCGGGGCGGCGTTCTGGTCGAAGTTTACGAAAACAAATCCACCCCAGCATTCGGCGCGTACCGGTGTCAGGGCAACCTTGTCTGGCTCGACATGCGGGAAGTCCCATTCGCAGGGGAATGACTTGAGGGTGCCTTCGAGGTGCCAGTCCCAGCCGTGATACGGGCAGCGAATGGACGCGGAGTGACCACTTGAAAAGGAGGGCTTTAGCTTGGTGCCACGATGCATGCAGGAATTGCGATACGCCTTGATGCTGCCAGCCGGTGTGCGCATGACAATGGCGGAGTAGGGGCCGACGTCATAGACGTGATAATCGCCGGCTTCCGGGATGTGTTCTTCGCGGCAGGCCCATTGCCAGCTGCGCGGCCACAGCTGCTTCATTTCCAGATCATGGAACTCACGGGAGACGTACCTGCTGTAGGGAATGTCTTCGTCGCCAAGGAATTCGTAGGCGTGGGTGGTGAGGTAGTCCGGTACGTTGCGGCTGTCGCGGGCCAGCAGATCCTGCACGGATTCTCCTGGGCAACGCGCTTCGCCTGCAACGATTCCGTGGTGTGTGATTGAAGCCTGTTCTGCCATGGTTTTCTCCCTTGGGCCAACTTTACCCAAGTGGTGACGGTTATGACATTCAGGCCGATATCCCGTCTGGCGATGAGTGTTAACCTTGATTCGACAATAATCGGTAAAGCTTCCGACGCACAACCCATCGCGACGTCGGGCAGCCCTCCCCGCTGCAGGAGCGGTCTCGCACCGCGACCACCAGCGCCGCCCCAACGATTCATCCTTAGCGGATTTTCGGCATGGACTGTTACAAAAATCGCGATCAGGAGATCGCTCCCACACACATAGCGTATCGTGATTTTGTGTTCTCTTGTGGGAGGAGGTAGCTCCCACAGATATTGCGTATCGTGATTTTGTGTTCTCTTGTGGGAGCGGTCTCCAGACCGCGATTGTCGGGATCATCGAAGATCGCGGTCAGGAGATCGCTCCCACAATGTCCCGGAACCAACGGTTCGCGATCAGGACATCTCCCACAAGGTGCTCACACGCACTGTTGCGGACCGGCTAATCGGCATTTACCACAGATCGGACCGTCAAGGGCGTTTTTACTCGACGTCTCATTACTGAATCTGCCAACTTCATTGGTTGTGGCGTTACGGTTTGATTTCCGCTGCAATCCCAACCTTCTCCCCAGTTAATCATGCCGAAGGTCTGAACACCCCTGCACAGCATTTTCGGTTGCGTAATTTTTGTCCAATTGAGGTTAACGCTGCTGGGGATAACCGGGTTGCGGCGGCGTGCCCGGTTGCGGGGGTTGTGCCGGTTGGCCAGGTTGCCCCGGTGGCGGATAACCACCTTGTTGGGGCGGATAACCCTGTGGTGCCGGCTGGATCGGCAAGCCCGCCGACTTCCACGCCTCGATGCCACCGCGATACCACAGCACATTCGTATAACCGAGCTTGATAGCCCGCAGCGCAGCGTTGTACGACATCCAGCACTGGGTCGAGAGGCAATAGAAGATCAGCGGGACATCCGTTCTGCCTTGTGTACTTTGGCGGAGCATCTGTCCGAATTGCTGCGAGATCGGGTCGTTGAATGAACCCGCCTGTGCCAGCCAGACGGACGGCATTGCCCCAGGCAAAGTCTCTGCACCGCCCAGTACGTCGAACAGGAAGTACGCTGTTTGTTTACCTTGCACCAATGCCAGCAGTCCTTTGGTAGTGATCACTTGGCCACCGGGAATGCTGGACGGGGTCGGTCCATGGAATTCTCCAGCATGGAGTTGATCCGTGGCTGCGATGCCGAAGTCCTGCCTCTCGGTCACCATCAACTGGTCGAGAATCCCGTTCGCTGGCGTAGGATTGCCCGGCGGTGGTGGTGCGGGCTGAGGTTGAACGCGCTGAGCTTGAACGGGCTGAGGTTGAGCCTGAGTGGGTCCCTGTCCGAACGACTCCTGCACGGCGAACGCATGCAGGCTTGCCGATAACAGAACTGCGGACGTGAATAGTCTGATCATCGTACAGGCTCCAGTTTGCGACCTTCCAGTTGCAGATCGCGATACGGTTCGAAGTTAGGATCATCCGACAGCACAAGATCCGGCCGTTCGCGAAAATCCAGTACCCGCGCGCCTGGCACCATCTGTTGGAGCAAACCTTCGAGATAACCGCGTACGGTGTTGATATTGAGCAGTGGGCAGCCGGGCCGGGTTGAGGGTGTGCCGGACGTGTTGGCTTCCCAGGCCGCTTGTGGCCATACCGCCATGCTTGTGAGTCCGTCCGGTGACATCGCGGACCAGCCGAAATTGTAGCCGTTGGTGCACATGTATTCGTTCGCCCAGAAGACACCGCCTGTTGTGCGCCAGCCATGAGGAATGAAGAGCGTTGCAGCCGCCATCGGCTGTGCAAAGCCGGTTGCGTCGAGAATCACGGCGGGCTCGAAGCGGCGAAATGGGCGCGTGCCTGGTGGAGTTGATGGCGCGGACTGTAGTGAATCGGGTGAGGCAAACTGCGCCGCGCCGGGTAGCGGGCTGCCGATCGTCTGGTTTGACGTACCGTTCATGCCGTTGTTCTCGTAGGCCACACCCGGCATGTCATCGGCCGTGACGATCGGCGCGGGATTGCTGACGTCACCACAAGCGGTCAGCAGCAGCATCATGGCGAGCAGGCTGTGGCTGAATCGGTGTGCTGTACCGCGATGCTTGGATTGTCCTCCTCACGTTCCAGTCTGCCGACCGCTCCAGTTGTTCGCTGTTTCATTTTCCGAAGCCATCGATAGACGAACCGGAATCGCCGTCAGTCGTGACATACCGGACAACGCATCAATCGCGTCCACGCCGGAGCGCGCGATGATGTTCACATTGACGCCGGGTGAGGCTGCAGCGATGCGTTGTCCACTGGCCTGATGTCCCCAGCCGTGAGGCACCGCCACCACACCGATCAACAAGTCGTCGCACAGACTCACCGGCAGACGGATGGTACCGCTATCGGTGCTCACATCGACCAGGGTGCCTTCGGCAAAGTTCTCCCGCTGTGCATCATCTGGATGCATATAGAGATGATTGCGTCCACCAAGCCGATC
>JAYSTS010000260.1:0-4789 GCA_043719475.1 Gammaproteobacteria bacterium | reverse complement strand
CTGGTGCAGGCCATCAACCGCGAAGCCGGAACTACACACGTCGCAGCGTCAAGTCGCGAGGACAGCTTGCTGGCGCAGCGGATCGAAAATCTGCTGGTGCAGGCATCAACCTCCCTCGCTGCCAACGCCACATTTGAGTTTTCCTTCGGCGACCAACGTGTTCACTTGCGGCTGGATCCCAACGGCGTTGTGCGAGTGAACGCTCAGACGCCTCTCTAGCAAGACACCTCTCCAGCCAGACACCTCTCCAGCAAAGCGGAGGTCCGGTTGCGGCGTGTTATAGTCGCGGGCCTGATTTTTCCGGAGATTCCTCGTGCGCTGGCTGATCATCATCGTAATGTCGATGCTGGTGGCAACCTGCGGTCAGAAAGGTCCGCTCTATCTGCCAAAAACTGGCGATGCCGTCGTATCGACCTCCCATGATTGAATATCGCGACGGCACCGGCTTTGTCGAAGACGTCCCACTCGAGCACATTGCGCAGCGGACGGGAACCCCCGTCTTCGTATATTCTGCGGCACATTTCACTCGGCAGTATTATGCGCTGACGAGCGCCCTAAGTGGGTTGGACCACCGCATATACTATGCGGTAAAGGCAAACTCCAATTTATCCGTGATGCGGTTATTCCAGTCGCTAGGCGCCGGTTTCGACATTGTCTCCGGTGGTGAACTCGAACGCGCACTGAAAATCGGTGCTCCGCCTGAAGCTATCCTTTTCTCAGGGGTTGGCAAGCGGGTCGAAGAAATCGACTTTGCACTCAAGCTGGGCGTCGGTTGTTTCAACGTGGAGAGTGCTGCTGAGCTCGACCGCATTGCCGACCGAGCGAAAATTCTGCACCGAACGGCAAACATCGCCTTGCGGATCAATCCGGATATCGATGCTCAAACCCATCCCTATATTTCGACGGGTTTGAAAGAGAACAAATTCGGCGTGCCAATTGGGCAAGCCATCGAGCTCTACACTCGAGCCAGCCAGAACAGCGTTTTCAATGTCATCGGCCTCGACTGCCACATCGGCTCTCAGATCGCAGCAGCGCAACCCTTGCTCGATGCCGTCGATGCTCTCTTGCAGCTGAGAGACCAATTGGCAGCGCTTGGCATTCCGATCCGCCATCTCGATCTTGGTGGCGGCCTGGGCATCGCCTATCAGAACGAGCCGGACTTCGATGTCGCCGCCTATGGTCAAGCCTTGCGCAGCCGACTGCATGGCCAGAACGTGTCCATAGGGCTCGAACCCGGCCGCTTCCTGGTTGGCAACGGTGGTCTCTTATTGACCCGAGTCGAGTACCTGAAGCCTGCGGCCAGGGATTCAGATAAACACTTCGCGGTGGTTGACGCTGCGATGACCGAGATCATACGTCCAGCCTTGTACTCGGCCTGGCATGACGTGATACCAGTTCGACCATCGAGGAGCCCGGTTAAAGTATGGGATGTCGTCGGGCCTGTCTGCGAAAGCGGTGACTTCCTCGCCCGTGCACGCGCGTTGGCTCTGGACAGCGACAGTCTGCTCGCCGTGATGTCTGCTGGTGCCTACTGTTTTGTCCAGTCCTCGAACTACAATACACGTCCACGCCCACCCGAAGTGCTCGTCACCGGCGACACATTCAAAGTGGTTCGCCAACGAGAAACCTACCGTGATCTGTTGGCACGCGAGGAGGAGTGTCTGTGATTCGTCTTCGCTTCAGCAAAATGCACGGTCTGGGCAACGACTTCATGGTGATCGATGCGGTCACGCAGGAGGTCAATCTGTCGTCTGAGCAGATCGCGGCTTTTGCAGATCGCCATACCGGAATCGGCTTCGATCAACTGCTGTTGGTCGCCGCACCGACTGATCCTGCCGCAGATTTCTGGTATCGCATCTACAACGCGGATGGCTCCCAAGCGGAACAGTGTGGTAACGGTGCGCGCTGTATTGCCCAGTTTGTCGAACGAAATTCACTGGCATCAAGACCCGAATTGCGCTGGCAGACCGTCAATGGATGCATCACCACGGTTTGTGTTGGTGATCAGGTTGAAGTGGACATGGGTGAGCCCAGGCTGACTCCTTCGTCAATTCCCACCACCGCCTGCATCGACGAGGCAACACACACCATTCCGATCGAGATAGACGACCACATCTATCACGCAGTACCCGTCTCCGTCGGCAATCCACACGCCGTGCTGTTTGTGAACAGCGTGATCGACGCGCAGGTTCAGGAACTCGGCGCGCAACTAACTCGTCACCAGGTGTTTCCAGAAGGCGCGAACATCGAGTTCTGCGAAGTCGTCGAACCTGGATTTGTCCGCTTGCGTGTATTCGAACGCGGGGTTGGTGAAACGCGCGCCTGCGGCTCCGGCGCCTGCGCCGCTGTGGTGGCTGGCGTATTGACCGATCGTTTACGTGACCGGGTCAAGGTGTCCCTGCCAGGCGGCAAGGTGAGAATCAGCTGGGCCGGACCTGGGCATACGCTGAAGATGGTGGGTCCGGCAACCTTGGTCTACGAAGGCACTATCGACATCGAATGAGCAACGAAGCCATCCATCAATTTGACGATCAGACAGTCACCGACTATCTACGCCAACATCCGGACTTCTTTGTTCGACGGTCATCTTTGCTGGGTGAATTGAATCTGCCCCATGAAACCGGACGGGCGATCTCTCTGATCGAACGGCAGGTAGGCATCCTGCGCGAGCGCAACATGACGATGCGTCGGCGCTTGAATGAACTGATGCAGGCCGCACGGGACAACGATACGCTGTTTGCCAAAACAAGGTCGCTCACGCTGTCATTGCTCGATGTGACAAATTGGCAGGAACTGAACGAAGTCCTGGCTACCAACATGTTGATCGATTTTGAAGCCGACTTCGTATGCTGCCATCTTCACGACGCGACGGTCAGTCTCGACTACATCACAGGTCATCCCAATGCCTTACCGACAGATCGCTTCCTCTCTGGAGGCGTGGCCTGTTGTGTGGCGCTGCGCGAAGAAGAAATGCGCACCCTGTTTCCGCAGCAGGACCCTGCCTCATCAGGCAGCGTGGTGTTCATACCGTTCGTTCAGCACACGACACAGGGTTGTCTCGCCGTTGGCTCTAAAGATGCCGCCCGCTTCAGTGCCGATATGGAAACACTGTTCGTTCGCTATATCGGCGATGTTCTGGCGCGAACTGTCGCGCGTTTGTGATGCACAGTCTGGTGAACGAGCGGCTTGACCAGTACCTGAAATACCTGGAGTTCGAGCGCGCTTATTCGCCACTGACCCGGGCTGCTTATCGACGCGACCTGATTCGGTTTTCCCGTTTTCTTCAAGACCATAAACTCGAGTGGCAGACCGTAACCCACCATCACGTCAGCGAGCATATCGGCCTGCTGCGACGTCAGGGATTGACGGCCAGGTCCATTCAAAGACATCTGTCCAGCATTCGCCGCATGTACCACTTCCTGAAATCACGGCAAATCGTGGCGGACAATCCGGCAACCGTCGTGGTCAGTCCGAAACGCAAAACCCGATTGCCTTCAGTGCTCGACACGGATCAAGTGCAGCAGTTATTTTCCCAGCATCCGAAGACTGACCTGGAGAAGCGTGATCGCGCAATGATGGAACTGCTCTACGGCAGCGGTCTGAGGTTGGCAGAACTCGTCAATGCCGACATCGGCGACATCGATTTGCGCGAAGGGTTCATTGTGGTAACCGGCAAAGGTAACAAGACTCGCCAGGTCCCGCTGGGTAGCCAGTCAACAGCTGCGCTGTCGACATGGCTTCAGACACGCCATTTTACCACCCCGGAATCGCCCTTGTTTACCGGCCGAAAGAACGCACGCATCAGCCCGCGTACCGTTCAGCGACAACTGAAAGTCATGGCAAGCCAGCAACTGCAGACCGATGCTCCCTACCCACACATGCTCAGACACAGCTTCGCAAGTCATGTGCTGGAATCATCCGGCGACCTGCGCGCCGTACAGGAATTGTTGGGACATGCCAATCTCTCCACCACTCAAGTTTATACGCATCTGAACTTTCAGCACCTGGCCGAAGTCTACGACAAGGCGCATCCACGCGCGCACCAGCGTCCTGCAAATAGAGCCGAGGACTGATTGTGCCCTCTTTGATCACCTTTGATCTCGACAATACCCTGTGGGACGTCGACTCGGTCATCGTGGCGGCTGAACAATCGATGCGTGCCTGGCTGCGCGAACACGTCCCGGAAGTTGTAGATCTTTACAACTCCACCGGCCTGACCGAAATTCGTGCTCAGGTGCTCACAAATCACCCTGAACTCAAACACAACCTCTCGGCCTTGAGAGTGCTTATCACTCAACGGGCCATTGAGTCGTGCGGCTATGCCAGCGCGAACGCGGAGAGCTTGTCACGCAAGGCATTCGACGTGTTCATGGACGGTCGTCATCGGGTGATCTATTTCGAGGACGCGCTGACGACACTGGCCACGCTCTCCAGCAGCTACACGCTGGCCGCCCTGTCGAATGGCAACGCGGACATCACTCGTCTCGGACTTGATCGTTTTTTTTCGTTCGCCTACTCAGCTGCGGATATTGGCAGAGGAAAACCTCACCCGGACATGTTCCTGGCAGCGCTTGAGCGGGCGGGCGCACGGCCGGATGGTGCAGTGCATATTGGTGACCACCTCGATGATGACATCGCCGGCGCACAAAGCGTCGGCATGCATACGATCTGGGTTGATCTCGCTCATAAGGGACTCCCTGAAGGCGCGATCCGCCCGACGAGGATCGTTAACGTATTGAGGGAAATACCTGCAGCGATTGCTTCCATCGGCTAGCTGTTGGCACTACAA
>JAYSTS010000259.1:0-2262 GCA_043719475.1 Gammaproteobacteria bacterium | reverse complement strand
ACAATCCATCGTCTCGCCCTCGTCGGCTGACAGTTACCGCATACGTTGAATGGGTGCTTGGGACTGCGCGCAGTAAATCGGCGTCCACAATCTCAACCGAAACAGACGCACTAACGGGTGCCATCTTCGCTCGAAATACCTGGAGTCTGGATTTCGGTTCTCGGGTTGCGTTTGCGGATCTGCGTGGACGGCAGACCGAATGGACTGCAGACCGCAGCGAATTCCTCGGACGACACGGCCGCTTGGCAAGCCCGCATGCAATGGTGGGAAACAACGCCCTATCGAATCGAACCGGCGCAGGACTGGATCCGTGTGCCGCCTTGCGAGCACCGATCACTCTTCTGCCAGGCGAATCAACCGAAATTACTTTCCTGCTTGGTCAGACCGCCAGCGCAGAAGCTGCACAAGAGCTGATCCTTGCCTATCGCACCGCTGACCTCGACAGCGTACTCAATGCAGTGCAGGCAGGCTGGGAAGACAAACTCGGTGCCCTGCAGGTCAAGACACCGGATCCCGCGATGGATCTGATGCTCAATCGCTGGCTGTTGTACCAGACCATCGTCTGCCGTCTCTGGGCCCGTTCTGCCTTCTATCAGGCCAGTGGTGCCTGGGGATTTCGTGATCAACTGCAGGATGGCATGGCAGTGAGCCTTACCGATTCCGCCATGACTCGCGAACACCTATTGCGAGCGGCGGCTCGGCAGTTCCCTCAAGGCGATGTTCAACACTGGTGGTTGCCACAAACGGGCCAGGGCGTGCGAACCCGCATCTCGGACGACCGAATCTGGCTCGCTTACACCACGCTCCACTATTTGAAAACTTCAGGTGATCTCAAGATCCTGGACGAGACCGTGCCGTTCATTGACGGTCCGCAACTTGCAGAAGGGTCACACGAGGCATTCGCCTTGCCGACGGTTACCGTTGACCAGGCGAGTTTCTACGAACACTGCGCGCGGGCTCTGGATGACAGCCTGCGATTAGGCGGTCACGGGTTACCACTGTTTGGAACCGGCGACTGGAACGATGGACTGAATCGGGTCGGTGAAGGCGGAGCCGGTGAAAGCGTGTGGGTCGGCTGGTTTCTTCTGGCCACACTGCCGTCATTCGCGAGTATCGCGACAGCTCGCTCGGACCCTGATCGCAGTGTCAGATGGCTCGCCTTCTGCGAATCGTTACGGTGTTCCATGGAACGTGAAGGCTGGGATGGCGCGTGGTATCGGCGCGGATTCTTTGATGATGGGTCGCCACTGGGGTCCAGCCTCAATGACGAAGGTCGAATCGATTCGATCAGCCAGAGCTGGAGCGCAATCTCAGGCGCGGGCAACCCGGTACGATCAAAACTGGCGATGGCCGCCGTCGAAGCCTACTTGATGCGTGAGGACGAACAGCTGGCGGTATTGTTCACCCCGCCTTTTGACAAGTCAGCACTCGAACCTGGATACGTCAAAGGTTATCCGCCAGGCATCCGCGAAAACGGCGGCCAGTACACGCACGCAGCTGCTTGGTCGGTCTTCGCGTATATATCCCTCGGCGCCGCAGAGCAGGCCGCACAACTGTTTGCCATGCTCAATCCTGTCAACCACAGCGCGACGAGCGAGACCATCGCGCGCTACCAGGTCGAGCCGTATGTGGTTGCAGCCGATATCTATTCTGTTGCGCCCCACGTCGGTCGCGGCGGATGGACCTGGTACACCGGTGCGGCAGGCTGGCTGTATCGTGCCGGGGTTGAAGGCATCCTTGGCTTCCATCTGGAGGGCGATCAGCTTCGTCTGGCGCCTTGTATTCCACTTGGCTGGACACAATTCGAATTGATGTTTCGGTACCGCTCAGCGCGTTACGACATCATGGTTGACAACCGAACCGGTGCTGGGCACAAAGTGGTCGAGATACAGATTGATGGTTTAACGATTCCCGACAGGGGCGGAATCCTGCCCCTGTCGGACGATGCGAAGACACATACCGTTCGCGTTACGCTAGGCCGCTGAAGGCGATCAACAGGGCTGTTCTACCTATTGCGCGCCTGTCAGCCACGCACGGCGGTTATAACCGGTGGAGTGCCGCGAAGCATCGTGCGCACGCCACGAAACGCGGCTACCAGAAGAGATCGAGCGCGCTTCACATGGAACCTAGCCCGCACTATTCATGAAGGATCGTAGCGAGGGCGTCGAGAGTAGTGAAAACGCTGGGTGGCGCGGACCTGCGCGCGCACAGGCGTGCTTGACAGCACGTCGAGCACGCGGAGGGAGCACGCCCTGTGTTTTT
>JAYSTS010000258.1:0-4791 GCA_043719475.1 Gammaproteobacteria bacterium | reverse complement strand
CTCTCGTTCGCCCAGGAGCGCATGTGGTTTCTGGAACAGATGCAGCCTGGAAACCCAGCCTACAACATGCCCACTGGTTTGCGGCTGCGGGGGCCGCTCAATGGTGAGGCGCTGCGCCGATCAATCGAAGAGATCATTCGCCGGCACGAACCCTTGCGTACCAGTTTTGGCATGGATGGTGACCAGCCAGTGCAGATCATCCAGCCGGTCAAGCGCTTTGAACTACAGCAGGAAGCGCTGTCAGGCGCGCGTCCCCTGCAACTGGAACACGACATATCCCGCTGGTGTCAGAAACAGGCCAATGCACGCTTTGATCTGGCAGGTGGTGTGTTGATTCGAGCCTCGCTGTTGCGCATCGATGACAACGACCATGTGTTGATGATGGTACTGCACCATATCGCCAGTGATGGATGGTCGAGTGCGATTCTGTTCCACGAGTTGTCGGCTCTCTACGAAGCGTTCAGGCTAGGGAACCCATCGACGCTGACAGATCTTCCAATACGCTATTCGGAGTACGTCAGGTGGCAGCGAGATCGATTGCAGGGAGAATTCGAAGCGGGTTTGGTTGACTACTGGAGCAAGCGTCTGCGTGATGCTCCACCGATTCTTGAACTTCCTGTCGATTCGCCTCGTCGGGAACACGGTTCAAACCGTGGTGCTCATTGGTTTCTGCAATTGAGTGCTGAACTGACGAAGTCAATTGGCGAACTTGGCAGGCAATCCCGGTCGACGACTTTCACTTTGATGCTGGCCGCATTTCAATTGCTGCTGAGCCGGCTGTCCGGGCAGCTCGATATCGTCGTTGGCATTCCGGTTGCAGGTCGTACGCTGGCAGATCATGAACCGTTGATCGGGCTCTTTCTCAACGTGCTCGTTATTCGAACCGATCTGCGGGGTAAGCAGACGTTCAGAGAACTGTTGAAGCAAGTACACAACATTGCACTGGACGCCTATGAGCATCAAGAGCTGCCATTCGAGCGATTGGTCGAGATACTGAGTCCGGAGCGCAGTGCTTCACATAGCCCTCTGGTCCAGGTGTTGTTCAACGGTGTGACGACGCAGCAGCCTCATTGGCAGTCATCGACGCTCGCAGTCGAACCGATTTCCAGTAGCGAACGTCCCTCGAAGTACGATCTGACAGTCTATGTGCAGGAGCTGTCACAACAGCTCCAGTTGAGCCTGGTTTATAACCCGGACCTGTTCAGCGCTGATCGCATGAACGAGTTGCTGGACCAGTACCTGGTGTTGCTGGAACAGGTTGTTGTGAACCCGGACCGTGCGATTGAGTTTTTCGGGTTGCTTACGCCAAAGTCGGATCTGCTGTTGCCGAATCCGGGATTGGAGTTGGCCGCGCCTGTGCAGAAACGGGTTACCGATCACGTCGAGCGCATTGTCAGGCGTCTCCCGGATCAGGTCGCCATCAGCTGCGGGACTTTCGATTGGAGTTATGCCCAGCTGTGGTCAAGCGCGCAACGGTTTGCAGACCAACTGCGCAAACAAGGTCTCGTAGACCGCACTGCGGTTGCAGTCTATGGGTCGGCGTCGTTTGGCTTGATCAGCACCATTGTCGGACTGTTGCACAGCGGTGCGGTGCTGGTACTCATCGATCCCAAACTGCCACTGCTGCGTCAGCGATCCATGGTCGATCAGGCGGCATGCACGGTCGTCGCGGTGGTTGGTGATATCACCGCTGATGCTCAGGAACTGGCCGCTGATCGAACGATCGTCGCCATTGATGGGGTCAGCGGCGAGGTCACCGGAATTCGCTCATCGGATGTTGTCCAGCCGGCGCGACAGATAGAAGGTAGATTTCCCGAAGACGCGGCCTACGTATTTTTTACCTCTGGAACCACCGGTACACCAAAAGGTGTTATAGGCAGTCATGAGGGGCTGAGTCATTTCATCAACTGGCAGCGTGATCAGTTCGAGATTGGACCAGCTGATCGGATCGCGCAGGTCACTGGAATCTCGTTTGACGTCGTCATGCGGGAGATCTTTCTGCCGCTCACCAGCGGCGCACGGTTGTGCATCCCCAGCGATTCCATCGATGATCCGAGTGTGCTTTGGCCCTGGCTGGATCAGCAAGGTGTGACCATCGTACACAGCGTACCCTCACGATTGCAGAATTGGCTCAGTGGCGTGAATGACGAAGTACGGTTACGCAACTTTCGCCTCCTCTTCATGGCCGGCGAACCACTGTCTCTCACGCTCGTGAAAATATGGCGTTCGCGATTTGCCGGCGACATCGTGAATCTCTATGGGCCGACTGAAACCACGCTGGCCAAATCGTGGTACCGGGTTCCGTCAGGCACCGCCTTGCAGAATGGAATCCAGCCCATCGGTGGCCCGCTGCCTCAGACTCAGCTCTTGCTGATGCGAAGTGGTGATCGACGATGTGGGGTGGGTGAGCTGGGTGAGATTGTCATCCGCACGCCCTTTCGCAGTCTCGGCTACCTTGACGTCGAACAGACTCGAGAGCGCTTCAGGCCAAACCCGTTCGGCAGCGAACCTGGCGACTTGTTGTACTACACGGGCGATCTTGGTCGATATCGACCGGATGGTGTGCTTGAAATTGCAGGTCGCCTTGATGATCAGATCAAGATCGGGGGTGTGCGAGTCGAACCCGCTGAGATCGGAATCGTACTCTCCATGCAACCGGAGGTTGCCGCTTGTCATGTGGGAGTTGTGACGGGCGCAGACGGTGAGAAGCGACTCGTGGCCTGGGTGGCTCCACTCCAGGGGCATGACGTTGAGCCGCAAGTGCTGCAAAAGTTCCTGGCATCCAGATTGCCGAGCGCAATGATCCCAGCGCGCTTCGTCATGCTCGATTCAATGCCCCTTACTCCGAATGGCAAGGTTGATCGTCGAGGATTGCCGTTGCCAGTTGAATCCCGGCCGGATGTGGTTACTGCTTATGTGGCACCCCGAAGCGAAGTGGAGTGTGAACTTGCGAGTATCTGGAGCCAGGTACTGGGCTTGCCGACGGTAGGCATCCATGATGACTTTTTCTCGCTCGGTGGGCATTCATTACTTGCCACTCGCGTCAAAGCCAGGATTATGTCCTCGATGAAGGTAGACATCCCTCTGCCTCGACTGTTCGAGGCACCGACGATTGTGGAACTCGCATCGATCGTCGAGGCTGCTCGCAGCCAGGGACTCACCAGGTCAGTGACTCCACCAATGCGTTTTGATCGTTCTGTGGATGTTCCCTTGTTGTCTTTCGCGCAGCAACGACTGTGGTTCCTCGAGCAACTGGAAGGGGAAGCAACGGCCAACAATCTGTCGTACGCATGGGAAATCAAGGGCCTCTTGGACGTAGACATCCTGCGTCGTGCATTGCAGCAGATCGTAACCAGACACGAACCACTACGTACGAACATCGTTTTCCAGTACGGAGAACCCATTCAGATCATTGTACTTGATCGTCGACTCGCCGTTGAGTGCATCGATCTGACTACGCTCTCACCAGCCCGGCAGGATCACGAGTTGAGCACACGACGACAACGGGAAATTGTGCAACCGTTTGATCTCGCGTGTGATCTCATGTTGCGAGCTTCGTTGTTGGAACTTGCCGGGGATCGACACGTATTGCTGTTGACGATGCATCACATCGCGACCGATGGCACTTCCCTGCGACTGCTGTGGCGTGAACTTGAAACGCTTTATTCGGCATTCACCCGAGGGGTACAGGCTGAACTGCCAGAGCTGCCGATCAGTTACGCCGACTTTGCGCGGTGGCAACGAGGTCAGATGGTTGGGGGCCGGCTTGAGTTGCTGGTGGACTACTGGCGCGCTCAACTGGACGGTGTGCCACCGCTGGAATTGCCCACAGACCGACCTCGACCGCCGATCATGAGTCATCGAGGCGCGCGCCATGAATTCGAGATCCCGGCAGAATTGGCGGTCCGCCTCCAGGGAATGAGTGAACAATCTGGCGCGACGCTGCACATGCTGCTTCTGGCCGCCTTCCAGGTGTTGTTGTCACGATATGCACGTCAGGATGATGTCGCCGTCGGCATACCCGTAGCAGGACGCACCCACACGGAACTGGAAAACCTGATCGGCTGTTTCGTGAATACCGTGATCATACGGACCAATCTCTCCGGCAGGCCGACCTTCAATCAGCTATTGGCAGCAGTTCGACAGTCGTCGCTGGCTGCCTATGAACATCAGGAAGTCCCCTTTGAAAAGCTGGTCGAAGAACTTCGACCTGAGCGGCAACTGGATCGAAGTCCGCTGATACAGGTCATGTTCCAGTTCCTGAATTTCGTTGGCCAGAAACTGCGCCTGCACAACCTGGATGTGTCTTCACTGCCATTGACTTCCGAGCGGGTGGCGTTAGATATCGAACTGAGTCTCATGCCTGTGGAGCAACGTCTGATCGGTGTGTTCCGTTACAGCACGGATTTGTTTGATGCGAGCACCATTACCCGTATGGCGGATCACTACCAGCACTTGCTGGCGGCTATTGTCTCGGATCCGGAATGTGCGATTGATGAACTGCCAATGCTGGGTGTCGTGGAGCGGCATCAACTTCTGGTGACGTGGAATGACACGTCAACACCCATCTCGCCATCCCTGAGTGTCCATGGACTGTTCGAAGCGCAGGTGGCCAGGGCCCCGCATTCAATCGCGGTTCTTTTTGAAGGCAGACCACTGAGCTATTTTGAGCTGAACGAACGGGCCAACAGGCTCGCGCACCATCTGCTGGACCAGGGCGTAGATTCGCAGGCACTGGTTGGACTGTTGGTTGAACGCTCACTTGAGTTGATGGTCGGCATTCTCGGTGTG
>JAYSTS010000257.1:0-2263 GCA_043719475.1 Gammaproteobacteria bacterium | reverse complement strand
TTCATTCAACCAGATCGCGGTCAGGAGACCGCTCCCACAAGAGACCGCACACAAGAGACCGCTCCTGCAGCGGAGAAGGCGGCCCGACGTCGCGATGGGTTGGGCGTCTGCAGCTTTCCGACTATTGTCGAATCAAGGTTAGTAGATCACGGCGTAAGTTTGCCACGATAACAAGGCAAACCCCGCAACCCCTCGTGGCGGGATTGCGGGTTTACCAGGAGCCCGACAAAGTCGCTGACGCGACTTTGCGGGGGGCTATCCCGCCTTCGCGATCAGGTTATTCAGTACGTATTGCAGAATCCCGCCGCACTTGAAGTACTCGATCTCGTTTTCAGTATCGATTCGAGACATGACCGTGACTTCACGCTTGCCGGTTTTGGTCGTGATCACCAGCACCATGTCCTGCTTGGTGTGCACCTTCGATTCGCCAGCTGGCAGTCGAATGTCGATGATTTCATCACCGGTCAATCCCAGGCTCTTGCGGGTATCGCCCGACTTGAACTGCAGTGGCAGGATGCCCATGCCAATGAGGTTCGACCGGTGGATGCGCTCAAAACTCTCGGCGATGACCGCATTGATGCCAAGCAATCGCGTGCCTTTTGCAGCCCAGTCACGGCTTGAACCCGTGCCATATTCCTTGCCTGCGAAAATCACTAGCGGTGTGGCCGCACCCTGGTATCGCATGGACGCATCATAAATGCTGAGCTGATCACCGGATGGAATGTGTTTGGTATAGCCGCCTTCAACACCTTTGACCATCTCGTTCTTGATGCGGATGTTGGCAAAGGTGCCACGCATCATCACTTCGTGATTGCCACGTCGTGAACCATAGGAGTTGAAGTCCGTGACCTGCACACCGTTCTGCTGCAGGTAATGACCGGCCGGGCTGTCAGCCTGAATCTCGCCAGCTGGGGAGATGTGATCGGTAGTGACCGAATCACCCAGCAGCGCAAGAATTCGTGCACCGCTGACTTCAACACTCTGCTCCAGTTTGGCTTCGACGGAGAAAAATGGTGGCTGTTTGATGTAGGTCGAATTTTCCCAGCCATAGGTTCCGGATTTCGTGACATCAATCGCTTGCCAGGACGCCGGCCCGGTAAACACGTCACCGTACTGTCTGTCGAACATGTCAGCAGACACAGACGCCACAGCGTCAGCCACTTCTTTGTTGGTTGGCCAGATATCCTTCAGGAATACATCGTTGCCATTTTTATCCTTGCCCAGCGGTTCCCGGCTCAGATCGATTCGGGTCGTACCAGCAATGGCAAAAGCGACCACCAACGGCGGTGATGCCAGCCAGTTGGTACGAACTTCCTGATGCACACGCCCCTCAAAGTTGCGGTTACCCGACAGCACGGAAGAAACCACCAGATCACCGGTGTTGATGGCAGCGGTAATTTCTTCGGCCAAGGGTCCTGAGTTACCGATGCAGGTCGTGCAGCCGTAACCCACCAGATTGAAACCGATCTTGTCGAGCGAAGCCTGCAGACCGGTCTTTTCCAGATACTCGGTCACCACTTTGGATCCCGGCGCCAGCGAGCTTTTTACCCACGGCTTGGTGGTCAGTCCTTTGGCAATTGCTTTCTGCGCCACCAGCCCTGCCCCGAGCATGACTGCGGGGTTTGACGTGTTGGTGCAGGAGGTGATTGCAGCAATTACGACATCGCCATGCCCGAGCGAGTAATTCTTGCCGGAAACCGGCACTCGCGCTTCCTTGGTACTGCCCTTGCCTTCCAGATCCAGGACTTCATCGAAAGCGGTTTTCATGGCCGACATCGAGACCCGGTCCTGCGGTCGTTTCGGACCTGCGAGGCTGGGAACAATGGTGGTGAGATCCAGCGACATGGTGTCGGTGTAGGTCGCCTCGACGCTGTCATCGCGCCACATGCCCTGCGCTTTCGAATACGCCTCAACCAGCGCGACGAGTTCGGGCGGTCGACTCGACAGTTTCAGATAGTTGATCGTCTCCGCATCAACCGGGAAGAACCCACAAGTTGCGCCATATTCGGGTGCCATGTTGGCGATCGTCGCGCGATCGGCGAGGCTGAGCGCGTCGAGACCGGGGCCGTAGAATTCGACGAAGCGGCCGACGACGCCCTTGGCGCGCAGCATCTGAGTGACGGTCAGCACGAGATCGGTGGCGGTGATGCCTTCTTTGAGGCCTCCCGACAGGCGCAAGCCGACCACTTCGGGGATCAGCATCGAGACCGGTTGGCCAAGCATTGCCGCCTCGGCCTCGATCCCGCCGACGCCCCAGCCCAAT
>JAYSTS010000256.1:0-2263 GCA_043719475.1 Gammaproteobacteria bacterium | reverse complement strand
ACGTTGCCCGCATGGATATCCGTCAACGGACTGAAACGCTGTTCATCGTGGGTTCTGCCGTAGGCAAACCAGTCCGACGTGTTCGATCCAAGGGCGATATCGGTATCGGTGACGTTGGTTGTTTCGGCTGACGATGCAGGGATCAGCCCCCACAGCATCAGAGCCACCGCTAGTGTCAGAGCCGGAGTGCGTGACCTTCCAGCAATGGCCTTGGTGACTGATTGATGCTGATCGGATGAGGGTTGCATGAGCTTATCTCCTCGCGGGGTCTTCAAAGCACGAGTAGGCACCATAACAAAGGCGTTCAGACGGCGGCAGAGTCGTTCGAGTTTTTTTTAGACGAGTGGACGACGAGCAAGCCAGGGCGGTAATGTTCAACGTGATCTTCTGCGTGGACCAGAATGCAGGTCCGCTGAATCAGTTTCAGGGTCCTTTGGACTCTTTTGTTGGGGGGTAAGACGTGAGCGACAACCCTGGCACCGCAGTTCCCCGCAAGCTGGGTTTTTCGGGTTCGATTTTCCGTCGCGTTCGCGTCTGGTGGATCGCCACGTCGCTGGGTTTTTTCTGGGTCACCTTCAACTATGTCTATCTACCGCAGTCGCTGAATTTTGCCGCAAACGAATGGGCGCAAAGCGTCGGCATTGATCTGCATACTGAAGGCTGGTCGGTAAACTGGATCGATCAGAAGATTTCCGCGTCCGGGTTGACTGTTCGGGTGCCGGGTGAAATCGAACCGATCATCGAAGTGCCTGAAGTAGCCCTCGAATTCTCCTTGCTGCGGCTGATTGATGGGTGGCGTGGAGCCATATACCAGCTCAGCCTGCATCGACCGGTGCTCCGGTTGTATAAGCCGCTGGGCGGTGAATGGAATTTATTTGGTGTGCTGGACAGCCATCGGATCGCAGCGCTGATCGGTGATATGCAGCCACCAGGTGTCGGTCCGGCTGAATCGCTACGTGTCTCACCGAGCAGCTCGATTGGCGATCTGCAGCGTCGTGACGGGCAGGCGGTTGTTCGACTCGACTGGATGCTGATCGATGGTTTGACGGTTCACTGGCGCGAAGAAATGCCAGGTGAGTCCGATGGCACGACGGTGTTGACCCGCTTCGCCGATATCCGTTTGCAGGATGGGCAGCTCAGGGCGCGGGATGTGCACTGGCCTGTTGCTGATGCCGGTCGGATTCAATCCTACGAGTTTGAAGCCAATGTCGGCGCGGGCCGGGTGCGTGTTTCATCGGCTGGCAATCTCACGTCATGGCGACCACCGGCACCAAACGAACCCGAGTGGCGATTACAGCCTTTGGTGTGGGACCCGATGCTGCGTGGTCGACTGACGCTGCAGCAGTTTTCCGCTGAAACCGTCTCACGCCTGGTGCCCTCGCCGGAGTTCGTCGCGGCGTCTGGTGTGATCAACGGCTCGATTGATTTCGAGGTTTTTGACCGCAGTTTCCTGCGGGTCAGAGCGCCGGATCTGCAACTCGAAGGTGTCGAGTATGTGCATCTGGATTCGAAGCAGCGATATTCAGCAGGACCGAGGGCAAACAGCGCGTTTGAGGGGAATCTGGCCGATGCACGCTTTCGTCCGGCCGCGCTCTACGCGGCGACGGTGACTGAAAGCAGTCTGCAGAATCAACCTGACGAAATCAGAGTATCGGCGGCCCAGCAGACCATGCAGCTTGAAGAAGGGGTAACCGAGAATTCACGAAACGACTTGGAACAGCAGCGGCTACCCGCCGTACGGGCACTGGTCTCTGGACTGGCGGGTGAAGTGGTTGCGAATCAACTTGCCGATAAACTGGGTGCACAAGGCGCCATGGCTGCGGGTGCACTGGCAGAAGGTCTGATCGATGCAGCGCCGGCTAGCGCCGAGGACGGCGCTGCACAGACGCAGCCAAATGTCCTGAAGCGTGTCGGCAGCAAGATCGGCACCACGACCCGCAATGTCTGGCGCAGAATCACGGGCAAGAACGGCGATTAAACCAAGATCACCTGGGGAACATCTTTTCCAGTTTGTCTGGCGCGATCTGAGCGCCGTACTCGCTATGCTCGAAGGCCTCGGCGTATTCCACCTGTTCACCAACCTGTGATCCGTACCTCGCTTCCAGTTGTGGACGAAACCGCTCGGCGATTCGACGTTCACGCCCGAGCAGCCATTCGCGAATCCTGATTCGCCGGCCATCATGATCGGGAGGTAATCCGGGCATCTTTGCACCCATCCAGGAGTCCTGGTCGGCAAACTGGGAGGGCAGGGCGTCAATCAGTG
>JAYSTS010000255.1:0-2265 GCA_043719475.1 Gammaproteobacteria bacterium | reverse complement strand
AGAGTCCCATCGGCGGTATGGATCGTGCCACGATTGAGGCCGCGTGCGCCGGAGGTCGATGGACTGTCCAGTGCATAGAGCAACCACTGATCAACACGCGCTGATCGATGAAACCACATGGCGTGATCCAGGCTCGCCACCTGCATTTTCTCGCGCACAAAGTTGCCACGATGCGGCAGTCGTGAAGTCGCCAGCAGCGCGTTGTCAGACTCATAGACCAGCAGCGCGGTATGCAGCATAGGATCATCCGGCAGTTCACCGTTGGCACGGAACCACAGATCCTGTGCAGGGGGCTGGGGCTTCTCGGTCAGCAATCGCCGATGATCGTGGCGCCACGTGATGAATGTGCTGTCACGCATCGCCGCTGATATCTTGTCTTCGAGCGGGGGCTGTCGGTCCGACTTCGGGACCGCGTGTTCAAGGCCTTGTTCGGGCACCTGGAAGGACGCATCGAGATTGAAGATGGCCACACCGTTCTGAATGACCAGCACACGACGTGTGGAAAATGATCGGCCATCGCGAATGCGTTCCACTTCAATGATCGCAGGTACCTTCGGATTGCCGGCCTGCAGGAAATACCCGTGCAGCGAATGAACGGTGCGGTCAGGCGTTACAGTCCTCGCCGCTGCCATCAACGCCTGCGCCATGATCTGGCCACCATACAGCCGATGGGTGCGCCCTGCGGGATGTCGCGCACGAAACAGATTCATCTCGATCGCTTCGAGATCAAGCAAGTCAATCACTTCACTGAGCCTGGGATGCATCGTTCGAGTCAGTTCGAGTCAGAGCAGTATCAAGTGATTCGGCAATTCGTCGCGAGTAGTCGATGCGGGCGCCACACGCTGCATGATGACACCCACAGCCGTTATGGCCTGTAGAAAACCAGCTTCGACTTCACCTTTTTTCACGCGGGCAGTGAATACATCGATCACCCTCTGCCACTCCGCCTGATCCACATGCGCGTCAATTCCACTATCAGCAATGAGCTGCGCATAGTGCTCGGCTTCGGCAACAAAGAACAGCACGCCCAGCCCGCGATCGGTTCGATGCACGCCCTGTTCGAGAAACTGTCGGTAGGCCAGATCGCTTGCGCGCTGAATCCTGATGCTGCGCGGCACCAGCATGACCTTGAGCCATGGCAGCCTGAACAATCCGGTTAACACAGCGAAGACAACCAGCTGCAGGATGAAAACATCCGACTGCGTGATCCACCACGGACCAAAGAGAGCCGCGCCCGGTACCAGCAGCGCAATCATGGCGGCCCAAACGGTTGATATGAAGTGATACGGATCGGCTTCGCGTGCAAGCACGGTCACGAACTCGGCATCGGTAGTCCGTTCCGCCGCTTCAACAGCCGCGCGCACGCGTTCGAGTGCCTGTTCTGACAACATTACCATCCGCCTGACGCGCCTCCGCCGCCGAAGCCCCCGCCGCCACCACTGAAGCCACCCCCACCGCCACCGCCACCACCAAACCCACCTGACCCAAAACTGCCGGGGCCAACGATCAGGCCCGACCCGCGGCGACGACGCCCACCACCGCGCGAACCAAACAACTGCCACAGAATAATGATGATGATCACCGCGATGATGATCTGATCCATCCCGCTCTCGTCCTCAACCGGCTTGGCCTCATATTCACCGACGATGGCGGCAAGCATGGCGGCAACTCCGGCCTCAACGCCCTGGTCGAAATTGCCACTGCGAAAACTGGGTTGCATCTGCGTAAGGATGATATTGGCGCTGATGGCGTCCGTCAGTGCGCCTTCCAGCCCATAACCGACCTCGATGCGAATGCCACGCTCGGCGGCGGCTATCAGGAGCACAGCTCCGTTGTCCCGATCATCCACGCCGAGTTTCCAGGCTCTGGCAAGCTCAAGCGCCTTCTCTTCGATGGCATACCCGCCCAGATCCGCCAGCGTGACGACAACCACCTGATTCGACGTCGCCGCTTCATGGGCGGTCAGTGACTGCGTGAGGCGCAACTCGGTCTCAGCCGACAGGAGGCTCGCCTGATCCATGACACGACCGCTGAGTGGCAACGGTGCCGACGCCGCGTTCGCAATCGTCCCAAACGGAATCGAACTCAAGGCAATGAGAAGGAGAGCGACCTGCCTGCTAGCGATCGCTCGCATCGTTTTCAAAACTCGACCTTCGGCGCCTCCTCGGCGTCCTTGGTGGTGGCTGCGAATGTCGCTCGCACCTCTAGTTCGTTGTACAGCAGACTGTGCCAGATTCGGCCGGGAAAGGTACGAATCTCGCTGTT
>JAYSTS010000254.1:0-4804 GCA_043719475.1 Gammaproteobacteria bacterium | reverse complement strand
TGAGCGATCGTCGCGAGCCGAGTGGGAGAGCGAGGCCAGTTTTTCACGATTTTGAGGCGCATAGTGGAACTACGCAACGAAAAAGCGTGGAAAAATGGACCGCTCTCCCAACGGCGCAGTAGATCAGTCTCAAGTCCGACAGGCTCCTAGATACCCCGTAAGCCCATTGATTTCCTTGTCTTGCCGGTCAAACAGCTGATTTCGACTCGCTAGACCCGCATGCAACGGAATCGTGAACTTGTAGTAATCATCGATCATCGCAATACCCGCCCAGTCACTGATCACAATGGTCTTTCGGGCCCGGGTCTCGTCCAGCGGCAGGCCTTGACTGAAATTACGAACGGGCCCTGACAGACCGATAAACGGCGCGAGTGTAGGAACCACATCCATATGTGTTGTCGTCGCTGTGACTTCTGCTGGTGGAGCTCCGGGCAGATGCAGAACCATGGGCACGCGCACTTGCCAGTCACTGAAACCGGAATTGTGGCCCCAGAAGCCGTTTTCCATAAACTCTTCGCCATGATCACCGGTCACCATGACGATGGTGTTGTC
Organism: Gammaproteobacteria bacterium; assembly: GCA_043719475.1. Lineage (GTDB taxonomy): Bacteria > Pseudomonadota > Gammaproteobacteria > Pseudomonadales > Azotimanducaceae > SYFY01. Next base: position 4,252 of record JAYSTS010000254.1, on the reverse strand, counting down.
GGCCAGAGCACTGCGTTCAAGCGCTGCAAATACACGACCAAGTTGCTGGTCGACGAAGTGACTGGCATTAACGTACCTGTTCTTCAGTTCACTAATCCTGGGTTGCAGTTCGCTCCTACTCATCGTCATGTAGTTGAGGTCATCGAAATACGGCCGTCTGATGACACTCGCTGGGGGAAAGTCGTATCTGGCATGTGTCGACTCGTAAAACATATACAGCATGAAAGGCTGCTTGCCATCGCGATGTGCGAGGTAATCGACAATCCGGCTGGTATTGCGATCATCTTTCTTCCATGCCACACGACTTTTGATCAGCGGTTGCAGAGCAGAAGAAGGAACCTGTGCAAACACCGTCCGATCAAACTCGGGATAGGTGAACGTTGCACTGGTGTACAGCGACAGGTCATATCCCTGCTGCATCAACTGCGTGAGGAATACCGGGCCCCGTGACGCCTGCAGGAATGGGTCCCAGTAACTTCCGTACAGACCATAAAACAGCGCGAATATGCCTTGTCGCGTGCCGTTACCACCACTGAAGTGGTTTTTCAGATTGATGGAACGTGCAGCCAGACTCGAGGTATTGGGCATGATTTCCGGCGTCAGCATGTCCCAGCGCAGGGACTCTGCAACCAGCCAGATGATATTGGGAGGCGCGGAGGAAGGGCGACTGATCAGCGCTTTTGCCGGATAGGACAGCTGAGATGAGCCAACACCCACCGACACGGTCGATCGCTCGGCAACATGAACACCCAGACCTGCAAGAAAACCCTTCGCTACTACCGGCGCATACAGCGGCACCCCTGCAGCCTGCTGCAACACGACGCCATTGAGTTCGGCATCACTGACCGCATAAGCCGCTTTTTCAACCAATACCAATGACATGATGAAGACTGCAAACCTCATGACGGAGGCGCGCGTGAATGAAAACGACCACGGATGGCGCCACGCATACCAGAACCACAACCCATGCATCAGGAGTAAGACTGCGACGATCGTTAGCGCTACTCCGAAGGTAGCTGTACTCGCACCGAGCGAGTCAATGCCCCCCGGCGTCAGCAGCAGGTTTACGACAAAGCCGTTGATGTGAAAACCATAGAGATCGAATAGATGCCGGTCTGCGAACAGGAATATTGAGGCGCTCACGCTGGTTACAAAGGCCAGCAATACCACCAACACACGAATCCAGCGTACGCCAGCGATCCGTCGCAGCAGACTGATGGACAACAGTGCTGCAGTCGGGCCAAGAAACCAGGTGGGCAAGGTCAAGACCAACAAACAACCATACAGGACAGCGAATGGGGATACCCAGCACGACGTATCGATGAACCGTGCCGCCAGAATCAGGCATACCGCATAACAACCTGCGAGGTAAGTAGCGGCCGATGACCCGGACATGACGCAACCAGAGAGTGCTTGGTGCCCAATTAGAGTCCCATTCCTGCGAAATCAATCGTTATCCAATTGGCCGCGTGGGCAATCTATCCACCGGGCTCCCGTCGTCAGCAGGAAACCAACGGTCAGCAGCGTACTTCAGACTATAGACAACCAGCCACGCGAGCAGCATGGTAACGAGTGTATGGCTCAGAAAGTGATCGCCGATCAACATCTTGTAGATGCCGATGATCCAGCCAAAGGCCAGTGCACCGGCCAAAAGCAACCGACGACGACGCGGCGATCGGCTGAGCAGTGGCAACGCCAGCAACGCAAACCCACCGCTGGCATGACCGGCGGGAAAACACTGGTGGTTCACGTTGGTTTCTGATGGACGCGAATCAAACAGGTGGATAAAGGGCACCTCGCCACCATAGTCAGCAGTCGCACGCGGACACGCCAGATTCGTAAATTTCTTGAGCCCGCCAACGAGTGAAGGTAGCAGCACAACCGTCAGCAGTGCGATCCACAACCCCTTGCGCACAAACGCACTCCAGCCCCGGCGATGCCCAACCACCAGTGCAAAGATCAATCCAACCGCATAGAGGCCCACAGCAATTCTGGCGCTGTCATAGAGTACAGCTTTCCCCCACGCTTCGTGACGATCCCAGATCCAGCGCGCTGTGTCGGCATCATAGAAATGAGCTTGTACCAGACGATCAAGATCGGACACTTGAAACACGGCCAGGGTGCCTGACAACGCAAGCAGAGTTAGTCCAAGAACCCAACTCGTTTCACTGTTTGGCATTGGCAATGAACAGCGGATCCTTGTTTTCCAGTCCCACGCCCTTTGCTTCGAAATACTCGAGCAGCGTGTAGCTGATCGCATCATGCGAAGTCGCGTCATGAACATGTTTGCGCATCTGCGGGGCATTTACATAGTCGAGACTGCCGAACCACAACAACACCGGTACGTGAGTCTGCGCTTCCGGTGCAATGGCGTAGGGCATTCCGTGCAGATAGATGCCTCGTTCGCCAAGTGACTCACCGTGATCACTCACATAGAGCATCGCCACCTCAAACCTGCCAGCATTCTCTCTTAACAAGTTGATGACCTGTACGAGAAACCAGTCGCTATAGAGGATCGCGTTATCGTAGGCGTTGACAATTTCTTCGTTATTGCAGCGAGAAATGTCATTGTCGTGACAGGCCGGAGTAAATCGTTCGAACTCGGGTGGGTAGCGGCGAAAATACGCAGGCCCATGATTGCCCATCTGATGCAGGACGATGAGCCCATCCTCTTTGCGATCGTCAATCCAGACTTGCAATCCACTGAGCATGCCGACATCTCGACACTCACCTTGGCAATCCGGATTGGTGTCAGATGTCTTGAAGCTCTTATAAGGGACGCGCAGCGCAACCCCTTTTGAGTCCGAGTTGTTATCCCGCCACAGCACATCCACCCCGATCCGCTGCAGCACATCAAGAACGTTTTCGGTATTGCCTGCGGTTTCGATATTGAAGTCCGCGCGGCCAGCCAGCGAAAACATGCACGGCACCGAAACTGCAGTGGACGTGCCGCATGACTCGACCTGGTCAAACACGAACAGTTCGTTCCGCAGTTTGAGGAGTTCCGGGTTCGTCTGGCGTGGATATCCGTACAGCGAAAAATGATCAGCCCGTGCCGTTTCACCGACCACGACAATCATCAACTCCGGTTTCGATCCGTCTTCAACAATGCGTGCATCCTCAGCCACTCGAATCATCGTGCCATCATGCGGTGTCTCAATCGATTGCAGAGTCGCACCCACCGCAGAGTAGATCGGGTAGATCGGATTGCTGTAGAAGCGAAGCGACTTGTATTGCCGGAAAAAGGTGGCGTACTCACTGCTGAAGCTGAATAACGAAACTGCGATCAACGCAACGGCGAATACCAACAGAGACAGTTTTTGCAACAGAACGCGGGCGAGACTGGTGTCTGCTATCTTGATCGTCCACAACAGCCACACAGGCAGGCAGCCCAGCCCCACAACCCGGCTTAACAGTTCAGGCGTTACCAGGTCCATCACCTCGCCACTATCCGTTCGCAGCAGATTCAGAATCATCGCATCGTCAATGATGGTGCCGAACCGATCAGAAAAATACGCAACCGTTGCCGCGACCAGAATCAAGACACTCAGCATGGGCTTGATCAGTCGCCGACTGGACAACGCCGTGAGAAGGATGGCATGCAACCCAAACAGCACGAATGCGATTGAAACAACGAACAAGAACTGACGATCTGAGGCTGGGAATGCGGCCATGGTGGCGCTGAACAGCCGGTAGTTGAACGCCAGCGTCAGCAGGCACGAGCCCAGCACAATCAGGGACACCTGCTGAATGGCGATCTTGATAGGCCAGACGCGGATCGGGAATGCCATCCGGGATTTCATCTGTGGCCGCCGGCGAACGAAGTCGAATTCACGTGCATCCAGGATTGAATCTGTTTTGCACCTGTCGAATGGTCGATGCAGCCCGGCTCGTGTATCTCGAGAAGCGGAATCCGTGACTGCCACGATGGTGCATGACAACCGGTGAGAGTGATCAACGACCGAAAATCAATCGGTCCCGGCCAGCAAGAATTCTGCAGAGTGGAGCTTGGGGAACCGCGATTCAGCGAGCGGGATAACTGAGGCGGTTAATCAATACGACCGCAACCAAGAAAAACAGGGTATGAATGGGCCACAATCCGAGTACCTCCGGCCAATCACCTGCCACCATCGAACGATGCACCACGACCAGCGCTTCGTAGTAGATCGCCAGCATCAGCAATCCCGGTGCGATATTTCGGAATCGTTCGGATCGAGGCGGCACCCGCGCCAGCCCAAAGGCCAACAGTGCA
>JAYSTS010000253.1:0-12756 GCA_043719475.1 Gammaproteobacteria bacterium | reverse complement strand
GCGGCCAGTGGGAGATCTTGCGATCACGAACCGTTGGTTCCGGGACTTTGTGGGAGCGATCTTGCGATCGCGAACTTCGATGACCCCAACAATCGCGGACAGGAGACCGCTCCCACAAGAGACCACAAAGTCACGATACCTAATGTCTGTGGGAGCGATCTCATGATCGCGACTTTTGTAACGGTCCATGCCGAGGCATCAGTGATGAATCGAGCGTTTTATGCCTGCGCGATCGTACCGGTGTATAACCACGAAGAGCCGGTCGTTCGGGTTGCTCATCGGTTAAAGGCATTTGGACTCATCGTCATCCTGGTCGACGACGGCTCAACGGCTTCCTGTGCTGCGTGTCTGGACCAACTCGCCACCGAGTCTGGCATCATGCTCAAACGCCACACGCAGAACGCAGGCAAAGGTGGTGCTGTAAAGACTGGACTTGCCTGTGCAGCCGAACTTGGATTCACGCACGCACTGCAGGTTGATGCGGACGGACAGCATGATCTTGATGATGTGCCACGCATGTTGGCGGCAGCACAGGCTGCGCCGACTGCCATGATCTGTGGCCAGCCGATCTTCGATGCGTCAATCCCGATGTTACGCAAGCTGTCTCGTTATCTCACCCATGGACTGGTGGCGATCAACAGCATGTCCGGGAAAATGTACGACGCCATGTGCGGCTATCGGGTGTATCCCATCGACACCATGGTTCGGATCGTGACAGAAGAACGAACGGGCAATCGCATGGATTTCGATCCGGAAATACTTGTGTACTGGAGCTGGCGAAAACTGCCTGTCGAAACCGTCGACACCCGGGTACGCTATCCCGAAGGTGGCCAATCACACTTTCGCATGGTTCTCGATAACTGGTTCATCACCCGCATGCATATTCGCCTGTTTCTGAGAATGCTCTGGAGATTGACCGGACTACATCACCGACCAAACGCCGGAGCACGTCGATGAACGCAGCCACCATGGCCCTTCTGCTGATACTTCTGGCGTTACCGGCAATCGCGGACCAGACCAGCGAGGCATTGACGGCTTGCGCGGCCAGCCGCCTGCAGCCCGCAGCGGGTTATCGAATGGGCTTCGAGCAGGCACAACATCTTGCTGCGCTCAGCACGCCTCTGGTTTCCCGTGGCGAAGTGGACTTGCAGACCTCGGGCAGCATCCGCTGGCACGTGCTCGAACCCATCGACTATGCGTTGTTCATCGACATCGATGGTGTGGTCACCGCAAGCGATGGCACGACGTTCGATCACCCGGCGATCATGCGCCTGGTACGGATGCTGCTCACCATGGATACACGTGCGCTGTCCACAACCTTCTCAATACAGGGAACCTGCGACGACACGGGCTGGTCTCTGCACATGACACCGACAGACGAGATGTTGAAGGGGCTGTTCGATCGCATCAAAGCTGATGGCAATCATCTCCTCACGGACGTCGAACTGGTGGCACACTCGGGTGATCGAACGGTGTTCACCTTTACCGATCTCGCCACTGCTTCCAGAACCCAAAAGGACTGATGCCGGTGACCGACTCAAGCTACCGCTGGCTGACCTGGACGTGGTTGCTGGTGATGGCAGCCTTGGCGCTTGCAAGCTGGATCGTGTTGCCACATGTCACGCTCAGCGAAAGCAGTCTGTTGAAACTTCTGCCGGATTCACAACTGAGCGCAACCGATCGTGCCATCGTCGAGATGGTCAGCGCCCAGAGCAGTCAGACATCGCTTTGGCTACTTGAGTCTTCGGAGCAGCCGGTTCGCGACGACGCGATCATCGCGTTGCGAGATCGTCTGCAGGAATCCCGACTGTTTACAGCCGTTGGCGTTGACGGCACACGTTTCCGTGAGATGGCGACGGCCTTGTTTCCCTGGCGTTACCACTTGCTGCCCAGTGGCATCCGTACACTGCTTGAAACCAATCCGGATGCACTCATCAGGCAGCGGACCCACGAACTCTATGCACCGGATGGTATGGCCCGCGCCAGCAATCTTCGGGATGACCCCTTTGATTTTTTTGCCGTCTGGCTGCTGACACTCGTCAGAAGCGAAGGCACCACGCGTCTCGGCACGATTGTCGTGACCGATCAGATGATCATCCTGCCGGTCACCCTGCAATCTTCAGGATTCGACCTCGACACCCAGTTCAAGCTCGCCGCATTGATGACATCCCTCCAGGCCGAGTTTGCGAACCAGGGGTTGAGGTTGCGTGTTGGCGGTGTGCCAGCATATGCGGCATGGAATGCCGTCAGTGCTCGCGCCGAGGTATCGACAGTGGGCACGGGATCATTGCTTGGCGTTTTACTGCTGGTACTGACGGCCTTTCGATCCGCACGCCCTCTCGCCTACGCCGTAATCGCCATTGCGGCCGGGGTATTCGCAGGGGCCACGGTCAGTCTGCTGCTGTTCGACCGGATTCACATGTTGACCTGGGTGTTTGGTGCTTCCCTGATCGGCATCGGCATCGATTACGCCTTGCATCTGCTCGCAACCGCACAAGACCGGCCTGAGTGGACTCCTTCGCTGGGTGTGAATCGAATCTTCAAGCCGACTGCAATTGGCCTGGCCAGCAGCGTACTGGGTTTTGTTGCCTTGTTATTCACACCCTTCCCGGTGCTGCGCGAGATCGCTTCCTTCGCCATCGTCGGACTGGTGATGGCGTGGTTCACCTGCATCGCTCTGGCGACACCGTTGCTGCGCAACTACCACGCCCCTGCCAGAACCTGGATCTCCGACTTCGCAATCTGGCTGTCGGCGCAGCGGGATCGATGGATGACACGACGCTGGCTGGTGATCAGCATCGTCCTCATGGTAACCGTGCCAGGATTGATTTTGCTGACACCCGATGACGACATCACTGCACTGCAGGCGAGGGACACACCGGTTGCCCTGGATGACGCCTATATTCGGGAGCATTTACCAATGGGTATCGCAAGTCAGTTCTTTCTGGTTGAAGGCCAAACGGCAGCCGAGTTGATAGCCCGCGAAACTGCGCTGATCGAGCGAATCAATTCAACCACGACAGCAACTCCCATTGCCATTTCCTCCCTATTCTCGCTTCCAGACGACCAGCACAAGGGGATTTTCCTGCTGAAGGAAAAACTGCAGGATTCCGGTCTGGCCGAAGGTTTTTTCAAGCGAATTGGTTACAGCGAACCCGCAGCCAGCGCGGAATTTTCCCGCTGGGAGGGTGCTTCAGGCGTCACGCTGGAATTGCCTGACTTCGCTCGGCAACTGGCCCCTCCATGGTCTGCGCTCTGGCAGGGTTGTGATCAACGTGTTTGCCGCAGTATTGTGTTGCTGGACAAGGTGCGTGACAAGGCTGCACTCCAGGCTATTCAGTCACCAGGCGCTCGCCTGGTCGATCAGGTCTCGCTCCTTTCGAACCAGTTCGCGCAGTTTCGTGCCGCTGCGTCGCTGATGCTGATCGGCGCAATAACCCTCATCGTTGTGGTTCTCACCCTGACCTACGGGTTTGCGCCTGCACTGCGCATCACGCTCGTGCCATGCCTGGGTCTCGCCCTTGCCCTGGGGATGCTCGGCCTTACTGGCACGCTGTACAGTGTATTCAACTTGTTCGCGCTGCTGCTGGTGTTCGGCATTGGCATCGACTATGCCGTGTTCCAGCACACCAACGCTTCTGACACTCGCGCAGAACTCAACCGGATGGAACTCGCCATATTGCTTTCGGCAGTGACCACGCTGCTGGCCTTTGGATTGCTTTCGGTGAGTGAAACAACGGTCATCTCGGCGTTTGGCAGTACGCTCACCATCGGGATCGCGGCATGCTGGTTACTCTCGCCACTGGCGCGACCAGTGAAGGTCAACCCGCCATGATTGCCGGTATCCATCGCTTAGTGTTGTCGATCGCCATTCTGCTGTGTACCAGCAGCTTGATCGGCTGTCAGACACGCGGCGTTGAGCAGCCTTCGTCTGCTGATTTCCCGCCACCGGCAACTTCGTGGCCTCTGGCGGACGACCCGTTGCCGAACTGGCGCATTGGCAGCGAGTTCAGCGCAAAGATTGGCGAAGGCACAACCACCAAGACGTTTCGTGCATTACTCACACTCGAACGCAGCGGTGATCAATTGCATTTCATTGCCTTGTCACCACTCGGTATTCCCTTGTTCACTGCAACGCTTCATGCGGACGGCGAACTCAGCGTCGAACAACAGGTTCCCACCAGTTTTGAACCTGCGCGGGTGCTTGCAGAACTGCAATTCTGTCTTTGGCCCAGCGCATTTCTCAATGCAGCCTACATTCCGCCGTGGAGCATGACCGAAGACACAAGCAGCAGAGTTCTGCTGCGAAATGGTGAGATCGTCGCAACTGCCGAATGGACTCATGAGGGAATTAAAGAAAGGACAGAAGACGTGAATGATCTGTCGCTGCGGGACAAGGCTGCCCGCATGGTCGTGCTTCACCATCGCCAGCAGAACTACGTCATCAGGATCCGGCCGCTGCCGCTGTTGGGTGTGAAGTGAAGTTCACACTCGCCTGAAAATCAATGACGTGTTGATTCCGCCAAATGCGAAGTTGTTACTCATCACCACATCGGTTTTCAACTCTCTGCCATCCCCAACAATGTAGTCGAGTGGGGCACAGGCAGGATCAACATTGTCGAGGTTTGCCGTCGGGTGAAACCATCCGTCGCGCATCATGTTGAGCGTTGCCCACGCTTCGATGGCACCACAGGCGCCCAGTGTATGGCCGAGATAGCTTTTCAGGCTGCTGATGGGAACCTTGGTGCCCATCGCATCCTGCGTGGCCCGGCTTTCGGCGATATCGCCGCGATCCGTTGCAGTGCCGTGCGCGCTGATATAACCAATCACATCGGCGGCGATGCCTGCGTCACGCATCGAGTCCAACATCGCATTGCGCATCTGTTCCCAGTCAGGTTGAGTCACATGCTTGCCATCGGAGTTGGTTGAATAACCGATGATCTCTGCGTGGATGTGCGCCCCACGGGCGCGGGCATGTTCGTACTCTTCAAGGATCAGCGCCGCTGACCCTTCACCGATCACCAATCCATCGCGGTCCCGATCGAACGGACGAGGCACTGCCTGGGGCGTGCTGTTCCTGGTGCTGGTTGCAAACAGGGTGTCAAACACAGCGGCTTCGGTTGGGCAAAGTTCTTCGGCTCCGCCAGCGATCATCAAAGTCTGTCGGCCAAAGCGGATCGCCTCGAAGGCATAACCAATACCTTGACTGCCTGAAGTGCAGGCGCTGGACGTGGTGTGAATACGCCCGCGGATGCCAAAAAACACACCAACATTCACCGCAGTCGTATGCGGCATCATCTTGATATAGGTGTTGGCGTTGATGTTGCTGGTGTCGTGGCCGATGAGCATCGCGTGAAAATCCGCGATGGCGGAGGTCGAGCCCGTTGATGAACCAAAGGCCACGCCCATCTGTCCCGAGTGCAGCAATTCCGAACCAATCAACCCAGCGTCCTTCAGCGCAAGCTCGCTGGCACGTGTCGCCATCAAAGCGACCCGTCCCATACTGCGAATCTGCTTGCGCGAGTAGTGGGTAGGCGAGATGAAGTCCGGCACCGGTGCGGCCAGCCGTGTATTGAGATTCGCGAAGCGCTCCCAGTCGGCCATGTAGCTCACGCCCGTTCGGCGCGCTTCCAGATTGGCGCGCACGGTGAGCCAGTCCTGGCCAATCGATGTGATCGCGCCCATGCCCGTGACAACAACCCGCTTCAGTCCCATCAGATCCGTCATCGTGTTACATCATCCCGCCGTTGACGGAAAACACCTGACGCGTGATGTAACTGGCTTCTGACGACAAGAGGAAGGCCACCAGCCCGGCCACTTCCGCGGGCTTGCCCATGCGACGCATCGGAATCATCTCGCGCACCTGTTCCAGCATCTGTGCCTCAACCATGTCGGTTTCGATCAAACCAGGCGCGACGCAATTGACAGTGATCTCGCGCTTGGCGAGTTCAAGGGCCAGCGCCTTCGTTGCACCAATGATGCCCGCCTTGGCTGCGCTGTAATTCACCTGACCTCGATTCCCCATGAGACCGGAAACCGACGACATCGTCACGATTCGCCCTGGTTTGCGCCGCCGGACCATGGGCATGACGAGCGGACGCAGGACGTTATAGAACCCACCCAGATTGGTTGATATCACCGAATCCCAATCCAGGTCGGTGAATGCAGGAAACGCCGCGTCACGGTGGATGCCTGCATTACAGACGACGCCGTAGTAGGCGCCATGCGTCTCAACATCCGCTTCCAGCACAGCCCGGCAGGCGTCGCGGTCGCTGATATCGAATTGCAACCAGCGTGCATGACCGCCCAAGTTGTTGATACCAGCAGCGACGGCGCAAGCTTCATCCACGCGGTTTCGACAATGCACGACCACTGAAAAGCCGTCTCGTGCAACTCGCTCTGCAATCGCGCGGCCGATGCCACGACTGGAGCCGGTGATCAGGATTTCGGCGCCTGGATCAGCCATGATTATCGGCGTATCCAATATGCGCCCGTGCGAACGACATGATTGATTGATGCCCCATGTTCACTGGGTCTTGATGACATCACCACTCAACGCGACATGTGCAATGGTCGTACCGGCAATGCAGCGATACTGCGACGCGCTTTCCGTCGTCTTGCCTTTGGTCGATGAGACGATATTGATGATCGCATCTCCGCCTTCCTTCTGGGCACTTTCCTGTATGGCAATCAATGCCGAAAGAAAGGCCACATCACAGGTTTTTTTGTCCGTTCGCATGACACCACTGGAAGCTCGCTCCTGGGTCCAGTTTGACAGCTGCTTCACGGCAACCGGCGCTTCCTGGCCCTTCATGTAAAAGGGAATACCCAGCAAACGGCTCTTGCCAAGCGGCGACTGGGTGGCTTGAGCAACATCAAAGAAGTGTTCTGTCTCCCTGGCTTCAACCAGCGGTGATAGACAGCCGAGTGCAAAAAACAGGATTCCTATCCTCCATCCGAGCATCCTTCCGATGCTCCTTCCGATTTTGGGGGCACTTCGTTGACTAAACATGATCCACCTCATATCCATTTGTTGGCTGCGACGAAGGTCTGGTTCGTCAATCGACCGCGACTATAACGCGCTGGCTGTCGCTGACACCAGATTGCAGCTTGCCACGAGCCGTGCTTCCATCGATATACGCATTTGATCCGGTATTCCCGGGACATTCCGAAGTCTTTCAAGGAACTAGGCCATGACAACGATCAAGACCATCGAGCAGTTACTGGAAATCGACGCCATCAAGGAACTGCGCTACCTCTACTCGCATTTTTATGATGGCAATCGGCTGGATGATCTCATCGATCTCTTCACCGACGACGCAGTGTGCGAATTCGGACCCAACTTTGGCGGCGACTGGGTTGGCAAGGCACATATCCGCGCACGCTACCATGACTTCCTGTATGGCAGTGCTCGCGCAGTGCATTCACAGATGCATGCTGTCACCAATCCCTGGATTCGCCTGCTCAGTGCAACCGAAGCGTCCGGTCGCTGGTATCAGCTCAACCTCAACGTCAGCGAAGGAGCAGCCAATCCGCTGACCCTCTTCGGTATTTACGATGATGTGTACCGCAAGGTCGACGGAGACTGGAAGATTCATCGAACCCGCATCGACTTTCTGTGGCCGAAGCGAGAGTTTTACGGCCTACGTTCGGAGGTTTAACCTTGATTCGACAATAATCGGAAAAGCGATCTCCTTCTTGTAGGAGCGGTCTCCTGACGATTGTCGGGGTCCACAAAGATCGCGATCAGGAGATCGCTCCTACAGGTGATGCGGTCGTTCCCGAATCGCTGGAGACTCGCGACATCTCTTGTAGGAGCGGTCTCCTGACCGCGATTGTTGGGGTCCACAAAGATCGCGATCAGGAGATCGCTCCCACAGGGCGCTTTTACTCGACGTCTCATGACTGAATCTGCCGACTTCATGGGTTGTGACCTTACGGTTTGATTTCTGCTGCTATCCCGACCTTCTCTCCAGTCAATTCTCCAGTCAATCGTTCCGAAGCTCTGAATACACCTGCGCAGCATTTTCGGTTGCGTAATTTTTGTCCAATTGAGATTAAACGGTTGAATCGCCTGATTATGGGGGTCGTGCAAGGCGCTGACCATCGCTTGATTCAGGCCATGATCGCAGGGTGCCGACTAGGCGACACGTACCGTCTGCAGGCTTCGCAGCAGTTTCTTGAGTTCAGGCCGACAGCTGCCACAGTTGGTGCCCGCTCTTGTGTGGAGACCAAGCGTCCCTACATCCTTCGCCAGACCTTCTTCGATCACGCGCGCTAACGTAGTTCGACCCACACCAAAACAACTGCAGACAATCGGTCCCTGGTCTGCACCTGGGTCCGTCAGCACACCAGCAAGCAGTCGGTGGGCTCGACCCGCTTCGATTGCGACGCCCATCAGCCCCGTCAACTCCGGCACCGTGGGTAACGACGAGGTCGATGGGCCGACAAAGACCAGGGCGATGACACGTGATTGTGCATACCACATCCACGCTTGATAACCCGCGTGTTCATCGGCGTACCGTGCACTGGTCACGCCTGGTCCCAACAGCGCGTTGACCCCTTCCCTGAAGGTCTGTGGGGAGCCGCGACCCGCCAGCTTCCAGCGCTCACAATCGTAACCACGTGCCCGAGTGGCGTAGGCCAGATCGGCAACTTGGGGAAGCACGCAGTGGCCTATGAATACCCCATGCCAGGTGACCAGGCTGCGCGTGATGCGCACAGGCGTATGCTTGAACTCGGGCTGGCCGGAAATGGGATCCACTGCGGGGTTGACCAGTGCGTCCACCGCGCCACTGAGAGAAGTCGTTCTTGACCAGTGCATGGGCAGAAAGACATCACCCGGGCGAACTTCATCGCTGATGGCGACACGCGCGATGGAGGTTCCCCAGGCGCTGGTGATGTCCGCCAGATCCGCATCCTGGATGCAGAGCCTTTTGGCATCATCCGGGTGCAGGGACAACACGGGTTCGTCGATATGTAACGACAGTGTCGGTGATCGTCCGGTCCGCGTCAGTGTGTGCCAATGCTCGCGAATACGTCCGGTAAGTAACGCCAGATCACCTGTTGCCAACACATTGACAGGGCCGCGTGGTGTGATCGGTATCAGTCGGGCGCGGCCATCGGCATGGTAATAGCGGCCGTCACCCAACAGTCGAGCAGTGCCGATCGGTTCAGCTGAATCTCCCGGACGAGTGTGTGTGCTCTCGTCAACGGCAGGAATCGGCCATTGCACCGGTTTGAGTGTGTCATACCAATGAACATCCCCCTGTAGCAGTCCAGCGAGGTTCAGTGCCCGAGCGCCATCGTTCTCGAAATCCGTCAGCCGTGCGAATTCGGTAAAGATCTCGGCGGACGACTGGTAGGGAAAGGCTTCTGCAAAGCCCATGCGCCTGGCAACTTCAGCAATGATCCACCAGTCGGCTCGGGCCTGCCCTGCAGGCTCAAGAAATGCGCGCTGGCGGGATAAACGCCGCTCGGAATTCGTGACAGTACCGTCTTTTTCTCCCCATCCGGTTGCCGGCAGGCGAACGTGAGCGAAATCGAGCGTATCCGTGTGGGCTACGCAGTCGGAAACAATAACCAGCGGGCAATTTGCCAGCGCTTCGCGCACGGAGTTGGCATCTGGCATGCTGGCAGCCGGATTGGTGGCCATCACCCAGATGGCCTTGATGGACCCGTTCCGAACGGCCTCGAACATGTCGACAGCCTTGAGGCCGGGTTGACGAGCGACATCAGGCGCGCTCCAGAATCGTCTGACACGATCTGCCTGATCAAAGTCCATGTGCGCCGCCAGGGTATTGGCGAGGCCACCGACTTCTCTGCCACCCATGGCGTTGGGTTGTCCGGTAATCGAAAACGCGCCCGCGCCCTCAATCCCTAAGCGATTGGTTGCCAGATGGCAATTGATGATCGCGTTACCCTTGTCGACGCCGCTGCTGGACTGATTGATCCCCTGGGAAAAAATCGTCAGCACTTTCTGAGTTTGTGCAAAACTCGAAAAAAACGTCTGCACCTGGTGTTCGGCGAGTCCACACCGTCTGGCTGTGCTCAGAACATCCGGGGTGTCCTTCTGCGCCAGAGCGATCGCGTCAGAGACGTCGTGGTGATGAGTCACTGCGCCATCTGGAATCAAACCCTGCCCGGATAGATGAGCCAGTAGTCCATTCCACAGCCAGGCATCCGTACCAGGTTTGATCGGCAGATGCAGATCAGCGTCCTCGCAAGTTGCAGTTCGCCGTGGATCAATGACGATGACGTGTGTGCCGTGTTCGGCCTTGGCCGCTATCAGCCTTTGGAAGAGTACGGGATGGCACCAGGCGAAGTTCGAGCCGACGAGAATGACGAGATCGGCCAGTTCAATATCTGCGTAACAGTTGGCCACGATGTCCTCACCGAAAGCGCGCTTGTGTGCGGCCACGGCAGATGACATGCAGAGTCTCGAATTCGTATCGATGTTGGCGCTGCCGATGAAGCCTTTCATGAGCTTGTTGGCGACGTAGTAGTCTTCCGTCAGCAATTGCCCGGAGACGTAGAAGGCGATGGCGTCCGGGCCATATTCTGCGCGGATGCTACTCAGTGACTTCGCCACGTAATTCAGTGCTTCATCCCAATCTGTGGCTTTGCCATGAATGCTGGGCTGCAGCAGCCGGTCTTCGGTACCAATCGTCTCGAGCAGGCGTGTGCCCTTGCTGCACAGGCGGCCAAAATTGGCGGGGTGGTCCGGGTCTCCCCGCAACTGCAGGCCCTCGGTGGCTGAATGTTCAATCAGTACGCCACAACCAACGCCGCAATAGGGGCAAGTCGTACGCACGGTAGAGCCTGTGCGCACGATGATTTCAGGGGCTGAATCAGTAACAGTCACGAAGATATCTTCCATCGGTAACCATCTGGCGTACGTAAGCTTCGGCGTCATCCCTGTTGCAATGACGGTGTTCTTCGATCAACGCAAGTAACGCGGCGTGGACATCGACAGCCATTCTTGAGGCATCACCGCAGACGGCGAAGACGGCGCCATTGTCGATCCATTGCCATAACCGGGCAGACTGCTCCTGCATCCGGTGTTGTACGTAGACCTTCATGTCAGTGTCCCGAGAAAACGCGAGATCCATCGCGGCGAGCGAACCTTCGTCTACATAACGCTGCAAACGCTCTTCATAGAGGTAGTCAGAGCGGCGGCGAGGATTGCCAAAGAACAGCCAGTTCCGGCCGCGGTGACCACGCGCCCGACGTTCGTCGATGAAGGAGAGAAATGGTGCGACACCGGTTCCAGGGCCGATCATGATCAGATCCCGGTCCCCGTTGGGTAATCGAAAGCCCGGATTGGAATGGATGAAGACAGGCACTTTGGCGCTGTCGCGTAATCGCTCCGTGAGGCAGCCCGAGGCGACACCGTTGCGTTGCCTGTTACCCCGCTGATAACTCACCAGACCGACCACCAGATGGGCTTCCAGAGGATGCAGGCTCGGTGCCGAAGAGATGGAGTAAAGGCGAGGCTGCAAGGGCAGCGCCGTTTTCTGGAATGACGCCAAATCAAGCGCGATAGATGGAAATAGCTCAAGGAGTTCGAGTACGTCGCAGCCACGTTCAGGTCCTTGCTCCGCCAGAATTGCCAGCGCTGCCCGGTCACTGTTGGAATGGTTGGACGCAGTGCTTGCCAGCTGATCGAGCAGGGCATCACTGAACTCGTTGAGATCCAGTTGTGTCGTGAGCAATTCTCGCGCGCTGATCGCCCGACCCTGATGGTTCATGAGATCTTCCGGGTGCGCGTCGAGTCGAGCCAGCATTCGTGTCACCAGAGAAGGATCGTTGGCGACTAAAACACCCAGCGCGTCACCCGCCGCGTAATCCCCATGTTCTGGCGTCAATTGAAAAGCGACTTCACTGGTCACGCGATCGGAGCTGACGCTGGTCAGTCTGGCCCGTCGGCGGAACGTTGCGATCACCGGGTTATCCCTTGATGATCCAGCTTTGTCGATGGCCGAGTCCTGTGGTGCTCGCGCTGGCTTGGTTGCCGCTGGAGCATCCTCGGCCTGGGCCAGCAACAGCTTGATCAGTTTTCGGGTTTCGCGTCCACCGGGCACACATCGGGTGGTATCCGTTTCGCTGATGTCATTCAGCGCAGTCGCGTAACCTTTGCAGTCATAGCCGCACTGTCCACAATCCTGTTGCCCCATGGCAGCAAAGAGACGGTCTCGACGCGTTCGACCCTCAGCCAATACCATCCGCTCATCGCTCGGCAGTGTCATGTCGTGCCAGGGTGCAGTCTCAGTCGCTGCCGGTTCTGCGGTTGGTTCAACGATGCTGTGCACGGATTGCGCGGCGGATGCCAGACAGTCGGCCAGCAGTTGGCCCAGGTAAGCGCGTTGTTCTGCGGTGAATGGCGCGTTGTCGGGCAAGCACATCACGATACAAATACCGCAGCCGAGCGTTCAGTGAGCACCGTCTTGATTTCATTGAGTTGATCGGTATCAAGACGTGTTACCACAGCCGCGAAAGTTTCGTCACGGCAGGCATGCGCCATCACCGATTCGATCAGTACCTGGACAGTCGTGCCCAGTTCCGCAACGGGAATGTTCTTGGCAAAAAACTCACCGATCTTTGCGAAGCTCCCATATCCGCCACCGAGAAACAGGTGATATCCCTCGATGTCATCGTCGCCGACGAGGATGCGTGTGCCAAGCAGGCCGATGTCGCCGATGCGATGCTGCGCGCAGGAGTTGGGACAACCGGTCAGATGGATGTTCATTGGCCCTG
>JAYSTS010000252.1:0-2282 GCA_043719475.1 Gammaproteobacteria bacterium | reverse complement strand
GCCTTGCCGGTGCTGCCAGGCTCCACGAGCTATGTCATCAATTGGAACACCGCAGAAAGCATTGGTGTTCGCTACCACGCAACACCCCCCAGCTTTGTGTCGAGCACCAGCAATGTCACGACTGAAGTCCAGTTTCCCGAAAATCGGTGGGTGTTGCTGCTCGGAGGCCCGATGATGGGGCCGGCGATGCTGTTCTGGGGGGTTATGATTGTCGTGCTGGTGCTGGCGGCGGGAATCGCCCGCATCCCGGGCATAGCGTTGACACGCACCGATGCGTTGCTGCTGGCAGCAGGCCTGAGCCTGTGCAACATCGGGGCGACCCTGCTGGTTGCTGTGTGGCTGTTGCTGCTGGCGGTTCGCCCACGCTGGCTTGCGACGATCTCGTCTGCAGCGACCAAAAATCTGGTGCAGATCCTTACCGGGGGCCTGACAGTGATCACCGTGCTGGTGCTGATCTACAGCGTACCGGAGGCATTGTTGTCGACCCCCGACATGCATATCGAGGGCAATGGATCGAGTGCGTACTTCTTCAAGTGGTTTACCGATCAATCGGGCGAACTGCCGCCGGTGCCGTGGGTCATTTCACTGCCGATGTGGGTCTATCGGGCGGCGATGCTCGGGTGGTCGCTGTGGTTGGCATTTGCACTGATCCGCTGGGTACGTGCTGCGTGGGACGGGTTCAGATCGCCAGTGGTTTGGTATCAACGGCAACCATCTGCTGCAGCGCCTGAGCCTTCACCCCGGGAAGAGGGACCCCGTTAGGTTGGATGTCTGCGAGTTTTGGCGGCCCGGGTACCCGTACTGGCGAACGGGCGGGCGCATGTGGAAATGGTGCCGAGGAAAGGACTTGAACCTTCACGGGGTTACCCCCACCAGCACCTGAAGCTGGCGTGTCTACCAATTTCACCACCTCGGCAGGTGGGTCCCAGACGGTCTCATGCGCAGCGGTTGCACCGACAGGGGCGCGCAATTTACGCAATGCATCGCTAGAGTGTCAAACCATGGCTCATCAAAGAATCACAGGTGCGGCAGTAACCGCCCTGTTGAGGGAGGCGCAACGAGGGCTTTCCTGGCTCGAATTCAAGGACGCACTTGCCGGCACCAGTGGGCGTGATACACGTGAGCTGAAGCAGGTTTTGCGCGGCATGTTACGCAATGGTGACCTGGAACAGGACGAATCGGGCGCCTGGCATCTGGTTGAAACCGCAGAGGTCATCGACGGTGTCGTCACCCAGCAAGGCAAGCTGCTGCAGATTGGTGGCGTTGCCATCGAACGCGACCGGAACAGTCGGGTTCGCGCTGGCGATACCGTGCGGGCGCGCATCGTCGGCGACAAGGCGCAGGTGCTCGAAACCCTCGCCCGTACCAACCGAATTCTCATTGGCGAGCTGGTGTCGCTTGGTTCTTGGCCGTATGTGGAGTCATTGGGCCAGGATTATCGCGGTCGGGTACAACTCATCGGCAAACCCGACGCAGGCTTGCATGGTGATATCGTCCGGGTGGAGATTACCGGTGAAGGTCGCGACGGTCTGACCGGGAGGATTGTCGAGGTCGTGCGCGGTGAGAGTGTGCTCGAACGGGCAATTCGCACCCAGATCGATGGTTTGAACATCCCTGAAGTCTGGCCACCTCCGGTTCTGGCAGCGGTCGAGGGTCTGCCTGGGTCCGTTGCCAACCGCGTTCCCAAGGGCCGAACCGATCTGCGCGAACTGCCATTGGTCACCATCGACGGCGAGACCGCCAAGGACTTCGACGATGCGGTGTATTGCGAACGCGACGGGCGTGGCTGGCGCCTGGTCGTGGCGATTGCCGACGTTGCCCATTACGTCAAACACGGTGGAGCGCTCGATACCGAAGCGGCTGAACGTGGCAACTCCGTTTATCTCCCGGGCACCGTCGTGCCGATGTTGCCGGAAGCGTTATCCAACGAGCTGTGCTCACTCAAGCCCCATGTGCCTCGGCTGACCATGGTTTGCGACATGAAGGTGTCCTCCAGTGGGCGTGTGCGCGAGTTTGTTTTTTATGAAGCCGTCATTCGCTCCTGGCAACGTTTGACTTACACCACGGTTGGCGCGTGGTTTGGCGGCGAGCCGTTGGAGGTCGAGCCGGAAGTGCTGGCCTCTCTGGGTGCCTTGCATCGTTGTTACCACGCGCTGCTCAAGGCGCGGGAAACACGTGGTGCGCTGGATTTTGACAGCCACGAATGTGTGCTGGAACTCAAGGGCGGTCGAGCCGTAGCAGTCACTCCTGTTGTGCGCAACGACGCTCACCGTGTCATTGAA
>JAYSTS010000251.1:0-12789 GCA_043719475.1 Gammaproteobacteria bacterium | reverse complement strand
CTGGACGATCTCCCGATCTCGAACCGTTGGTTCCGTGACTTTGTGGGAGATTCCTGATCGCGATATTCGATGATCCCAACAATCGCGGTCGGGAGACCGCTCCTGCAACGCAGCTATACCCGTCCTTGATTCGCGCCTTCAACCGTCGCGTCCTCCGCAACAGGAGGGGGATCAAGGCGCGATGATCACCTCTTCCCGGGCCAGAAACAGCTTCACACTGCCGGGTTCGGCAAAGTTCTGAGCATCGGTCGACTGGTCTACGGTCATCTGGCGTGAGCTCATCGCGGCGCGGGCAATCGCAACATTCGGCCACCAGATCTCCGTGATGCCATCGAAATCGGGCTGAATGCTGGCGTAGAGCGACGGCATCGGATGGTTTTGCACATAGGCGGTCGCGCCTTCTGTCAACGCGGCGATCGGGCCATGGTTTAACCACCAGTGGGCTTGAAAGTTCGCGACACTTATCCCCGTTTTTTTGCCAAAGGGGAAGACCCCTTTGATGCCCTGACCCCGCCGATGGTTCGGCAGGATCATGACCGATCGATCAAGGCCTACTGATCGACAGACGATTTGTGTGCCCGCAGACACCAAACCCTGCAGTGGATAGCCTGCCTTGCACGCAGTCAGGGCCAGATCTGGCGTGTCCAACCACAGTTCGGCCACACCCGCGAAGGCAGGCGCTGCATTGCCGATCTGCTCCTGCGTCGCATGTGTCTGCACAAATCCCCGGATCTTCGGATGCAGCCGTCGAATGTGCTGCTCGGCTGCGCTTCCTGACTGTACGAAAGGTACAGTGCCTTGAACAAAAAAAGAGGTCCTGAACATCACTTTTTCCCCTAGTATCCATTCCCGATTATCGACGACATTGGTGAAGATCGCAGCTAAACGATTCGGTCGCCTGCGTACCAGCAGAACACTGATCATCAAACATCGCGACGACAAACAGACAGAATAACGGAGTGTCTCCATGAGTGAAGCCCGAAACTTGCCGCTGGAGTCGATCGACGTCAGTAATCCCAGACTCTACGGCGAAGAAACCTGGCAACCCGTGTTCGCTCGTCTGCGCCGTGAAGATCCAGTGCATTACTGCGCACAAAGCCCGGTTGGACCCTACTGGTCGGTCACACGATTTCAGGACATCAAGACCGTCGACACCAGTCACGAGATCTACTCATCCGAGGTCGGCGGCATCACCATCGCAGAGCAGGAGTTCGAACCCGACGCCCTGCAACTCGACAACTTCATCGCCATGGATCAGCCGAAACATGATGATCAACGCAAGGTTGTGGCGCCTTCTGTGGCCCCAACAAATCTGCGCAACCTGGAGCCGCTGATCCGCGAGCGTGTCGTCGATATCCTCGATCAACTGCCGATCGGCGAGCAGTTCAACTGGGTGGAGCACGTGTCCGTGGAACTGACCGCACGCATGCTCGCCACCCTGTTCGATTTCCCCTATGCGGACCGTCACAAACTCGTCCACTGGTCCGACGTCACCACGGCCAATCCTCAGATCCAGGGCGACAGCGCGATGAGCAACGAGTATCGCCTGCAGGAACTCACCGAGTGCATGCAGGTTTTTGCCGGTCTGTGGCAGGAACGAGCCGCACGCAAAGAGCCAGGCCACGATCTCATCAGCATGCTGGCACGTGGGGAATCAACTCGCGATATGCCGAGCCGTCCAACAGAATTCCTCGGCAACATTCTGCTGCTCATCGTTGGTGGCAACGACACGACACGCAATACCATCAGTGGCGGCGTAGTCGCCTTGAACGAAAGCCCAGATCAATACGAACTATTGCGCAAGCGGCCGGATCTCATCCCGAATATGGTGGCCGAGATGGTGCGCTGGCAGACGTCGGTCATTCACATGCGAAGGACTGCAATAAAGGACACGGTCCTGGCCGGGAAGAAGATCGCCAAAGGCGAAAAGGTCATCATGTGGTATCTCTCTGGCAACCGGGATGAAGCGATATTCGAAAACGCCGACAAACTGATCATCGATCGACCCAACGCACGTCAGCACGTTGCATTTGGCTACGGTATTCACCGCTGCATGGGGAACCGGCTGGCGGAGTTGCAACTGCGAGTGCTCTGGGAAGAGACCATGAAGCGTTTCCGCAATGTTGAAGTGGTCGGGCCGGTAACACGCGTGCCATCAAACTTCATACGCGGAATCCGCGAAGTCCCGGTAGTGCTGCACCCGTGGTGAAAACGAAAACCTTTCGGCTGTTCAACTCAGTGGAATGGGCTTCCAGATGAACGCAATTGCTTCGTGAGAGATGAATTCAATCTCGCTGTTGGCTGCGGAATCAGCCTCTTTGCTGGAGATGGAATCAACCTCTTTGTGGGAGATGGAATCAACCTCTTTGTGGGAGCGGTCTCCTGACCGCGAACCCGATCCCTACAAAACACCCCAACATGAACCCCCAATCAACTCCAACTTAGCCGAGCATTGAACATGACCCGCCAAGTCCCCACCGACCCCGTACAACCCGCCAAGTTCGCCCACTTCGTATTGCGCGTCAGCGATCTGGCTGCATCAGTCAAGTGGTACGAAACCGTCCTCGGCATGAAAACCGTCTTCGGCAACGACATGATCGTATTCATGACTTACGACGACGAACATCATCGACTGGCGCTGGCAAAAACTCCGGTGGCTGCCGGACCCAAAGGAGCGCCCGGTCTGGACCACGTGGCCTATACCCTGAATTCACTCGCAGATCTGCTGTCGACCTACAAACGACTGAAATCTGCCGGGATCGAAACGGTTTGGCCCATCAATCACGGGATGACGACCTCGCTGTACTACGCAGATCCGGATGGCAACCGGGTAGAATTCCAGATCGAGAATTTTGCGACGAAGGCAGAACTGCAGGATTATTTTCGTTCCGAGAGTTTTGCGAAAAATCCGATCGGAACGCAGTTCGATCCGGCGCGTCTACTAGCTCGTTACGAAAACGGCGATGCGATTCATGACTTGTTGCGACAAGGCGCCAACTGAAAAAATACCTTGAAAATAACAGCCGGCAGGAATACTTAGAGGAGACCACCATGTTCAGCGCCGACCAGGTCATACAGCTTCGCGCTTTGATGGAGTATGAAGCGGCACGCAAAGAGCCTCCTCGAGCCTTCCCCGTCTTGCCAGATATTCCGGCCGGGCGATACACCGATCAGCGTTTCTACGATCTCGAGCAGAAACACATCTGGCGCAAGACCTGGTTGTTAGCCGGCCACATCGACGAATTGCCCAACAAGGGCAGCTATCAACTTTGGGAGCGCGCCGGACAACCGGTTGTCCTGGTGAACGCTGGCGACGGGCGAATCAACGCCTTCTACAACACCTGTCGGCACCGCGGTGCGCCGATCGTCACCGAACAAAGCGGCCAACGCCCACGACTGGTCTGCAAGTACCACGGCTGGACCTACAGTCTAGATGGCAACCTGCTGGCAGTGCGAGACCCGGAAGACTATCGAGGTCTCGACTTCTCCTGCCGCAGCCTGATCGGCATTCGATGTGAGCGATTTGGTAATCTCATCTTCGTGAATTTCGATGACCAGGCACCCACACTGCTGGAGTGGCTCGGCCCCATCGCCGAAGAATGGAAGGAATTCCAGTTCGACAAGGTGCGACTCGCAGCACGTCACATCTTTGATCTGAACTGCAACTGGAAGGTAGCGATGGAGGCCAATACCGAGGTCTACCACGTACGTAGCATTCACCCCACGACTGTCGGCCCGATTCTCGATGATCGCCGCAACGTAAACACGCTGTACCCGAACGGTCATGGCCGCATGATCGCACCGCAGCCGCCCGGATCGACACGCTCCTACGCCCCGCCGAGCACGCTGCCACAGATCGAAACCGTTGGTGAAATCGGCCGCACCTGCACCCAGTCGTATGGGGTGTTCCCGAACTGGGTATCACCGCTCAGTGCGCGAGGCGTTCCGCCATTGATCTTCTGGCCGAATGGCATCAACAAGTGCCGGCTGGAGACGTGGACCATGTGCGTGGACTGGGGCGATGCCCCAGCTCCCGATCACTGGACTGAAAACAACGGCGAACGGCTGAACGCCGTGCTGCGGGAAGACACCGAATTTGGTGCGTGGATCCAGAAGTCCATGGAATCCTACGGTTTCAAAGGCGTACCGCTGTCGTATCAGGAAGCACGAATCTACCACTGGAACCAGTGGGCGGACCGTGTAATCGGCTTCGACAATATTCCAGCGGAGCTGCGTGTCGGCCAGGTCATTGACGATGAGTGGTTGTACCCGAATGATCCGCGGATCGCGGAGATGGAGGCGATGGCCGCAGGCGCAAAGGTCGCCTAAGACCCTTCAGCAATGGCTAACCTCTTGTAGGAGGGCTCTCCCGAGCCCGAAACTTATTCCGGATCGCGGTCGGGAGACCGCTCCCACAAAGAGATCCGCCCCACAAAGAAAGAGACCCTTCTCACAAAGAAACCGTCCCTACAACGTCAACCAGCCGCCATCAACGGGTAGATATATCCCCGTCACAAAATCACTCATCGACGAAGCCAGGAAAACCACGGCCTTGCCTTGATCCATCGGATCGCCCCAATGACCGATGGGCAATCGCGCGATTCTATCCGCAACCGTGTCCCCCAACGGATCGCCTGTGCGGTTCGGCGGTTGACCACTCATTTTCGGTGGTGCGCCCTCACGCACCCAGGTCGGCCCAGGCGCCAGCGCATTCACGTTGATGCCGTGCTGCGCGAGTTCCAGCGCCAGCGCCCTGGTAATCTGCGCCACAGCAGCCTTGGAACCATCGTACGTCACACCAACACCAGGGCTGACGGCCTGAGTGGATGAGACATTGATGATCCTGCCACCCTTGCCCTGTTCGATCATGATCGATGCTGCAGCACGACAGCAGTAAAAAACACCATCGACATTGACGGACCACAAAGTGCGCCACATGGCATCGGTGATATCCCGCACCGGACCGCCATAGCCGGTATAGACCCCGGCATTGTTGACCAGAATATCGAGCGCACCGAGGCGTCGCCTGGTTTCCTGCATGGCGTCGTCAACAGCCTCTCGATCTGCCACGTCGAGCGCCATGGCTTCACCACCGACTTCTGTGGCGATAATCTGCGCGTCAGCGAGTTTCAGGTCACTCACCATGACTTTCGCACCGGCCATGGCGAGCGCTCGACAAATTCCGGCACCGATACCACGCGCTCCACCCGTGACATGGGCGACCTTGCCGGTCAAATCCAGCCATTGTGCTGCGTTGTTCATCGTACGGACTCCAGATCGATAAGGTCGAGAACAGCCAATTCTGCGGCTCCCAGTTCATGATTCTTGGCAGCCACCGCAGCATCGAAATCGCCCCAGATCATCTGCCAGACAAAGATAACTTCACGGCCATCGATCATTGTTGTGAACGGACTGAAGCCTAGTGGCAAGGTGGCAAACGCAGCAAAACGATTACCGAACAGATAACGCTCGTTGAACGCCAGATAGTCATCAAATCTATCGCGGCCGACGGTTGCAAAACACACTACCGTATCGCGTTCACTTAAGTTCAGGCGGCGAACAACTTCCGCCGGCATGAGCCCACCGGTAAAGCGTGCATTGATCTCGGTGACGATAACCGTATCAGCGCCACTTTTCGGGACAAAAAAATCAAGACCGCAATTAAGCCCTTCAGGTGCGGTGTATCCCTCACTGCGAACAAACTCACCCACACGCAGCAGCGCCGCCCGCTGTGCCGGCCCCAGCTTCTGGGTCGCGCGGATGTAGTTCCCTACCCACAACCCATTGGCGAAGAGAATCTTCCGGATGTTGTCGATGTGGATATCGCCATCGCTGACAAAGAGATCCACGGTCATTTCTGCCCAGTCGTCGAAAACAAGCTTGCGCTGCAGCAACACGGGCTCTTCATCTCGAAGGTCGGCAACCCAGGCAATCGCCTCTTCAAGGCTATTGACCACTGTCACGTTTCTGGACCCAGCCAGCCCCATCACTTTCAGCATGACCTGTGGACCGAAGCGCTGGAAAAATTCCTCCGCGCCTTGCCGTGTCTTTGTGTTGCTCAAGGCCAGCTTGGTCGTCACGAAAGTTTCAGGAACCGGAATGGACCACTGCGCAGCGTGGCTTGCGAGGTACATCTTTGAATTGACGCGCCTGCTGACTTCCAGCACTTCTTCACTGTCGTGCAGTTGCTGGTTGGAGCCTGACACCAGATAAACGGTGACCAGTTCATCAGGCCGGGCATCAATGACGCCTCGGTAAAAGTCTTCTCTCGGGAAGTAGTGGACATCCGGGAGCGCGATCGGCGTTAACCCCATGGCGAGAAAGTTCTTGTGGTAACGACCAAGATACGAACGCCACGGCTCACTGCTGAAAGCCTCATACAACGAGGTTCGATCATCTGGCTTGCCGAGAAACAGCGTGCCGACCTGCAGCATCGCAATCAGGTCCTTGTTTTCCTTGTCGTCTACGCGTTGTTTGGCGTTAAGTTGATCTGCCGTGAAGTGCAACAACAGATCGTCCGCAGACACGGCAAACCAGACAGGTTGACTCTGGTTCGGGAAATAGGCGCGTGGTTTCATGCAAAAGCCTCCGGTCGTTTATCAAACCACGGTTGCGCGGTTTCCAGCTGATAAGCCAGCTCAAGCAGTATCTGCTCATCGCCGGTCTTCGCCATGAACATGCTGCCAATGGGCAGACCATCACGACTGAAGCCCAGCGGCAAGGAAATCGCCGGCGTACCAATGGCGTTGGCAAGCGGTGTATAGGCCACCCAGTCAAACACCCTTCGATAGAGTTCCTGTGGTGGAACCATTGGCCCTTGATCACCAATTCGTGGAGCTGGCGCAGACAGCACCGGCGTCAACCAAACATCAAAGCCTGCCATGAACTGACTAACAACCGCCTGCACGTGCACGAAGTGCTCACGAACACTTTCGAGCGTACCTGCTGGCGCTGCCATCGCCCGTTCAGCCAGATACAGTGTCCACGGTTCAAGCACATCTCCGATCCTCGATTCCTGTATGCCAGTCGCCAGCACATCGCTGCGAATTTTCGCCGCTCCCGATGCCCACAGATCGACAAAACGATCCTCGAATGCCAGGAGTCTGCGCGGCAGAAGCTCGACAGGCTGCGGCGGCGCCACTTCGGCCCGATTTTCCGTTCGTTTTCGTTGCGTAGCGCCCACTACGCGCCTCAAACGAACGAAAAATCGGACTCGAATTGACACTCGCCTCGCTCCGCCGCCTTCTGCCGCGCAGACTCCGCCATCATATTGGGGGGCGGCTTCAATCACTTCGTGCCCAAGACTCGCACAAAGACGTGCGGTCGCCTGTTGTGCTGCGATCACATCTGCGACCGGGTCAGACCCCTTGGCAGAACGGGTTGAAAAAGCGATGCGTAACTTTCGTGTCGGATTCGGACTGACAAAACCGACCGGTGCAAACCCGGAGCGGCCACCGTGGCCTTCGCCCAGCGCGAGGAACAAGGCCATGTCGCGTACGGAGCGCGTGATGGACAAACTGACCCCCAACTGCAGCACGTCGATGTCGTCCTGAGCACCCTGCATGCGTCCCCGACTTGGCTTGAGTCCAATCAGACCGCAGCAGGACGCCGGGATTCGAATGGAGCCACCACCATCACTGGCATGCGCCGCGGTGAGTATCCCGGCAGCAACAGCAGCGGCCGCGCCACCGCTCGAACCACCACAGGAATGGTTGAGGTTCCACGGGTTCCGACACGGGCCGAGCGCGAGCGACTCCGTCGTACCGATCAACCCGAACTCCGGCGTATTGGTCTTGCCGATAATGTTGAGACCGGCGGCCAAGTCTGCATCCACCAGCGGTGCATTGACCTTTGCCAGTGTGTTCGCTGCCCATCGGCTGCCCCTGCTGGTTGGAAGTCCTGCGACATCCGCCATATCTTTGATCGCGAAGGGCACGCCTCGAAGCGGCCCGCTTGGCAGCTTGTCACCACGCGCGCGCGATAGCGCGGCGTCGTACGTTTCTCCAACGATCGCGTTGATTTGGGGGTTGAATCGACGGGCGCGCGCAACCGCAGCCTCTACCAGCTCCAAGGCAGTGACTTCACCGCGTTCAACCAGAGATGCCTGACCAACGGCGTCGGTCCTGAGCGGGTCCACCACCTCCCGCGGCCGCTGAGCAGGCGTTGCGCAGCCCGTTGTTGCCAGTGCCGCGAGCGCACTGCCGATGAAATGTCGACGGTTCATTCCCCTCCTCTACTCCCTGAGCACGTGCTCTCTCCCTCCGGGCCCATTCGAAGTTTGCCTACAACACGGATTGGCAGCCAGCCCGATCAGACTGCGCAGATCAGACTGCACAGGTGATTCGAGCCTGCCGGTCGGGTACGCTTGGCGGCACTCAGACCAATTCACGAGTCCGCACCATATGTCGATCCGTATCGATGCCACCACCGGCCAGAAACTTTTTAACACACGTGCGGCCAAAGCCACGGATCGCATAACCGGCAAGGGTTACTCGATCATCAAGGACGAGTCGCTGAAAACTCTGCCGGAATTGCCACCAGGCGCGACGTTCAACGCGATGGAGCAAGCCAGGTACCGTGAATTCAAGGAGGCCCGTCGTGGTGCAGCCGACTACATGGCGATGGAGGGAGACTACGCCAAGTACCTCAATGATGTGTATTCAGCCGATCCTGTTCCGCGCGATGCCCTCACTGATGAATGCGAAATTCTGATTGTCGGCGCCGGTTTTGCCGGTCTTCTGCTGTGGTATCGACTGAGAGATGCAGGCTTCACCGACGTCCGGTTCTGCGAAAAAGGCGGCGACGTCGGTGGTACCTGGTATTGGAATCGCTACCCAGGTATTGCCTGTGACGTTGAAGCGTACAGTTATCTGCCGCTGCTCGAAGAGATGGGCTACGTGCCGAGCATGAAATTCGCCTCGGGCTTCGAGATCCTCGAGTATTGCCAGAATATGGCCGAGAAGTTCGGCTTCTACGATCACTGTCTCTTTCATACCACCGTTGAAGAAACCCGCTGGGATGAATCGAGCGGTCGGTGGACCGTCATCACCAATCGTGGCGACCGCATGCGCGCGCGTATCGTCATGCTCGCGAACGGAATCCTGACGACACCCAAACTCGCCCGCATCACCGGCATGGACAAGTTCAAGGGTGAGGCCTTCCATACCAGTCGCTGGAATTATCACGTTGATCTCGCCGGCAAGCGGGTCGGGATCATCGGCACCGGTGCAACCGCCGTGCAGGCCATTCCAGAACTTGCCAAAGTAGTCGGTGAGCTTTACGTGTTTCAGCGTACACCGTCATCCATCGATGTTCGTGATCAGCGCGCTACCACGCCCGAAGAGATCCAAAGCTGGGCACAGGAACCCGGTTGGGCCCGCGCACGCCGGGCGCGATTCTCCAAAATATCTGCTGGTCGCACGGCCATTCAGGCCAACGACGACTACCTCGCCGGCAAAGTCAGTGACTTCAAGGAGCGCAAGGAATACGAACGCAACCTGAGCATGGACGAGCTCATCGAGAAACAACTGGACAGCAATTTCCGGATCATGGAGCAGATTCGTGCGCGTGTTGACGCCATCATCAAAGATCCAAAGACCGCCGCTGCACTCAAACCGTACTACCCCTACGGCTGCAAGCGCCCGACCTTTCACGACGAATTTCTGCCTGCATTCAACCTGCCCCATGTACATCTGGTTGATACCGCGCCGCTCGGTGTGACGCAGATCAATGAACAAGGTGTTGTACACAACGGCATCGAATATCCGCTGGATGTCCTGATCTACGCAACCGGTTTTCAGTGGATGGCGACCTCAACCTTCAACATGATCACCGGTCGTGAAGGCAAGACTCTCAAACAGAAGTGGGAGACGGAGGGCACCAAGACATTTCTCGGTTTACACAGCCACGGTTTTCCCAATCTGTTCATTGTCGCCGGACCGCAAGGCGGTGGTGGCAGTTTCAATTTCACCGATGCCATTGAAGCCCACAGCGACTACCTGATCTGGCTGCTGAAAACCATGCGCGACAGCAACGCACGCATCGTCGACATCACGCCAGAATCAGAAGCCGCTTACGCAGACCATTGCCGCAAGGCTGATATCGCAACCGCCCCTCTACGGGATTGTCTGTCCTACTACAACGGACACGGTGATGCCGAACCCGGTAGCCTCGCGTATTACGGCGGCAACCGGTGGCACAAGTTCAGGACGGAAGCACAGGCGAGTCTGGCGCCATATCAGTTCAGCTGAACGACGGGCCTTGTGGGTGCGGGCTTTGTGGCGGTCTCCTGACCGCGATTGTTGGGGTCATCAAAGTCGCGATCCGGCGATCAGGAGATTGCTCCCACAGATTATGCGGTCGCTCCCAGTCTGCAGAATTGGTCGGGACGAGAGGATTTTAACCTCTGACCACTTGACCCCCAGTCAGACCCGCTCCGGGAGGTTTCCTCCCTGCGATTCAGCCGCTTACGGTGGGACTTCTGTCTCACACCACCACCCGAAAAACGCCGGTATCTCGTTGTTCTTACCGACTTTGTGAGACAGCCGAGACAAGTCATCGCACACAACGGCCGGAACTCGAACCCGGCCAAGTGTCCTGCAAACCCGCATTCCACATGGACCAGTCCTTCCCTGTCGGGTCGGGTTTACCCCTGCTTGGGTGCAAAAGCTGGGGACAACATGACCAGTTGACCATTGCTATACCTGCGTGGGCTGTGACCAAGGTGTTACGGCGGCGATGAGGACCGCAGAATTTGCTCCTCAATTGTGGTTCGAATCGTAGTACTCCAACGGTTCCACGGACATGAAGCGGTCTTCACTCTGGGAGCAGTGCACAGGATCCGCCTTGGACAACGGGATCCAACCTCCCCAAGATTTCTTCATTCACGTATCCATGGGGTTGCGAAATCAAAAATCGCAAGTTCCGACGGTTCATCGTGAAAAACGACCCACCCTCAACAACTGTGCACTCAAGATAGCCATGTTCGTTGAAGTCTTTTTCACAGACCTGTATCACATCCCCGTCCCACGATTTCACGACCCATGAAAACTCTGTCACTTCGTCCCTTTTGACAATGAATCGATCAGTCGGCTTGAATGTAGTTGACTCCCATCGTTCATCTCTTTTCGACAGGCCTGCAGCAATCTCTGCTAAACAAAGAAAGCTCTCTGCTGAGGATGTTGAAGGTGCTAAGTTCAGCGAGGCAAAGAGGAGGATTGAAGTAAAGGGAAGACTGACCAACGAGCAAATAATGTCCATAACATTAGCCTTGTAAGGGGTCTAGCAGCCTGTCGGGCTTTCCCGACAGCGGGTAAGATAACGCTAACGAGAATGAGCGAGTGATGGTGATGGCGCGATTTCACCCGATCAACCGAGACACTGACTTTCTCTTCCCACCGTCTATGCAAGATTGGTTGCCAGAGAATCATCTGGCCCGCTACATCGCCAATGTGATCGAGAGCCTTGACCTGAGTGCAATCGAACGGGCCTATGCGGGGCGCGGCAGCGATGCATACCACCCTGCGACGTTGATGAGCTTGCTGATCTATGGCTACGCCACGGGGGTGTTCTCGAGCCGCCAGATCGAGCGGGGCACTCACGATTCAGTGGCCTTCCGCTATCTCGCCAGCAACCGCCATCCCGATCACGACACGCTGGCGACGTTTCGACGTCGCTTTGGCACACAGTTCGAGGCGTTGTTCGTGCAGGTGTTACAGATTGCGCACGCCAATAGGCTGAGCCAGTTCGGCAAGCTCAGTCTGGATGGCACCAAGATCCACGCCAACGCGAGTCGTCACAGTGCGCTCTCCCACGGGCACGCCGAGAAACTTGAGGTTCAGCTCCGAAAGGAAGTCCAGCAACTGCTCGAGTTAGCGGAACATGCGGACGGGGCCGATGTGCCTGATGGTATGAATGTGCCAGAGGAGATCGCGCGACGCGAAGCACAGCTCGGTGCGATTGCAGCGGCGAAGGCCACGATCGAAGCACGGGCGAAGGTGCGTCACGCACGGGAGAAAGCCGAGTACGACGCCAAAATGACGGCGCGTCACGAGAAGGCCGCCAGGAGCGGCAAGAAGCCGCGCGGGCGTGAGCCTGTCGCCCCGATCGAGGGACCACGTCCGCAGGATCAGGTGAACCTCACGGATGATGAGTCGCGCATCATGAAAGTAGCGACCGGTGGCTTCGAGCAGTGCTACAACGCGCAAGCGCTGGTTGATACCGAGAGTCTGCTGGTGGTGATCGCGCACGTCACTCAGGACGCCAACGACAAGCAGCAGGTGGAGCCGATGCTTTCGAAGCTCGAGGCATTGCCCGAAGCATTGGGTTCTGCGTCGATGTTGATGGCTGATACCGGCTTCTTCAGTGAGGCGAATGTCGAGCGGTGTTGCGACGCCGGGATCGAACCACTGATCGCAACCGGGCGCGAGGGCCATCATGTCAGCTGGCAGGAGCGCTTTGGCGAACCTGCGCCGCTGGCGGCAGGCGCCACGCGCGTTGAGGCGATGCAGCACCGACTCGCAACACGTGCGGGTCGAGCCGACTATGCGCTGCGCAAGCAGACGGTGGAGCCGGTGTTCGGCATCATCAAGTCGGTGATGGGCTTCAGGCAGTTCCTGTTGCGTGGGTTGCCATCCGTGCGAGGGGAGTGGAACCTGGTCACGATGGCATGGAATATCAAAAGGATGGCGGTAATGGCGGGATAAACGACAAAAGACAGGCGCGCCGAAAGGACTTTCAGACCGAATAGCGCCCCATCCGCCCGTTTCTCTATCCCGCCCGCATTCCATG
>JAYSTS010000026.1:0-3489 GCA_043719475.1 Gammaproteobacteria bacterium | reverse complement strand
CGCGATTGTTGGGGTCATCGAAGTTCGCGATCGCAAGATCGCTCCCACAAAGTCCCGGAACCAACGGTTCGTGATCGCAAGATCTCCCACTGGCCGCTTTTACTCGACGTCTCATGACTGAATCTGCCAACTTCATTGGTTTTGACCCAATGGTTTGATTTCCGCTGCAATCCCGACCGGACAACGATCATTTGGGCATGCGGGACTCAACCGGAGTTTTGACATGGATGTCTGCCAGTTCCGGTGGCATGTAGTTTTCGTCGTGTTTGGCCAGAACTTCTCGCGCGAGGAACAGACCATCTGACTGCAATTGTCCTTCGACGATGACACCTTGTCCTTCTCGAAACAGGTCCGGCAGTATGCCTTCGTACACCACAGTGAACTCGGCACCCTTTCGATCGGTCAGGACAAAACGGCTGATC
This sequence comes from Gammaproteobacteria bacterium, assembly GCA_043719475.1. Lineage (GTDB taxonomy): Bacteria > Pseudomonadota > Gammaproteobacteria > Pseudomonadales > Azotimanducaceae > SYFY01. Next base: position 3,067 of record JAYSTS010000026.1, on the reverse strand, counting down.
AGCGCATCTCGCTTCCAGCTGTTTTCCAGCACCATACCGCCCGCCCGGATATTTCGGTCAATGGGCGCTTCGCGGGACTGCAGCTGTGCCGGCATGTAGAACATGTTCAGGTTCTCGCCGAGCCCCTTGAGCACGAGTGCGATCGCGCCACCACTGCCAAGCAGAAGAAAGAGCACCACAAACAGGCGACGTTTGCGAACGGCGTTCATGATTGATCAGACTCCTTGCGGGCAACGATGTCCGCTTCAATATCCTGCCATAAGCGCGCAGCGGACCAATGTGATTCCAGTACCAGCGTGGTGAGCACAACCAGCGAACTGCCATAGGCCAGCCAGACATACAGGCCGTGTCGACCCATGGCTGCCCACTCGATGACGGCTTCGATATTCACGAACGACTCCCGATCAATTCACTCACCCAGGCAGTGTCGCGCTCTCGCCGCAACACTTCCGTGCGCATGCGCCGGGTAATCACCCAGCCAAACAGGCAGTACATTCCCACGACGTTGACGAGCAGCGGCGCCCACATCTGCATCGGCATGCTGACCTTGGTAACCGAGAAGGTTGCGCCCTGGTGCAGCGTGGTCCACCACTCAACCGAATATTTGATGATAGGTATGTTGATCAACCCGACAATCGCCAGCACCGCACAGGCACGCCCGGCAGATTCTGCATTTGTGATCGCCTGCCGCAAGGCATACAGACCGAAGTAGAGGAACAACAGGATGAGTGTCGATACCAGACGCGCATCGGTCCATACCCACCAGGTACCCCAGGTTGGTCGTCCCCACACCGCACCTGTAAAGAGGCCGAGGGCTGTAATCGCCATGCCAAATGGCACGATGGCCACCATCGCCACATCGGCCATCTTCATTCGCCAGACGAGGAGTACAAAACCGGCAGCACCCAGCATCATGTAAGCGCTCTGGGCGAGGATCACGGCCGGTACGTGGACATAGATGATGCGAAAGCTCTCCCCCTGCTGGTAATCCGCCGGGGCGAAGACCAGCGCCCAGATCGTGCCGATCGTCAACAGAACCATGGCCGCCAGACCAAAGCCGAATTGCCAGGGGGCGAGCATGCCGTAGAACCAGCGCGGTGAGCCCAGTCGATGCCAAAGTGTTTTCAGGAAATTCAAATCACTGCTCCAGACTGATGCGCAGCGCTGCGCTGACCGCAAATGGGGCAGCAGTAATACTGGCGAGACTCAGTGCCGCCAGCCAGTAAAGCTCGGCGAGCGGTGGATCGCCGGCAACCACACGATTGACCGCACTAACCCCGAAGATGAGCACCGGTATCAGGAGCGGCAGGACCAATAGCGCAAGGATCGCACCACCCCGGCGCAGGCCAACGGTCAGGGCCGCCCCAATCGCGCCTAAACAGGTCATCGTCGGAGTGCCGAGCAACAACGCCAACATCAGAACGGGCAGAACTTCACCGGGTAAAAAAAGCGCCAATCCCAACAAGGGTACACAGACCACCATGGCAAAGCCTGTAACAAGCCAGTGCACAATCAGTTTGCTTAAGATTGCAACGTAGGGTGCATCTGCCTGCAGAAACAGCTGCTCAAGTACTCCATCATCGAAGTCGCGACGAAACACGCCGTCCAGTGCGAGCATGTTGGTGAGCAGGACCAGTGTCCACAACACTGCCGGTGCATGGGCTTGCAAGGTCTCTGGACGACCTTCAAGGGCCAGCGCGAACAACGTGACTGCGAGCAGCAGAAAAATCAGTGGATTCAGGACATCGGTGCGCACCCGCGACACCAGCAGGAACTCACGGGCGAACTGGCCGGTCAGCAGATTCATCATGCGGGAACGCGCTCACCGGTGAGTTCAACCATGCGGGTCGCCACGGTGACTGGGCTGTGACTTGCTACCAGCGCGCAGCCACCAGCCGCCATGTGCTCCCGCAAAAGTCCATCCACACAGGCGATCCCGCTTGCATCGAGCGCGGTGTAGGGCTCATCCAGCAACCAGACCGGCGCGGTCCCGATCAATAGACGCGCCAGGGCAACCCGACGCTGCTGCCCGGCCGAGAGCCGCTCGATGCTCTGGCGGAACAAGCCCCCGATCTGCAGCCGGCGAAGTGCTGCATGGATCGGCTCGTCATTGACAGCATGCCCACTAATACCCAGATACCAGCGAAGATTTTCCAGTGGCGACAATGGACCGGCCAGGCCGTTGGTGTGGCCGAGATAGGCAATCACCGAACTCGCCAATACCTGTCCGTGCATGGGCAGCAGTCCCGCCAGCGTGCGTATCAGCGTGGTCTTGCCACTACCGTTCGGACCACGCAGCTCAACACACTCGCCCGCCTCCAGACGCAACGACAGGTCTGCAAACAGCACCCTTCGCTCGCGGCTGCAGGATAAGGCTTCTACCTCGAAAAGTGGTTTGGCGGGCAAGTCAGTAATTCAGACATCGAATGCGCGGGATTGTAACGGAACGCTTTGGCAGGTGCTGGCCGATGCCGCGATCAGCCCGCGCAAATCGGACAGGAGTCTGCGCGGCAGAAGGCGGCGGAGCGAGGCGAGTGTCAATTCGAGTCCGATTTTTCGTTTGTTTGAGGCGCGTAATGGACGCTGCGAACCCGAAAATGCTGCGCAGGGGTATTTAAGAGCTTCGGAACGATTGACTGGAGGGAAGGTCGGGATTGCTGCAGAAATCAAACCGTAAGGTCACAACCGATGAAGTTGGCAGATTCAGTAGTGGGACGTCGAATAAAAAACGTGGTGTGGGAGCGATCTTCTGATCGCGAACCGTTGGTTCCGTGACTTTGTGGGAGCGATCTCCTGATCGCGATCTTCGATGATCCCAACAATCGCGGTCTGGAGACCGCTCCCACAAGAGACCGTAAAGTCGCGATACCCAATATCTCCCACAAGAAACCACAAAGTCGCGATACCCAATGTCTCCCACAAGAGACCACAAAGTCACGATACCCAATGTCTGTGGGAGCGGTCTCCAGATCGCGATTTTTGTAACGGCCCATGTCGAAAATCGGCACAGGATGAATCGTTGCGGCGACGTGTGCGTTGTGCGCCTGCAGCGTTACCGATTATTGTT
>JAYSTS010000250.1:0-12821 GCA_043719475.1 Gammaproteobacteria bacterium | reverse complement strand
CGCGTTTCTTTTTTCCCTTGTCTATCCGGCGCTGAGTGGATTGCTGGCGACAGCCAATTTCGGCAAGGTGACATTGGAGGACGTGCTGGGAATCGAGGGGCTGTACGTCGCCATTCCCATGAGTGTGGCGCTGTTGGCGCTCGCGTTTTTCGGCCTGAAGGATCGTTACGTCTGACGCGCGCGGCCGCGGTCGTCACGGCTGGACGGGTATGTAACCGCGTTTGATTTCGTCCACCATGAACGCAACGCCAGACGGTACGGTTCCAACACCCTGCAGCACTCTCGGGCGCGTACCTTCACGTCGTTCGATGCTGTCCAGCGTATTGTTACAGACATAGAAGCGGACACCCTGCGCCATCAGGCTATTGACGCGCTCGCGGAGCGGCGATCCTTCGAACAACATCGGTACGCCGCCACCAAAGGCAATGACCTCTACGTTCACCATGTCGGAGCTGCCATAGTGCTTGCCGAGATTGTTGGCTATTTCGAGGGTCTGGCCGTGTCGCGCGGGATCGGCTTGGCTGACCTGGAGAATGATGTGGGTGTCAGCGAACGGCTTGCCTTCGTTGAGCACCGCGTCACCCCAGGCGGCGACGCTCCAGAGCGGCAACAATGCGAGCAGCGTCGATGCTACCAGGGAAAGTCTGTTCATCGTGTCTCCTTCAGGGTGTGAATTCTTCGAATCCGGCGTTGTCAGACATCCCCGTCAATTCCGGCTGCTCGAACCGGTCCATGTGAATCACCTTGCGATCGCGCAGATGTCTGGCCACTACATCCCAGACCGGCGGGCCGGACGACGGTGCACCGACAGTGGCCCAGCCGGCAACCTTGTACATTCGCGCCGGATCAAGCGGCGCACCATCACCGAGCGTCAACCCGTCGATCCGCTCACCCATGGCATTCCGGGGGTTGCAACGGAAGTGCAGTCCACCGGTGCGAACCATGTCGCCACCCTGCTGCAGATAAGGATCAGCGTTGAACAGGTTGTCACACACACTTTCAAGGATGAAGTGGAGTTCTGAACCCGACATTTCGCGCACGTAGGTTTCCGGGTAGGTCATGGCAGTTTGATCAAGGACACGTTCCATGGTGACCGTCTCACCGGGCAGCACGGTGGTTCCCCAACGAAAACCCGGAGAAAGGCTGATCTGTGCGTCCAGCTGCTCCCGCAGAGCGTCGCAGATCACCTGGTCGAACGTGCCGCTGAAATTGCCGCGCCTGTACAGCAGAGTTTCGGTGACTGCCAGCGGTTCTTTGAGCTGTTCGAGGAATGGCATACGAACGGTGTCGATGAGTGCCAGCATGGAAGCATCTGCGGTCAGCAGATTGGCGAAGACCGGCAACAGCCGGTACCGGTAGTCGCTGACGCGGCCCTGCCTGAATGCGATATCCAGTACACCCACGAATTTTCCGTTGGAGCCAGCATTCGTGACAATGGTCCGGCCGCCCGGATTGTCGACCACAACCGGTTCCGGAACACCGTCGTGGGTATGCCCGCCGAGAATGAAATCGATTCCTCGGACGCGTCCGGCGAGTTTCAGGTCCACGTCCATGCCATTGTGAGACAGCAGCACGATTCCCTCCGCCTTCTCGTTGACACGAACCCAGTCGACCAGTTCCTGCAGCTCCGCTTCTCGGATGCCGAATGTCCAGTTCGGGATGAAACGCTGCGGATTGGCGATGGGTGTATAGGGAAAGGCCTGGCCGATGATGGCCAGACGATGCCCGCCGACGGTTTTCATCACGTACGGCGGAAAGACGTGCCCGGAGTTTTCATCAAAAACGTTGATACCTTCAAAAAGCGCATCTTCCGTCGCCCGCACATTCTGGGCGATGAAGTCCCCGTTGAAACGTTCTGCATTCGTGGACATTTCCGAATCCGGGTAGGTGAATTCCCAGTGACCGGTCATCACCTCCACGCCGAGTAGATTGCAGGCATCCACCATATCCCGACCGCGCGTCCAGAGCGCCGTACCCGAACCCTGCCACGTATCACCGCCATCGAGCAGCAGCGCTCGCCCTCCGGCCTCCGTACGTAGCTGATCGATGAGTGTCTTCAGATGGGCGAAACCTCCCACTTTGCCGAATCGCTGGGCCGCTTCGGTAAAGTCCAGAAAGGTCAGTGCGTGCTGCTGCCGCGGATCGTTGGTGGACAGCCTTGTCAGTACGTTGCGGCCGACGAGGTGCGGCCAGCGGCCGGCGGCTGCGCCGATGCCGATGTTGACGTTCGGTTCGCGAAAGTGGATTGGCAGCAGTTGGGCGTGCGTATCCGTGATATGCAGCAACCGGGCATCGCCCCACGCGCCTGGTTCGTAGAGCTGTGAACGTGTCGCCGAGCCAAGGCTTCCACAACCCGCTAGTCCTGCGGTCACGCCTGCTTTGAGCAGAAGGTCGACGAACTCACGCCGGTTCATGGCGCGAATGGAAATCGGGTCTTCGAAGCATCGGCTTCTGCAGCGGCTTGATCGAGCGAGGTCTGTGCCAGCGCAGCCGCAACCTCCGCTTCGGCCTGCGCGGCGACGTAGTCGCCGGCTGCGAGCGCCGTCTCGGCTGCGGCCAGCCGGCGCTTACTGTCCCGCCATGGATAACCCGCCTCCACGGATTGAACGTACATCGCCGATGCCTTATCGACTGCCAGACGCGCCGACGCAGCCGGATCCGCGGCGCACCCGGCGAGCAGCAGCGAAGCGAGGCCAAGCGCACGAAAAGAGAGCCGCATGATCATTTCCTTGTCGCAGGGCCGTTGAGAGGGAGGCCGTTGGCCATATAGCTCAGGAAATATTCCAGGTTGCGGTACGGCTCACTCTGCAGTTCGAAGGGCTCGGCTCCGACCTGGCTGTTACATTCCTGGAAACGCAGATGAAGGCCGCCCATTTCTTCCCACTTGAACCGGTAGACCGGCCAGTGGGTGACGTGACCGACGCTGGCGCTGAGACGTTCGGCGCGCAGCAGGTTGCCCGCCAGTTGAACATGGCAGCTCGTACACGCGAAATTGAGCTGGCCACGCCGCGCGGTGAAGAACTGCTTGCCAGCTTCGTACGCCGCCAACGCGGCGGGCGTCGCGGGGGTTTCCACCGCGATGGTTTGATCGCGTGACAGAAACGCCACGTAGGACACCAGATTGGTGAGCTCTGGCGCATCATTCGCCCAGGCCTTCGCCCCATGAGCAGTCCGGCACGCGTTGATGTCCATCTCCAGCGTCACAACGGTTGCCCGCGCTTCATCGAAGCGCGGATACCGCGCCTTCACCGCACCGTCCCCGAAGCAGTCTGCGAACCCGGTACCGTCGGGGAAGGGTTCGGCGAATATCGATTCACCGGCGTCGACGGCGATTTCGTAAGGAGGGAACTCCTCGATCTCGCGCCACTGCGCCCGTGCACTTTGGTCGATGGCATAGACACCGTCTTTGTGCGCCTCGACAGGCACACCGGGAAAGCGGACTTCGTAGAACTTGCGCAGGGCCAGGCGGTCTTCTTCAGGACCTGCCTGGACGCTGCTGGCAAACAGCGCGAGCGCGCAACAAATTAGCGCACGCATTTACTGCAGCACGAGCTCGCCGGAGCCCGTCCCGTTCTGGTTGTCGACCCACTCGATGCGTATGACATCGCCTGGCTTCGCATTGCGCACGCTGAACGCGAAGAATGGATTCTTGGACACCGCAGGACCCCACTCGGCCTGCAGCACCTGGGTGCCGTTGCGCAGGCACGTCACCGTCTGGATGTAGTGGGCTGGTACGAGTGCGCCAGATGCCTCGCGCCGGGTGCCGGTTTCCATGTCATGTGGTATGAGCGCCTTGAGTTCCGCCACACTGGCCACAATCCTGCCACGAATCTTGACCTCTCCCGCCATATCAGCCTCCGCAGCCGCCGATGGTGACTTTCACTTCCCGGCCGGTTGAATAAACCCGGTCGGCAGTTTCAACAAAGGCACGCACACGGGAACTTTCGCCCATCTTGATGCGTGCCGAGACATCTGCCATCGCGTCGGGCCCGATTATAAAGCGCGCGACCACAGGGTTCGGATTCCTGTCGACGACGATGCTGATGGTGGTGACGCCTTCCAGGTCAGAGGTGACGGTGACAGGGACCACGGCGCCGTTCTCGGCGATATCGGGAATCTGGAAACTGATACGGTCACTCTCTTCGACAGGTTTGTCGCCAAAAAGCTTTGCAATCCCGTCATCGACTCCGGTCGCTTCGAACGCTGGACGCGAAACGGCCAGCGCCCGCAATGATGTGGACAGGAACACGCCGGCTGCGCCAAGCAAGGCTGCTGCGCGCATCCATTGTCTTCGGTTCAAGGCCATCTTGAGCCTCCTTTAAAGTGAATGGACGTAGTCGACCACAAGGTCGATCTCCTCTTCGGTCAGCACACGGTGACGCCCGTAAGGCGGCATGACGGTCTCTGGGTTGCGCACCGTCGCGTCCCAGATCTGGGCCTGCAGAACTGCACGATCGGGGAACCTTGCCCGCATCTGCAGCAGAGGCGGCGCAGAATTACCCGGCAGCTCGCCATCGTCCATCATGTGGCACGACAGGCAGTTGCCTTTGTTTCGGTCGATGGCGATGGCCTTGCCGCGCGCCAGCGCTTCGCCGTCAGCGGCGAGAGCGGGCCACGATGCCACTGACAGGAGCAGTACAAACAGAGTTCTCATCGGGACTCCCCGACCATGTAGCGCAGGGCGTCAGCCACCTGTTCATCGGTGAGTTGCGTGAACCCGCCTTTGGGTGGCATCACCCCGGCGGGTGAACTCACGCCGTTGAGCGCCTTGTCCAGCATCGCATCGAACCCGGCAGCGATGCGATCGCGCCACTGCGCAGGGTCACCGACGATGGGTGCACCACCCACACCAACCTTGTGGCAGATGCCGCAGAACGTATCGTAGGTACCTTTGCCTGGATGCGTGTCAGGGCTCCCCACCGTCGTGTCCGCCGCTGCGTCAGACTGCATGCCAGCCACCTCGGACAGGATGTGGATGGTGGCCGGATCGCGACAGTTGCGCATACAACGTCGGTTGCGCACATCTGGCCGGACATCGGGTGTGAAGTTCTTCTCGTTTGGCAGATGCAAGGCAGGCAATGTGTTCTGGTCGAGTACGAAGTCAGCATCGGCGAGATCGTTCAGGTAGAGCACGTAGGCCGTGACGGCGTAGGTTTCATCGGCACTAAGTGATTCGGGCCGGGTATATGGCATCGCGCGGCGGATGTAGTCGAAGAGTGTGCTGGTATAGGGCCAGAAACTGCCGACCGTGCGTTCGGGACGTTCATGGGTCAGGCTATCCATTCCACCGGCGAGCACCGGATAACGCCCGACCCCTTCGCCGAAGGAACCATGACATTCGGCACACTGCGCTTCATACAGTGTTTCTCCGTCCGCCACCGAACCGCTGCCCGCCGGCAGTCCGAGCCCGTCGGGCCGCACGTCAATATCCCAGCCGGCTATCGCCTCGGGACTTGCCGGAGTGCCATGGCCGAAGTGGCCAACGCCATCAGAACTCCCGGCCGCATCTGCCGGAAGCACAACAAATGCGCACACGACAACGAGCAGCGCAATTGCGCTGAGTTCAGGAAATCTGCACATTGTTGACGGTTCCGTCCGGTGACAGTTTCCACGTGTGTATGGCGTTCTTGTGATAGATGGAGTTCGTGCCACGCACCGCGCGCAACTGTTCGTAGGTCGGCTGCACGTAGCCGGTCTCGTCGACAGCGCGACTCTGGACCAGCGCAGGGCTGCCATTCCAGTCCCATTCGAGTTCGAACCGGGTGAGGGCTTTCGGCAAAACGTCGCTGGTGAATCGAGCAGTTCGCCAGTTGACGCCGCCATCGACCGATACGTCCACGTGGCGTATGCGCCCGTGGCCGGACCATGCCAGGCCTTCGATCATGTACCTGCCCTTCGTGCGAAAGGGTTTCTCCGGGGACGGCTTGGTCACCACCGAATTGCATTCCTGCACGAAAGTGAATTCGCGGGAGGTGCCATCAGCCATCAGGTCGGTGTACTTCGATGTTTCCTCGCGGTGATGCCAGGGCTTGTCGCCTACCTCGAGCCGCCGCAGCCACTTCACACAGGTATTGCCTTCCCAGCCAGGATTGATCAGTCGTACCGGATAGCCCTGCTCCGGGCGCAACATCTCGCCGTTCTGCGCATACACAACCAGCGCGTCGTCGAGTGCCTTGTCGAGTGGAATGCTGCGGCTCATGTGCGCCCCGTCTGCGCCTTCGGCGAGTATCCACGCAGCGTCTTTCTGCAGGCCCACTTCTTCCAGCAGCGTCGACAGCAGCACGCCGGTCCATTCGCAGCATGCCAACATGCCATGCGTGAACTGCAGCCGATCCATCTGTGCGCCGCGCCACTCCATGCCACCGTTGGCGGGACACTCAATAAACCGGATGACAGAGATGGACGGGAAGTGAAGCAGGTCATCCATCGTCAGGATCAACGGGCGGTCGACCAGACCATGGATCATGAGCCGATGCAGCCCGGGATCGATATCTGGAACACCTGCGTGGTAACGCTCAAACACGACGCCGCTCGGCGTGATGATGCCCTTGAGGTCGGCGAGCGGCGTGAAGCTGATACTGGCGATGCGATCAGCGGTCAACCATTCAACACTACGGCGCTGCACGTGTGCTTCGTACCGCGACGGAGCGCCGTAGGGATTGACACCAACGCCGGGGCCGAGGCTACGCGTCCATGGTGGGACGTTTGGTGGCAAAGCAGAGTCATCTGCACGGGGTCCAGCGGCCAGCAGCGCGCCAGCGACGGTGAGCCCTCCCTTCAGGAAGTTGCGGCGAGCCGGCTGGGACGTTCGTCCACCGGACTTTGCGAACACAGCGAGTTCTTCATCAACGAGTCGTTGACTCATACGCGGCCCCCCGGTAGGTTGCAGTACGATTCTGGTTAGATTTGTATATTATAATTTTCTTAAATGCAAAAGATTTCCGCAACATCCGCAACAATAGGAATGTGAATCTGATGAATGAACGCCGGATCTATACCGGAGAGTGGTACGAATGGCGAAGGTAAAGATGGATGCTGCACGGATGCAGGAGAATGCGTTGCGAGCAAGCGAGCTGATGAAACTGCTCGGGCACCCTCAGCGCCTGATGATCCTCTGCGAACTCAGCCAGGGAGAGTGCTCCGTTGGCGAACTCAGCGAACGTCTCGCCATCAACCAGTCACCACTTTCGCAACATCTGGCGCGGATGCGGTACGAAGGCGTAGTCGATTCCCGACGCGAGGCGCAGACCGTTTATTACTCGCTGGCCGGAAAGGAAGTGGCCGCCGTAATCCAGTTGCTGTACGGACTGTATTGTCGGTAGCCCGCAAAGCGTTCACGCACAGTGGCCGATTGAACGGGTTCAGTGACTGTTGTTGGGGGTGTATCCGACTCGCTATGCAGCATAGGGCCAACCGACTTCCGCGCTATCCGCTGTACGGATTGCAACAGACGTTTACGTCAGATCCGACGCTCATCCTGCCCGGCACCCTACGTGGTTTCGCTACGATCGGCTTGCCACCCGCTTCAGGTGTGTCCAGGAGTGGCTGCTGCGGTGTGCATGAAGATTGCGGAACACTCCCTGGATCCTGATCATCGTCTTAACGCCCTGCATACTGGATATCGTGCCTTGCTGATCAATGAGGTCCATCGTGTAGTGCTCGTTGCTCGCGTCATCCATCGTCACGATCAGATCCTGCCATTGGCCGTCACTGATCCATGCGCACTGCCATCTTCATGCAGCATCACGGCGGGCCAACACATCGTGCTCAGCAGGTAGCTACCCCAGGTCCATGGTGTTATTCAGACTGCTTAAAAAAATTCAATCGCTTACCGACATGGGCTGCAAACCGACACGCTAAGACTCTAACTAGGTGCCATTGAGATCAACCGGGGATACTCAGGCTCACATGCTGGACACGGTTTCAATGACGCATGTCTGGCTCATGTCATCTGTTGACTGGAACCCTCTTTGCGTTCTGCAACAAGCTCTTCCTTGCGAGAGGCGATTCTGGCGCCGAGCGCTTTCATGTCGAGATCGGTGGCCTTTGCTTTCGGGAAGATTTCATTCTGCTCTTCCTTGACGTGATGTTTCACGTATTCGCTCAGGACCTTGATTTTGGCATCGAACATTTCGCCGTCAGGCTCAACGCCTTCAACCTCCGATATCAGCGACTTCAGTGTGGCATGTTCGACTGTCGCCTCCGGCACCAGCTCATGGTCATGCATGGCTTTTTTTACGGCTGGATAAAAGATCTCTTCTTCTACCTGTGCGTGAACCGATAACTCGGAACAGATTTGCTGGACGATCCCTTTTTTCTTCGCGTTCGATTTCGAGGCAGCGTATTCAGTGAACAGTGTATCGACGAGTTTATGGTCGGCGCGGAGCATCACCGTGGCGTCCTTGCCTTTCGTTGCATCGTCTGGCTTCTGGGTCGAATTACTTTTCGGGTTCATTTTAGGATCCTTTTTAGGGTGGGGAGTCTTCGAGTATTCATCAAGTGAAAATCGCAATCAGGATGATGATCGGGATTGGAATGCCGAGGAAAAACAAGAGTATTGATCGCATGGTTAGGTCCTGGTTTGGGTCCTGGTTTGGGTCCGGAATGGGTAGTGGTTTAGGTAGTGGATGGTTGGGTTACAGGTCGCGTTGTCTGCCGCCGAGTGTTGCGGCGAAACTCGCCACGAACGCTCCAGCAAGTAGTGAGATGAAGAGCCAGAGTGCCGCATAGCTTGAAGCCTTTCGGGTAGCGTCAGCGGCTTCGTTGGCGCTGGTCGCAAGGGAGCGCGTCTGTTCCTGCATCCGCTCATAGGTGGCGAGCACTCGCTGCGTTGCCTCTTTTTCTGTCAACCCGGTTCTCGCTGCAACCAACTGTCCTAGATAACGCAAATCGTCATCTGGTAGCCGAACGTTTCCTGCGTTGTTGGCGAATATCCCAAGCACTTCCGCAGTGGGCGATGTGGACGAATCGTTGGCTGTTTGCTCAGCGTCGCCTGGAGATTGTCGGAACAGGGTGTCCACGAAGTAGGTTGCCCCGGATGCCACGGCTGGAAAACTCGATGACCCATTTAACGCAGCATTCGTTGGCCCCGCTGCGACGTCTGTAGCCGCTGCAACCATCGGGGCGCTTATTTGAGTGCCGGTTCCGACTATCGAAGCGATCATGGAACTCAGCAGCGCAGCAGTCGCCAGCGAGGCGATGGCCCAGGCCAGAAATCCGTGGGCCGTGTCGCGGAAATACACTTCATCGCGCTGCACTGAAATCCAACGGGTGCGAAGCCTGCCAGCGAGGTAACCGCCCATGCCGGATGCGGTGAGTTGGATGAAGGTGATCCACAGAATCGTCGACACACCAAAAGTTGCGGCGCTCACGCTCGCCTGCGCCCAGGGTGAAACGGATGCAAGGCCCAATCCTGTGCCAAGTATCAACAGGATAAGAGACATTGCCGCTGCAGCTGCAGCACCTGCCAGTATCGCTCCCCAGGCTACAGCACTAGGACCTGCGTCAGACGTACCGACATTCGCGCCACCGGCTTGACCATTCTGTCCTGCGACGACTGCGTCCATTACCACAAATGACTTGATGGTCATTATCTGTTCCTTCCAGTTTTGCCAGTTTTGAACTGCAACATTGCTGGTGTTATCTGAATTGGTCTGTCGTTTATCACACAAAGCGAAGCTGTGGACTTCAGGACCCTGAAAAACAACGACAGCGTCAAGCGTACGGTGTCTGCCTGAGTTGCGGTCGACCCGGCGATATTTCCATTGGGTCAAGTGAACCGATCTTGGATCTGAATCATCAGCTTCGTTTGATTCCGCACAGACCGGGTTTGGAGACGAGCACAGATTGTGATGACACGTCTGTCATCAGTCGTCGAATCTAACTAGTCACATTAGTAGCGCCGGAGAAGGATATGAATTACGAAGAACGCGACACGTTTGGTATGTATAGATCGAGTGGAAAATCGAACAAATCAAGTACGGATCAGGGCCCCGGACCGCAGCTGATGGGCGCCGACACTCTCGTCGGTAACGATGTATACAACAAAAAATCCGAAGACCTAGGTGACATCAAGGAGATCATGCTCGACATGCGATCGGGCCGGATCGGCTATGCGGTGCTGTCGTTCGGCGGCTTTCTCGGCATTGGCGAAAAGCTGTTTGCAGTGCCGTGGGATGCGTTGACTCTCGATACTGAGCACAAACGATTCACATTGGATGTTGCAAAGGACAAGCTCGAGACCGCGCCTGGATTCGACAAGGACGATTGGCCGGACATGGCCGATCCGACGTGGGAAAAAGGCATTCACGCTTACTACGGTACAAAACCTTATGCGGTCCAGAATGTCTTGTAGGTAAGCCATTCATGACGCTTGGGCGCGCCTGCAATTTAGTGTTGGGGCGCCTTCCCGTGTGATCTGAGCGCCACGATGCCCGATCGCTCAGACGCAGGAATTCTCGCCAGATTGACGCGCCTCACGGAACCCGTGCTTTGCACGGGCTTGGGGGTGCGGCATGGCGACGCCGTAGGACGCAACGACATCTCGAGATTAATCTGGCGTAACTGTCAAAGCCAGCAAGCAGGAAAACACATGACCAAACAATCTGAACACGATGCCAATTTGGGCATGGGTGGTGAATTGCACCAACAGGCCAACCACGATCACCTACCGCTGACGACCCAGCAGGGCGTGGTGGTGGGAGACAATCAAAACTCTCTGCGCGCGCATTCTCTGGGCCCGACACTGCTGGAAGATTTCATCCTGCGCGAGAAGATCACTCACTTCGACCACGAGCGCATTCCCGAGCGTGTCGTGCACGCACGTGGTTCCGGCGCTCATGGATTTTTCGAGCTCACGCGTTCTCTGCAAGCGTTTACCACTGCGAAAGTATTGACGGAAGTCGGCGTAAAAACCCCCGTCTTCGCGCGTATCTCCACGGTGGCTGGTGGTTCGGGCTCGTCCGATACACCGCGCGACGTACGCGGGTTCGCCATCAAGTTCTACACGTCGCAAGGTAACTGGGACATCGTTGGCAATAACGTGCCGGTGTTTTTCATTCAGGACGCGATCAAGTTCCCGGACCTGATTCACGCTGTGAAGATGGAACCCGATCGGGGATTCCCGCAGGCAGCGACGGCGCACGACACGTTCTGGGACTTCATTTCGCTGACGCCTGAAGCCATGCACATGGTGATGTGGATCATGTCGGATCGGACGCTACCGCGTTCATTGCGCATGATCGAAGGTTTCGGTGTGCACAGCTTCCGGTTCATCAACGCTGCTGGCGAATCGAGCTTCGTGAAGTTCCATTGGCGGCCCAAACTTGGTTTGCAGTCCACCCTGTGGGACGAAGCCGTCAAGATCGCTGGAGCCGACCCTGATTTCCATCGTCGTGAACTCTTCGAAGCGCTCGACGCAGGCGGAGTGGCTGAGTGGGAGTTTGCTGTACAGCTCTTCTCGGAGGCCGAAGCGGCGGATTTTCCGTTCAATCACCTCGACGCGACTAAGTTGATTCCTGAAGAGCTGGTTCCGCTGGAGGTGATCGGCCGCCTGGTGCTTGACCGCTGGCCGGACAATTTTTTTGCAGCAACAGAACAGGTTGCGTTCTGTCCCTCGCATCTCGTACCGGGAATCGACTTTTCAAATGACCCGCTGCTGCAGGGTCGGCTGTTTTCGTACCTCGACACGCAGCTCTCGCGCCTGGGCTCGGCGAACTTCGCTCAGCTGCCCATCAATGCACCCAAGTGCCCTTTCGCTCATCAGCAGCGCGATGGTCACATGCAGATGGCGCAATCTACAGGTCGAGTGGCCTACGAGCCTCAGACCCTCTCGCCCGGTGCGCCGCGTGGGGATCAGACCAGCGGCTTTTCGAGCGCCATACTCAACGAAGGAGGAACGCGCAGCCGCACCCGTGACGAGAGCTTTGCTGATCACTATAGCCAGGCCCGCCAGTTCTGGATCAGCCAGAGTCCACCTGAACAGGCTCACCTCGCATCTGCGCTGGTGTTCGAATTGTCGAAGGTTGCACATCTGCATGTGAAGCAGGCCATGGTGGGACACTTGCGGCTCATCGATGAGAATCTCGCGCAGCGCGTCAGCGTTGGTCTTGGGTTCGATGAACTGCCCGAAGCACCCAAGGCATTCATGCCGGTGCTGTCGCTGCCGCCGTCTCGGTCATTGGGCCTTATCGGCAAGGCGAAGCACACATTATCCGGTCGAGTCATTGCCATTCTGGTGGCAGATGGTTCGGACGGCGCGACGGTTGCAAAACTGAAAAAAGCAGCCATTGCCGCCGGTGCGCAGGTGAAGATCCTCGCACCACGCGTAGGAGGGGTCATGCTGGCCGACAACACAAAACTGGCCGCAGACGGCCAGCTCGCAGGCTCACCATCAGTGATGTTCGACGCGGTGGCACTGATACTTTCCGGGTCTGCGTGCAAGGTTTTGTGCGGTGAAGCTGCGGCTGTGGATTTCGTGCGGGATGCCTTCGGTCATCTCAAGGCTATCGCCATTGATGTCGGTTCCGAAGCCCTTCTTAAGGCAGGAGGAATCGAGCGCGATGCCGGGGTATTGGGTGTTGGCGACGTGAATGGATTCCTCGTCGCTGCAGCCACACGACAGTGGGCACGTGAGAAACAAGTTCGCACGTTGGCTTGAATGTCGGGGTTCGTGATCAGGAGATCTCCCACAGATCCAGTGATGAGACGTCGAGTAAAGGCGCCCTGGACGATCTCCCGATCTCGAACCGTTGGTTCCGTGACTTTGTGGGAGATTCCTGATCGCGATATTCGATGATCCCAACAATCGCGGTCGGGAGACC
>JAYSTS010000249.1:0-12829 GCA_043719475.1 Gammaproteobacteria bacterium | reverse complement strand
GCAATCGCCATTGATCTTGAGATCGTCAGCGATGGTGTGTTCACGTTCGGCCGCAGTGAAGCGTTCGACAGCGACAGCCAGCCCATCGCCTGTTTCCTCCGTGAAGGTCACACCATCATCGCCGGTGCGACCGGTCGCACCGAGTACCTCAGGCTCTTCATCAACTATCTGTGGGTCAAGGAGACGATCCGCCGCCAGGGCGTAGGTCAAGAGGCACTCCGTCGTATCGAGATCGCGGCAGCGGAACGTGGCTGTCAGGATGCGCTGATCGAAACGCTCAGCGACAACAACGCCGATTTCTATCACGGGTTGGGCTATCGCCCTGTGGCGACGATCCCGCGCTTCGTTGGTCGTTTCACACGACACATCATGGTCAAGCCCCTGCCTACCATCGTCTGAACATGTCCAAGCCGTTCAGCGCGGTCGAGCCCCACCCCCAACACGAATGATCTCGCCGCTGACCCAACTGGCAGCGTCGGAGGCGAGATACACACAGGCAGCGGCGATGTCCTGCGGCGTACCCAGCCGCCCCAACGGGATCTTCCATTCAGCCAACACTTCATCAAGCTGCTGGTCTGTCTTGCCAATCGCCTTCAGCATCACCTCGGTTGGAATCGCACCAGGAGCGACGGCATTGACACGAATCTTCGGTGCAAACTCTGCAGCCAGTGTCCACGTCAGTGAATTGGTACCGGCTTTCGCAGCGCCATAATGGGCACTACCCGGCACAGGCCCGGTGCCGGCACCGGAGGTAATGTTGATGATGCTGCCGGTTTCCATGTAACGGGCGGCGGTGATGCAACCGGTGTAGATGGACGTGAGATTGAGGGCGATGGTTCGATCCCACTCTTCACGTGGCAGGTCTTTCAGCGGCATCCGCATGGGTGAGCCACCGGCATTGTTGACCCAGATTGTGATCTTGCCAAAAGCGTTCACCGCGGCACGAGCCAGCGCATCGAGTTGATCGTCGCGTGTTACGTCCGTGGTGACCGCGACCGCCTTGCCGCCCGCTGCGTTGATGGATGCCGCAACGGATTCGATTTCAACGGTTCGTCGTGCAGCCACCACAACGCAGGCTCCTGATTCGCTGAAGGCTCGCGCGATGCCCTCGCCGATGCCACGCCCGCCACCCGTTACCACAGCAACATGCCCGGTTAGATCAAACAGTTCCTGTATGCCGCGCGAAGTCACGCTGCTGACTTCTGCTTGATGAAACCTGCATAGTTGGCATCCACCACCTGCTGACACTTTTCCGCATACGGAGGGAATCCGAGATATGGCATGAACACTCTCGGTTTACCGGGAACGTTGGACCCGAGATACCAGGAATTGCAGCGCGGATAGACGCTGGTATCACCGACCTCGTTGACATGCTGCACCCAGGCGTCCTGGGCTGCCGCTTCGGCTTCGATCGCCACCACGTCCTGAGTTCTGACCCAGCTGATGCAATTCGCAATCCAGTCCACGTGGTGCTCTATGGACGGGAGCATGTTGGTCAGCACCGATGGGCTACCCGGCCCCGTAATCATGAAGAGATTGGGAAATCCATGCACCGACAGGCCCAGATAGGTCTTCGGGCCTTCTGCCCACGCATCCTGGATCGGCTGCCCATTACGGCCACGAATCGCGACTTTGGTCATCGATCCGGTCATGGCATCAAAACCCGTCGCAAACACGATCGCATCAAACTCGAAGCTGTGATTACGCGTTCGCAGTCCTGTTGCGGTGATGGTGTCTATGGGGTCAGCATTCACATCCACGAGCGAGACATGGGGTTTGTTGTAGGTGGCGTAATAGTCGGTATCCACGCAAAGTCGCTTGCACCCAACCAGGCCCGTTGGCGTCAGCAGTTTTGCGGTCTCCGGATCTGTGACGATCTGCGCGATCTTGACACGGATGAATTCGGCGGCGGTCTGATTGGCCTCTGGAACAAACATCAAGTCCGCAAACGCAGCCATGAAAGGGAGCCCACCACGTTGCCAGCGACGCTCATACTCCGCCTGCCGCTCCTCCGCACTGACGTCCAGCGCATTAAGTTCGTTGTAATCAAAGTCGGCATGAAACGCGGTCTGACGATTGGCAGCCCGATACTCGGGATAACGCGCCTTTACATCTGCAATCAAAGCAGGGTCCAGCAACTGATTGTGGGCGGGTATCGAGTAGTTCGGCGTCCGCTGGAAAACGGTGAGCGCTGCAGCCTGTTCGGCGATCAGCGGGATGCTCTGGATCGCGGAGGATCCCGTACCAATTACCGCCACACGTTTGCCGGTGAAGTCGACCGGCTCATGAGGCCACTTGCCGGTGTGGTACCAGTCGCCCTGGAAAGAGGCGAGCCCTGGAATCTGCGGCAGGTTGGCCGACGACAGACAACCGGTCGCCATGACAACAAACTGGGCATCGAGAACTTCACCCGTGTCTGTGGTCACCAACCACCGGCATGAAGACTCCTGAAAATCCGCAGCGGTCACCCGCGTGTTGAACAGAACATCCTTGCGCAGATCAAAGCGGTCGGCCACGTGATTGATGTAACCGAGGATTTCCGGCTGGGTTGCATAACGCTCGTTCCAGGTCCATTGCTGCTGCAACTCGCCGTTAAACTGATACGAGTACTCCAGACTCTGGACATCACACCGGGCGCCGGGATAGCGGTTCCAGTACCAGGTACCACCCACCCCATCACCGGCTTCTAACACCAGTACCTTTAGCCCTTGTTTGCGCAGACTGTGCAGCATGTAAAGACCGCCAAAACCCGCACCCACTACCACTGCGTCGATCTGTTTGTTAGTCGCCATAACGATCTCCTGGTTTACATCTGTTCAATTAGTGCCGAGCAAACGTCGGTTGCGTGCTGCATCCACTCCTGTCGCCGCGAAATCATCGAAGGCCTTGTCCGTCACGCGAATGATGTGATCGCGAATGAATGCAGCGCCCTCTCGCGCACCATCCTCCTGGTGTTTGAGACAACATTCCCATTCCAGTACTGCCCAGCCTGGGTAGTCGTAGGCGGCGAGTCGCGAAAACACGCCCTTGAAATCAATCTGCCCATCGCCGAGCGATCTGAATCGACCGGCTCGTTGCAGCCAGTCCTGATAACCACCGTATACACCACTGCGCGCGTTGACATTGAATTCCGCATCCTTGACGTGAAACATGCGGATGCGTTCGTGGTAGGCGTCGATGAAACCCAGGTAGTCGAGCTGCTGCAGAACGAAGTGACTGGGGTCGTAGAGAATGTTGCAGCGGGGATGCTGGTCCACCGCATCCAGAAAGCGTTCGAACGTCACGCCATCGTGCAGATCTTCACCGGGATGAATCTCGAAACAGATGTTGACACCACACTCATCGGCCGTATCGAGTATCGGTCGCCAGCGGCGTGCAAGTTCGCGAAAGCCTTCTTCAATCAAACCGGCAGGGCGCTGTGGCCATGGGTAAAAATACGGCCATAACAAGGCGCCGGGGAACGCCACCTGATCCGTCAGCCCAAGGCGTGCACTGGCATGCAATGCCAGTTTGACCTGCTCAACTGCCCAGGCAGTTCGCGCTTTCGGGTTGCCTCGCACGGCCGGTGCTGCAAACGTGTCGAAGAGTTCGTCATAAGCTGGATGCACAGCAACCAGCTGTCCCTCAAGGTGAGTAGACAGCTCGGTAATCTGCAGGCCGGCCGCAGCCACCCTGCCTTTGAGATCATCACAATACGTCTGGCTTTCGGCGGCCAGCGTTACATCGATGAACGCCGGGTTGCCGATAGGTACCTGAATGCCAACAAAACCGAGCCTGGCCGCCCACTGCGCCATCGCGTCAATATCATTGAACGGCGTTTCATCCGCCATGAATTGTGCGAGGAAGATTGCTGGCCCCTTCAGGGTTTTCATGACACCGCCTCCATATCCAGCCATTGGCCACCGTATCTGGAACTGGCGACCACACGATCCAGGAACAACATGCCACGCACACCATCTTCAATACGCGGATACTCCGCACTCCCCTCACCGCGCAGGTCAGCCATGAAACCCCGATAGATGTTCGCAAACGCCTCCAGAAAACCTTCGGGGTGACCACCCGGTAGTCGTGTGGAGCGGATTGTGATTGGTGCAAGGGTTCCGACACCGGCTCGCAGTATCTGCATCGGCTTGTCCATCAGACGCAAGATCAATGAGTTCGGCTCCTGTTGTCGCCACTCAAGACCCCCACGCTCGCCATACACCCGGATGCTCAACGCGTTTTCTTCGCCGACCGCGATTTGGCTTGCACAGATGACACCGCGCGCGCCACCTTCAAAGCGCAACAGAACGTTGCCATCATCATCCAGCCGACGGCCAGGTACAAACGCAGACAGATCGGCGCACAGGCTCTTGATCGGCAAACCCGTCACGAAGTGAACCAGGTTCTCGGCGTGGCTGCCTATATCACCGAAACATCCACTACTCCCCGCCTGCGCAGGGTCGGTACGCCAGTTAGCCTGTTTGTTATCAACTTCCGCGTTGGTTGCAAGCCATCCCTGAAAGTACTCACACTGCACTCGCCGGATGCGGCCAAGTAACCCACCGGCAATCAGCGCCCTGGCTTCTCGGACCATGGGATAACCGGTGTAGTTATAGGTCACAGCAAGTGGCAGGCCGGTGGCACGAACGACCGAAGCTAATCGTCTCGCCGATTCGAGATCCGTCGCCAGAGGTTTGTCACATACCACAGGGAACCCATGCTTCAAAACGGCTTCCGCGATGTCGACATGGGTATGGTTGGGCGTTGCGACGATGACGAATTGCATGCGCTCAGACGCCGTACGCGCGGTTTCACCGACCAGCAGCTGGTTGACTGAGCCATACGCTCGTTCGGGTGCGAGTCCATAGAGGCGCACGCCCGCGGCGTGGGCACGCTCCGGGGTACTGCCACAGCAACCCGCCACCAGTTCCGCTTCGCCATCCAGCTCTGCGGCAAGACGATGCACCGCTCCGATGAAGGCACCTTCGCCACCACCGATGAGTCCAAACTTAAGTTTTTGCATCTCCCCCATGTCGGCTACGATAAACCAACCAGAGGGGGAGGAGCCATGCTGCCGATATCGGTCCAACTGTATTCATTGCGCGCTGAAAGCGAGCGGGACTTCGATGGTGTGCTGACTGCGCTTGCCCAGGCCGGTTATCAGGGTGTGGAGCCTTTCAATCTCTTTGGTTTAACACCGACCGATTTTCGCAAACGCGTGGAAGCCCTCGGCATGCGGGTGTCCTCCAGTCACTACCCTTTTGCGAATCGAGCGCCGGTTAGCCAGACGATCGAGATCCTCGGGGAACTGGGTCTGCAACGTGCAGTCGGCGGCTACGCTCCCGCTGACTTCCAGGATCTCGATGCGGTGAAACGCACTGCGGACACAACCAACCGATTAATCGATGACCTCAGTGCTTCCGGTCTTACCCTGGCATTGCATAACCACTGGTGGGAGTTCGCCCAGGTCAACGGACGCCTGGCCTACCATCTGTTCCAGGATCTGGTCCCGCGAGTGGAATTTGAGCTGGATACCTATTGGGCTGCCAACTTCGGCGCCTGCAACCCGGCACAGGAACTCGCCCGTATCAGCGCACGCACCCCCCTGCTGCATTTGAAAGATGGGCCGCTGGTCAAGGGAGAACCCATGGTGGCGTTGGGACAAGGTCGACAGGACATCGCGGGCATACTCGCTGCGGCGAATCACCAAGTATTGGAATGGGCGATTGTCGAACTCGACGCCTGCGCCACCGACATGCTGACCGCCGTCAAGGACAGCCTTTTTTACCTCACTTCGAACAAACTGGCAGGACACGATGCCTGAAATTCTTTATGACTTCGGCTCTGGCCGATCTGACCCGGAGACGTTCCCGACTGAGGGGCTGAAAGCAGCAGTGGCGCGTGTGTTGGACAGGGAAGGACTCGAGCTCACCAAGTATCCCGGCAACCTTGGCCACGAAGGCCTGCGCAAGGCGATGGCACGACGAGAGAGTGAGCGCGAAGGCGTATCCGTCGACCCGGCTCACCTGATCCTCTGCAACGGCTCCATGCAGGCCGTGACCCTGACGGCTGAAGCCTTGCAGGAAAATCACGGTGACACGGTGATCGTCGAGGAGTTCTGCTACCCCGGCACGCTGTCGGCGTATCGCGGGCTCAAGTACGACATGGTTGGCATCCAGCTTGATGAAGGTGGCATGCGTCTTGATCATCTGGAAAGCGAACTGCTCCGCCTGCAACGCGAAAAGCGGCTGCCCAGGTTCATCTATGCCATCAGCACCTATCAGAACCCGACCGGCTTCGTCATGCCCAAAGCACGACGCCTGGAAATGATTGCACTGGCGCGACGTTTTGGCGTGCCCATCGTCGAGGACAACTGCTACGGCGATGTCCATTACGACGGCCCCATCGAACCCGCCATCTACGCACTCGATGCCGACCCGAATCACCTGTATCTGTGTTCGCTCTCCAAGATCCTGGCACCAGGCATGCGGCTGGGTTACATCCTCGCCCGGCCACCCATGCTCGAAAAAGTGCTGGCCCGCAGATTTGATGCGGGGAGCAACACCTTCGCTGCGGCAGTGGTCGCAGAGTTTTACAAGGATGGAATCGCCGCACATGCAGCGATCGCCAATCCCGTCCTGAAAGGTAAACGCGATCTAACGGTACAGATGCTCGGCGAGCATCTCGACGATATCTGCGTCTGGTCAAACCCGGTCGGCGGCCTCTTTATCTGGGTGCGCATTCCGGACGATGTCGACCGCAGCAAGTTGTGGAAGAGCGCCCAGGCGGCTGGTGTGAATTACATTCCGGGCAGCTCGTTCCATTACAAGGGGGTCAATGCGTCCTATGTGCGCCTGGCGTTCGGGCACCTTACTCGCGAACAGATTGCGGAGGGGGTTCCGATCTTCGCGCGGTGCCTCAAGGAGGCACGCGGGAGTAATGAGCCGCGGCGCTTCAGTAATCTGTTTTCTTAAACGAAGGCACACCTCGACAAACAACTACACGATGGGGCGACGGCTCAGAGCTCAACACCCACGATCTTAAGGTCGAAGCTTTCGGATGTAGTGGTAATCGCAACACGGCGGAACGAACCGTTCGAGGTGGCACGCGCAAGAGCGCGAAACTACGATGAAATAGTCATGCACTTTGGAGCCGTTCACTCAAACACGGCATCTTGAGTAGCGGATCTACGCCGCAGCGACGAGCGACGGCTCTGCAACAGCCTGCCTTTCT
Organism: Gammaproteobacteria bacterium; assembly: GCA_043719475.1. Taxonomy (GTDB): domain Bacteria; phylum Pseudomonadota; class Gammaproteobacteria; order Pseudomonadales; family Azotimanducaceae; genus SYFY01. Next base: position 5,614 of record JAYSTS010000249.1, on the reverse strand, counting down.
TCCGGTGACTCGGCGTGCTCCAGCGCAATGCGTCGGAAAACGTCCTCGAGCTTCAGAAATGCATCGACCATGTCTGGGTCGAAGTGGCCGCCTCGGCCTTCGCGGATGATGCCTACCGCGACTGCGTGAGTGAATGGCGCCTTGTAGCACCTTCGGCTGATAAGCGCGTCGTAAACGTCCGCAATGGCCATCAGCCGTCCGCCGATCGGAATGCTCTCGCCCGCCAAGCCTTCGGGGTAGCCAGTGCCATTCCATTTTTCGTGATGAGAATAGGCAATCTCGCGCGCGAACCGAAGAAACGAATTGCTGCCGAGTTTGCGTTCCGCAGCCATGATGGCGTCCCGCCCCATGGCCGGGTGCTGCTTCATTTGCTCGAATTCCTCCTGGGTGAGCGCACTAGGCTTGAGCAGAATGGCGTCTGCAACGCCGACTTTGCCAATGTCATGTAGCGGCGCTGACTTGTACAACATCTCGATGGCATCGCCAGAGAAATACTGTTTGAACTTGGGCAGCGCACCAAGATGCTCAGCGAGAACCTTCACGTAATTTTGAGTGCGCTTGATATGGGCCCCAGTCTCGGGGTCGCGATACTCCGCTAACGACGCCATCGATAAAATCGTCGCCTCCTGGGTTGCGGCAAGTTCGCTGGTTCGATCGAGTACGAGACGCCTGAGCCGTTCTTGGTGCTTGAGATTCGTATCTTCCGCAGCAATCAAGGAGTCGACCATACGACTGAATTCCTGCGCCAGAACTCCAATCTCGTCGCTCCGACGCTTCCACGGCGTATTGAATTGTCGCGCCCCAAGACCGAACTGGCGCAAACGCTCCGCAATGGCAACAAGCGGTTTGAACAGTGCGGAGTCGAGATACACAACCAGACCGAGGATGAGGACTACGATCGCGACTCCAATCGACACAGCGACACGGCGGCGAGTGACCTCCAGAGCAGCATCGAGCTCGCTTAATGACAGTTTGACGTTGACGCTCCCGAGCGCGCGACTTTCCAGCATGAGCGGCGTCGTGATGTTTACCAGCCGATGGCCAGGCTTGAAGTAAAAGTCCGGATGTTCTGGTCCGACGTGCTGCGGATCGTCTGGGTCCCGGTCCTCACTTTCCGTTTCTATGACGATATAGGGCGCCTTGCGCGCAATCGACGCCATGAGCTCGACGTGCTCCTCCGGGTCTGCGATTTCTATATTGTCCGGTACATTGCTGGCCACGATGTCCGAATGATCGCCGCGCAGGAACAAGACGTTCATTTCAATGTCATTGCGTTCGCGCAGTGCTGCTAGTCGATCCAGATAACTCTGGATTCCGGCAACATCGTTCTGTTCCGCAAGCTTCGAAACGCCGGACTCAATGAAATTCGACAACAGCAGTCCCTCGTGGAGGACGGCAATACGAGTCGACTCCTCGAACTCATTGATCAGATGACTTGTCAGCGCCACCGCAAGACCACAGACAAAGAGCACTACCAACGACAGAATTCGCAGTCGAAGAGAGCTGCGCAATTCGATGCGGCGTGGTGGCGATGCGAGTGCTTCAGCCATCGGCTCGTGGACCAGATCGAGCTGATGTCCTTCGTTCAGGATGTGTACTTGAGTTGACATCGCGGAATCCAGTTGTAGCCGCCCACGCATGGCGAATCAGCCAAAGACTAGTGGATCCCACAAACGATGGCCTTGATTGAGTCGACGTTTAAGCAATGTGTCGACTGGGTCACAACCACCCAAACTTCGGGCTGATTGCTCGACTTCCTGAACGGTCTGGTATTGCCTCTCAACCAGAACGGCTGACCAAGGGCGGCAAGTGTAGATGTCATTCAGCGCGCCGTTCAGAGCGACCGATGCCTGTCGATTCGAGTGTTTGCAGACGTAAGTCCTCTGACCACCGAAGTCGGACTAGCGATTTTCTCAAGGAGTGTCCGCAGAACCCCCGCACCTGCGTGGGCAGTCCGCGCGTATCCCGGGCCAGCACGGTGGTCGAGTTGTTGTATACGGAGCCGACTGCGTCAGCGTTCTGATCATCAAGCGGCGCAGTTGATCCGCGAGGTGTGTCCCCGTAAAGCTTTCCGTAAAGCTTTCCATCGGTGCAGACGCGGAGTTTGAACAGGCACTTGCCGATACCAATCCGCCTCCGGGCGCATTCAAGATGTCCCGAACCTATGAGGTTCCGAAGCTGGAAGTTGAACTCGCGAAGTCACCAGCCCGCACTATTGATAAAGGATCGTAGCGAGGGTGTCGAGAGTAGTGAAAACGCTGGGTGGCCCGGACCTACGCGCGCGCAGGCGTGCTTGACAGCACGTCGAGCACGTGGAGGGAGCACGCCCAGTGTTTTCGCTGCTATCGTTACGCCCGTGGCGTCCGCAGTAGGTCATTCATGAATAGTGCGGGCTAGTGGCTGGTCCAACAACTTTCACACGAACATCGAGTTCAGTGGTGAAGGTACTGCTCTGCTGAGCGTCCGGGAGCATCAGTCACGCATCGCAATCCGATTGGCCGACGGCTCATCGAAGGGGAATGTGGCGCGGGACGTGGGTCCGAAAGTCACACCCAAGGCTGGTGATGTGGTGATCAAGCTCGCGGGGCCGATCCTTGCCGGCAGTGATTGCTTCAATGTCGTCGAAAGTGACGCACCTGCAACATCCAAGCTGCTCAGCGGCGCCAAGGGCGATGCGTGGGCTGATGGGTGGCTTCGGTAGCGGCAGCCGTGGCAAGAGCAAGAAGTCGTTCTACTTCACCACCAGCATAGAAAAGGCCGATCTCTACGGCGGCGCAACCACCAGTGCAGTGAGTGCAGCGCTTACCGGGTTGGTGACGCGCATGGCTGGCGCACACTAATACAGACCACCGGTTCGAGCGGCAAAGCTCAAGCTGCGATACTGTCGGTGCAGGCAGTCGTCGAGATATCTATCCTCAATTTCCCGAGGTGTGTCCTCGCAGCTCCCTATCCTCAATTTCCCGAGGTGTGTCCTCGCAGCTCCCTGAGCCGTATCGGCAACACGGCATCGCGTGGGAGGTGCTGACACCGCCGCCGGTGGATGAAGACACCCCGCTCTGGTTATTGGATGCGCACGTAGCTCCCCTGAGAGCAATTCTTGATGTGTCTGGGACAGGCGCTGCCGACTTCCCTCAGCGCTTGCGCCCCGCGGTTTCCGCCGCATACCGAGCCGTTGCCGCTTCCACGGCGGCGCCGTGAATCGCTGCCAGCTCTGGTCGGGCAGCACGTGCCCGATCGGCTGCCCCCTGGGTGCTCATCTGTCCCTGCCAACGGGGGAACACATGTCGTGCGATCAGCTCATAACTGTTGCGTGTGGCGTCGAAGCTGGCCCAGTTGTGCGCGAGCATCAGGTAGGCACCGAAGCCTCCGTTGCTCTGCTTCCACAGTCTCTCGATCTGCGCGTTAACCATGTCCGGGGTGCCGATGGCGCCCAGACCTGACTCGTTGATGAAGGCGATCATGTCCTTGATGGTGTTACCCGTCACCGACATCTGCGGAAACGCGGCCACCGCCTGGAAGTAGTCGAACCAGTGCTCGATGCCGAACTCAACGTCGCGATACGCTTGCTCCATGGTCTGCGCACAATGAACCAGACCGACGAGACGCCACTGGTTTCGGTCAACGCGTGTTTTGTAGTGTGCGGCCTGGGCTTCCATCACATCCCAGTGCAGCGCCAGCGCATCAAATCCTGCGGCGGTGGTCGCACCGAGGGACAGGAGCCCGATACCGTACTTGCCGGCAAGCTTCGGTCCAGTGGGTGACGCCACCGCCGGCACGACGATGTCGAACAGCGGGTTGCGGTACGGGCGCAGATGCAGTCGTGCCTCACGAAGGTCCCAGCGATCATTCTTGAAGGTGACCGGCTCATCCGTCCTCAGCAGCTTCATGATCACGTCCAGGCCTTCTTCAAGCAGCGGCCGGGTCTGGGTTTGTGACAAGCCGATCATGATACCGTCACTCGGCAACGAGCCCGGCCCGAGGCCCAACATCACACGACCACGTGTGAGGTGATCAAGCTGCACGATACGCTCGGCGATCCACAGCGGGTTGTGGTAGCTGACGCTGGTGACGCCGCTGCCCAGTCTGATGTGCCGGGTTCGCTCTGCGGCCACGGCCATGAATATCTCCGGGCTGGCGGAAATCTCGGTACCTGCGGAATGGTGCTCCCCGAACCAGGCCTCGTCATAACCGCAGCGGTCGAGCCACTGCACCAGTTCAAGGTCCTGCTCCAGGGCGAGCGTGGGGTTGATACCGGGCTTGTGGAACGGAGCGAGAAAGGCACCAAATTTCATTCGATGGCTCATCGGGCTGGTCTCCTTGGGCAGTTCATTGATGGCACGTTCGTCAATCGCTTCGGTCGCGTTGCAGCCTGACACGAAAGGACGCGCCCACTCCAGCAGTTAGTGCACCGTCTCTATCTGTAATTTCGAAATGTCCTCGTAGATATCGATCCTCATTTCCCCGAGGTGTGTCCTCGTGAGTTTACGTCCGGGTCTTCACTCACGGTGCCATCGCCAAACGGATCGGTATCCAGCCGCCAGATCACCTGACGGGCGGCATTCGTGACGAGTCTCGGGGTGCCGAGATGATCCGGATGCAGATGGGTCCGGGTATCACTCACCTGTGTTCCGACGGTATTGAGTACCCGCACATGCCGGGCCACCGGCAGGCTGTTCAACCTGTAATCATCCGTGAAGGTGCGTGACCCGTCGGGCTGGATGGCGAGTTCGCTTAAGAGCTCACCACCCAGGCCGAACATGAAGTGCGTGTCGCGGTTGCCGCCGGTGATTGGGGTGACCTTGCGGGTGCGTGTTTTCGGTGCGCCGGTAGCAGACATTGGCTACCAAGCCCGTCTGCCAGCCGCGATCGTCGAGATATCGATCCTCACTTTTTTCCGAGGTGTGTCCTCGTGGGATTTTCCTCGTGGGATTTTGCACCTGGGTGAATGACGAAGACACCGAACGCGCCTACGAAAGCAGCGAAGAAGCCTACCGGGTTTTTCGCAAGATGCTGGAAAGCGGGCACCCACCTGATGACTGGGATCGGCTGCTGGCTGAGGCGCAGAAAGAATCACAGCGGCTGCAGGAATCATTGGCGAGGGCTACTACAACCTTCCGAACAGAACCCGGGTAGTCGGAGCGTTGCTTCCACGAGGTGTGGCCTCGTAGATCAACGAGGTGTGGCCTCGTAGATCCACCTGACCGAAGGCCATCCAGGCGTGCGCGTTCTTCGCCTAAACTGAGCACCTCTTGGCAATCTTTGCCATGACGCGGTATCCTCCTTCAACCAAAGGAGCCCCCTATGGCCACCATGAACGTCTCACTCCCTGACCCCATGAAAGCCTGGATCGAAGAACAGACGCGGGATGGAAACTTCAGCAACGCAAGCGACTATGTCCGTCATTTAGTCCGCCGTGACCAGGCACGTGCAAAAGCCGTAGCACAACTTCAGGTCGCAATCGGTGAAGCCATGGAAAGCGGTGAGCCACGCTCCTTCGATGCTACCGCTTTCAAGAGCCGGATGCGCAGCCTTCCTGGTGGGTGACCTTCCCGGCGGGGTCAGGCTGTCGCCGAAAGCAGAATCAGATCTGGAAGAAATCTGGTACCACACTGCA
>JAYSTS010000248.1:0-4851 GCA_043719475.1 Gammaproteobacteria bacterium | reverse complement strand
CGTCGTCGTAGTTGGAAGATTGATCAGTCATGGTGTCGGGTTCCTTGTGGGCCGTGAAGCATATTGGTTACATCCATTCTACGCAGGTCGAGGCGGCTTACCCACGCGGTTAACCTCAATTGGACAATATCTACACAACCAAAAATGCTGCGCAGGGGTAGGCAGAGCTTCGGAACGATTGACTGGAGAGAACGTCGGGATTGCAGCAGAAATCAAACGGCACGCTGGGAGCGATCTCCTGATCGCGATCTTCGATGATCCCAACAATCGCGGTCAGGAGACCGCTCCCACCAGGAGACCGCGCCTGCAGCTTTACCGATTATTGTCGAATCAAGGTTAAAATTTGAGGGGCTCCGCCTGGACCCACTACACCAGGCGGGGAATCACTTCCTTGCCAAGTCGCTGGATGCCTTCCATCGGATTGGCTCCCAATGCCATTAACGGCACGACAGCACGATGCACACCGGCTTTCTCCAGAACCTGCAACGCTTCGATGCCACCGGCGCCTGGCCACATGCAGGTGATTTCAATCTCCCCGAAGTCGCGACCGAGACGAGTGCACTCCGTCTTGAGTTGGCTCAACTGATTCACCAGTTCCGAAGGATCGCTGCCCGGCACGAACCACCCATTACCAAATCGCGCGATCCGCTCGAGGATCTTCCCCTTGTTGCCACCCATGATGATGGGCATGGGATTCTGTTTTGGCAGCGGATAACTCTTGAAGCCGGACCAGTTCAGAAACTCGCTCTGGTGTTCGACCACTTCACCGGACCAGACTTTACGCATTGCCGCGACGTAGTCGTCGAAGCGCGCACCGCGTTTTTCAAACGGCGTGCCCATGGCGATGAACTCTTCCTGCAGCCAGCCGATGCCAACCCCGAGCATGAAGCGACCACCCGACATGAAGTCGAGGCTGGCGGTCTGCTTGGCCAGCAGCAGCGGATTAGTCTGGGACAGGATGTTGACGCCGGTACCCAGGCGAATTGTCTTGGTCGCGGCTGCGATGGCGGTCAATGCGATGAGGGGGTCGACCAGACTCGTTTCCGGCGCCGCACCCATCTTGCCGCTGCTGTTGTAGGGATATTTTGACGCGTAGTCGAGCGGGACGATGACGTGCTCGAAAGTCCAGACCGACTCGAAACCCGCAGACTCCGCGAGTTGTGCCAGGCCAATGATCTGGGCTGGATCGTTCATACCGATGTTGACGGGAATAAGACCGAGTTTCATGGGTGAGCGTTGTCCTTGTTCTTGGTGTTACGGGAGGCGTTGATCTTCGCAGAATGCGGCAGGGTATGCAGGACTGAAACGGGTTCAGGAGTCCCGAACTTTTCCAGTTGCCCTCAATTGATCTCGTATTACTCGACGGGCTTCACCTGCAGCTGCCAGTCGCACGCGATCTTCGGGTTTGATTTCCGCATACCGCGCACGCCACTCATCACTTTCACTCCAGCGAACTGGTGCGTTGACGACAGTATTGGATTGGATTGCTGATTCGAAAACGGCCAAGGCAAGCTCAACCACGTGGAATTGCATCGGCTTGTCACCAGGAATTCCGAGTGGATTACCAAGCGGGAGATCGGTGAACAGGAATCGTGGCACTGCACAGTGAGTGACGATGTCGAGGGCCGAGCCAATGATCACGGTCGGGATGCCATTCTCTTCCAGAACTCGCGCCGTCAGACTCACGGTCTGATGACAGACGGGTCAGAGCGGAACGAGGAGGGCAATATCCGCGCCGTCTTCCCGACATCGCCTCAATATTTCCGGCGCATCGCTGTCCAGAGTACGGCGTTGACTGTACTGCGTGGGTACGCAGTGGAATCGTCTCGTCAGTGCGCCAAGCCGCCCTGACGCGACAGCGGCCTGCAGCGGCTCGTGGGGAAAAAAACTGCCAAGGTCGTTCATGTGCGTTACCGTCTTGTCCCAGGCAAGGTCGTTGCCGAATAGAGGTTGCGGCGGTTCAAGCAACGAGCCAGAAACGACCTCGCGGGTATCGGTGGCTTTGCGATCGTACAGTGCTGCGGTAGTGATGACGGTGAGTGTTGATTCCGCGAGAGGTTTGCGAAGTTCCAGAAATGGCGCGCTGTCGTGATGCGCCCAGACATAGGCCTTGCTGAAACCCTGAGCGGCATAGAATTCACGGGTTCGATCCATGTAGCGAGTCGGTTCATGGCTCATCAAGTGTTCTCCAGCTCGGCCATTACTGGTCTTCCGGTGCAAAGTCGAAGGTGTACAGCGGCCGTCCTTCGCGTTGAAACCACGTCCAGGAGTCACGATAACCTGCCTCGATTCCAAATTGTGGACGCCAGCCGGTAGCGTTCGTGAGCTTGTCGATGGAGAGAATCGCGGAACCCGCCAGCGCCTCGCCCCAGTGCAACAGCGCCGGACGTTGCTGCCGGGCACGAGTGGTCGGGACGTTGATGATACGCGGGGTGACTCCCATCGCGGCGCCGATCTGCTGGACGATGCCGACGATGCTGGCGATTTCGCTGCCGGTTACGTTGAACGCTTGACCTTTGACGCCATCATTGCCGAGGAGGGAGGTCATGGCCCTCGCCACATCGTTGATGTGAATGAGTTGGGTGCAGGCGAATCCGTCACCAGGGATCATCACCGGTCGTCCCGATTCTAGTCGCGCGAAAAAAATGGGATCGCGGGTGGCGGACGGACTGCGTGGTCCCATGGTGTGACCTACACGCAGCGAGGTTGCAGGAAAACCGTTGGTTTCGAATTCTCGTTGTAACAGATCCTCACACCGAACCTTGCCCACGCCATAAGCCTTTCGGTGGTCCACATCGTCTGGAGCATGCCGGCGAAAAACTTCGCGAATCGGCAGAACATAAGTACGCCGGTAGACCGCTTGTGAACTGGTGAACACGTAATGTTTCAGTCGTCCATGAAACAGATCGACCATGGGTAACACGTCGTCCGGAGTGAACGCGGTATTGTCGAAGAAGACGTCGAAAGTGTCTCGATACGGGGTGAGTGCTTCGGCAAACGCGCCGGGAACACGTCGGTCCGCATGAATTCGCCGTACGCCGTCTGGCAGCTGGACGACGTGACTGTTGATGACAGTCACGTCGTGACCGGCCTGTGCCAGCTCATGCACCAACTCGAGTCCGATGTAGCGGTTGCCTCCGCTGACAAGTACTCGCACGATGAGCGGGGTTAGCGGCCGGCAGCAATCATCTTGCGCAGCTGCTGCAGCTCGCTTTCCAGCGACATGACGCAGGCTTTCAGCGAGGCGATGTCATCCATGGCTGGCTTTTTCGGATCGGCCGCTGCACACACCCGATCGTATTCTGCCCGCAGGCGCCGACCACTGTCGCGTTCCTCAGCGATGTAGCGCCCCAGCAGTTCGCCGGTTTGCGGGTCGATCGTGGTGTCCCGAAAGAAGCTACGGAAAGGGTCCTTGCGTTCTCCCTCCGGTTTTTCGCCCCTGGTCAGAAACGCGACTTTCTCTGCATCGGTAATATTGGACCCTGCACAGGCGAGCTGCTCGTCGAAGTTCTTGAACACCTGGTAGGCGCTTTTTTCGTCGACGGCGCAGCCCAGTTCACACATGCGCTTGGTAAAGGCTGCGGCGTGCTCTCCTTCGCGAATGGCAACAAACTGCAGGGCGGACTTCAGTTGCGGATCTTGGGTTGTGGTGGCCCAGCAATTGAGCAACTGGTAACCCTTCGCCTCATTGACGGCGATGGAATTGAGCAGCGGCATGTAAGTAGGTGAGTTCACGATGTTCTCCGGATGGTCTTTGGTCTTCTAGTGTGCGTCGAAAGGACTGTTTTAATCTACTTGCCTGTAAACCGTGCCTCGCGCCGTTCCAGGAAAGAAGCAACCCCTTCCCGATGATCGTCACTCTTGAAGCACTCGGCGAGCGCCTTGGTGTGTCGCTCCATGTGTTCATCAACCGGCGAGGCGAGCCCCTCGTACACCAGGGCCTTGATACGTTTTTGGGAAAACGGCGAGCCTTTGGCGATGGCCTGCGCCAGTGTTCGCGCGGTGTTTAGCAGTTCGTCCGGTTCAACCAGTTGGTGCACAAACCCCAGGTTCAGCGCTTCGGCCGCAGGCAGGAAGTCGCCGGTGTACAGGAGTCGTAGCGCATGCCCGCTGCCGATCAATCGGGGGAGGAGCCAGCTGCCCGCGCCGGTGTCCGGAACCAGACCCCGATGCACAAAGTTCCACGCAAAACGGGCGCGGGGCGTGGCGATGCGGATATCACATTGGGTAGCAAATTCCGCGCCCATGCCAACCGCTGCGCCATCGATCGCACCAATGACGGGAAGGGGGCACTCAACGATGGGCCACCAACGTCCTCGATCTTCAGCGGTTCCGCGCAGCCCGCGCTGAGCGCCCGGGATGGAGGCAAGATCCGACAGATCGGTACCGGCGCAGAATGCGCCCGGTACGCCGGTCACAATGACCACCCGGGCCGCGGGATCCAGGCCTGCCTTTTTCACCGTCTCGATGAACTGGCCAAGCATGGCAAACGACATGGCGTTTTTCTTTTCGGGCCGATTGATGGTGACGGTGGCGACACCATCGGTAACGTCATACTGAATGAATTCGGACATGGGTTGGGCCTTAGATGTTGAGGAAGTTCAGCGGCAGACCGGCGGTATCCCACGGGGTCGACACCAGTCTTCCGGTACTTGACAAGGTGATGAATGCTGTTCGCAAGTCGTTGCCACCAAAGCAGATATTGGTCGTAAACCGATCATCCATTGGCACGTGTCTGACCTTCGACCCATCGGGTGATATGACGGTGATGCCTCCATTGATCAGTGTCGCGACGCAGATGTTGCCTTCGGCATCGATGGCCATGGAGTCGAACAGCTGAAATCCTGGTAA
>JAYSTS010000247.1:0-4878 GCA_043719475.1 Gammaproteobacteria bacterium | reverse complement strand
AAAAAAGGCGTCAAGGTCTACGCACACTGCGACGAGTGCGCTGGCCTGAAAAAAGTGACCGGACTTTCTGACAGTGACATCGTCAGGGTGAACAGCGGTGACAAACTCGCCGTGGGTGACGTCGAAGTCGAGTTCCTGCACACCCCCGGACACACACCGGGTTCACAGTGCTTTCGCATCAAACGCACGTTGGTCTCTGGTGACACTTTATTCATCAACGGTTGTGGCAGAGTTGATTTGCCCGGATCAAACTCCGAGCAGATGTTCCAGAGCCTGGGAAAACTCTCCGAACTGCCTGACGATACACTTCTGCTGCCCGGGCACAACTATGCACACATCCCCAACGCGACCATGGGGGAGACTAAACGCATCAACACCTACATGCGCGTCAAGGACATCGAAACCTGGCGCATGTTCATGGGAGACTGAAGATGAAGACCGGTAATTTTTCTGGCTTTGAAGTTTCTGTCCGCGATCCTGGCATTGCATGGATCGAGTTCAATACCCCGGAGCGCCTCAATGGCATGAGTACTGCCATCAAGCGCGACCTCATCGAAGTGGTCACTCAGGCACAGATGGATAATCAGATTCGTGTGCTGGTGTTTACCGGTCAGGGTCGTGCTTTCTGCGCAGGTGATGATCTGAAGGCCTACCGGAACACCGAACTGGGCGGCAATCCGTTGATGGCCGCCATTCCACCGGGGCACGATAACGCGCTCGGTACCTACAATGGGTTGCGCACGATCTCCCAAGCGCTGAACACCGCTATTCGTAATCTCGACAAGATCACCATCGCCGCGATCAATGGCGTTGCCATTCAAACCGGTTTGTCCCTGGCGCTGTCCTGCGACTTTCGTATCGCTTCCGAATCAGCCCGAATGGGAAGCGCCACTTTGCGTTTCGGACTGCTGCCGGATGAAGGCGGGCAATATCTTCTGGTGCAGCAACTCGGACTCTCCCGCGCACTCGACTTCGTAATGCGAAAGAAGATCGTCGATGCTGCCGAAGCGAAAGCGTTGGGATTGGTCAACGAAGTGGTGCCCGCGGATCAGCTGGCAGCAACGGCCTTGGCCTGGGCCACGGAATTCGCGAACGGCCCGCAGGTTGCGATGCGGCTCGCGAAGCGCTCGTTGTACAACGCCGCTGAACAGTCCTGGGCACACGCACTCGACGACATCGCCGCCAAAACAGCGATCTCGGACCATCACCCTGACGTGAAAGAAGGTGTCGGCGCGTTCCACGAAAAACGAACCCCGACATTCAACGCCTGGCTCAACACGGACAAGCTCAACTCGGACAAACCGGCGTGACCGACGTCGTCACCTATTCGAGCCAGGACCACATCGCCGTCATCACCATCAATCGCCCGGCGCAGATGAACGCGTTGAACGAAGGCGTAATTGTCGGGCTGCAGGCGGCTTGGCGTCGGTTTGAAGCAAGTGACGATCGAGTGGCCATTCTGCATGCCGCCGGCGACCGGGCTTTTTCGGTTGGTGCCGATATCAAGGAACCACCACGCGAGATGTGGCAGGGGGTGCCAAGTATTGGCGCCACCGTCGGTAAACCTGTTATCGCAGCCGTGCATGGCTGGTGTATTGGAGGTGCGTACGTCATCGTGCAGATGTGCGACCTCGTGGTCGCGTCCGAAACCACGGTGTTCAAGTACCCCGAAGCACAACTCGGTTTCACCGGTGGTTTGATCGCCAGTGCAGTGGCACGAATTCCCCACAAGATTGCCATGGAATTCATGCTGCTCGGCGAAGACCTGCCGGCGACCAGAGCCTACGAGGTCGGCATGGTCAATCGTGTCGTCCCTAAGGGTCAGGAGCTGAGTGAAGCCATGAAGATGGCTGCAGTGCTGGCGAAGTCGGCGCCACTTGTGACCAGTACGCTGAAACAGTTTTCTCTGGCTACGCTCGGTAAAAGCCCCGCTGAAGCCGGAGCCATCAGCCGAGAGACTTTGTTGCGCGTTCGCGAAAGTGAAGATGGCGCGGAAGGCAAACGAGCCTTCGGGGAGAAAAGAGCACCGGTCTTCAAGGGCAAGTAAGCCGGCGCTGTCTCAGCCGTGCATGGTCAGCCCACCTGACACGCTGATCGTCTGACCAACAATGAAACGCGCTTCCTCGCTCAGCAGGAAAGTGACAATTCCCGCCACGTCATCAGGCGTACCGAGTCGCCGAAGCGGAATGGCTCGCTCCAGACTTGCTCGCAGCCGTGCTCCGGATTCGCCATCAGCGGCAAAACTCGCAAACAGCGGCGTATCGGACGGGCCTGGGCAAACTGCGTTGATGACTACCCCTTGCCGAGCGAGCTCCCGGCTGAGTGTTTTCCCGAAGGCGATGATGCCAGCCTTGCACGCTGAGTAAACCGCCTCGCCTGACGAGCCGACTCTGCCGGCGTCGGATGCAATATTGACCACGCTGCCGCCGCCATGAGCGATGATTCGCGGCACCACGATGTGATGCAGGTTGAGCGGCCCATAGAGGTTGATGTTGATGACCTTCTGCCACAGGTCGGGATCTGTATTCAGGAATGGCACGGCCTTGTCCCAGCCAGCGTTGTTGACAAGCCCGGTCACCGGACCTAACGCTGCCTCGATTGAATCAACCGCCTGCTGAACTGCAATGTAATCAACAATGTCTGCCTGCACGGCAAATGCTGTGCCGCCAGCCGACTCGATCTGATTGACTGTTTCGACGGCGCCAGACATGACGAGATCGATGATACCCACACGCGAACCGGCTTCGGCGATCCGCAATGCGATGCCTCTTCCGATCCCACTACCGGCACCGGTGACAAGAACGGTTCGATTCTGCATGCCTTTCATGGTGTTCCTTGCAACGATCAGGACCAGGGGGTTCGACGTCGGTAACCGGTGTAAGGCCCATGCTTTGCTGGATGTGCAGGGCGAGGGCCCTGCACATCGTCATCGGTCGGAGATCAAGGCAACAGATGCGCCACCGCATCTCGCTCTTCAGCCAGCTCGGTTTCTGTCGCGGCCATCTTCCCACGACTGAAATCGTTGATCGAAAGACCCTGTTCGATCTTCCAGTCACCACCCGAACATTTCACGGGAAACGAGTAGATAAGCCCTTTCTGGATGCCATAACTGCCATCCGAGTAGATACCCATGCTGACCACGCCGTTGCTGCCGAGCGCCCAGTCATGCATGTGATCAATCGCCGCATTGGCTGCCGACGCCGCGCTCGACGCACCACGCGCTTCGATGATCGCCGCACCGCGCTGCTGCACGGTCGGAATAAAAGTCGTCGTGTACCAGCTCTGATCCACAAGAGAGAGTGCGGCTTTGCCGGACACTGTCGCGTGATGCAAATCGGGGAACTGCGTGGCCGAGTGGTTACCCCAGATGCAGGCGCCCACCACATCCGTCGTGTGTTTACCGGTTTGCTGGGCCAGTTGTGCCAACGCCCGGTTGTGATCGAGACGAGTCATGGCGGTGAAGTTGCGAGGGTCCAGATCCGGGGCATTTCTCTGCGCAATCAGGCAATTCGTGTTGGCGGGGTTGCCGACTACCAGCACTTTGACCTTGCGTGACGCATTCGTGTTCAGCGCCTTGCCTTGGACCGAGAAGATTGCCGCATTAGCTTCGAGCAGATCCTTGCGCTCCATGCCCTTGCTGCGTGGGCGTGAGCCAACCAGCATGGCGTAGTCGGTATCCTTAAATGCCACATTGGGATCATCGGTCTGCACAATGCCCACGAGCTGCGGGAATGCACAGTCGTCCAACTCCATGCAGACGCCCTTGAGCGCGCCCAATGCGGGAGTAATTTCCAGCAATTGCAGAATGACCGGTTGGTCTTTGCCCAGCATGTCTCCGGACGCAATCCGGAACAGCAACGCGTAGCCAATCTGACCGGCTGCGCCAGTAACGGTTACCCTCACCGGGTTTTTCATGGTTCCCTCGCTCGACCCATTTGGAAAGAAGCCCGCGATTCTATCAGCGCGAACCGCAACTGGCTGCTAAGTAATCGGTGTTCAAAACGCACTCAGAAAAATTTTACGCAAAGGCAGTCATAGCTTTCATCCGTAGCGCCGCTCCTTTAACCAACCACCCGACAGTTCGAGCATCAGCGCATCGGCAATCCATGGTGCGTGCGGCTCAGGCATCGACTCTGCCGCCACCCAGCGCATCTGGTCAAACACGGGTTCGGCCAAGCGGATCTCGCCCTGCCAAGTATCACAACGAAAGACGAAATTGAGACCTTGGTGGCCAGCGCTTTGATAGGCAAGCGCAGCCATCGGAACGAGTTGCCGAGGAATCACACCGATTTCCTCGTGGCACTCTCGTATGGCCGCTTCAGTCAACGTTTCGCCGTGCTCCTGGTGACCTCCAGGCAAGGTGAACCAGCCATCCATGAAGCCAGTGTTCGCACGCCTTAACAGACACAGTTCTCGGCCACTGTCTGAAGGCCGTACAAACAGGACGTGAACGACAACAGGAAACCGCGCTCGCTCCATGGCGACATCTCTGAGTAGGTCACGCAATTCTGTGGCATGCAGTGCACCAAGTCCCCTGCAAACTTGGCGGCCCCGTTTCCACCGCAATTCGATCCTGCATTGATGCTGCCAACTGACTTGATTCGACCCTTCATTTCTGCCATGTTTCGCCTCCGCGCTTGCGCGGCTTGACTTGCAACAAAACAACAAGAAATCAGCAAGTTAACCCGAGCGCCGAAGAATTCAGCGCAGTCACATGCATCAATGAATGCCTGATTGCGAAAATCCGCGAGTAATCAACACCGCCAGCCACCTGAGCTGGGCGGTGTTCTCGCGTCTGTGACAGCTATAGGTGGGGCCTGTGTGATTTGGTGATTCACCCGACAACAGTGTCCCGAAAGAAATGCGGCGAAGCAGTTT
>JAYSTS010000246.1:0-40796 GCA_043719475.1 Gammaproteobacteria bacterium | reverse complement strand
ACTGAATCCTTCGCCCAGATAAACACTACGTACGGTGGCATCGTTGAGTATGGACTCAGGTGAGCCATCTGCAATGATGTGGCCCTCATTGACGATGTAGGCGCGGTCACAAATGTCGAGGGTGTCGCGGACATTATGATCCGTGATGAGAACACCGAGACCACGCTCTGCCAGGCGTTTTATTTCCTTCTTGATCTCGGCGACTGAGATAGGGTCCACCCCGGCGAATGGCTCGTCGAGCAGCATGAAAGCCGGTTGAGTGGCGAGCGCACGGGCGATTTCAAGCCGGCGTCGCTCACCCCCAGACAGTTGTTCACCCCGCGATTTTCGGACGCCCTCAAGATGAAACTCCTGGATAAGTTGTTCACGGAGCGCGATTCGCTGCTGGCGATTCAGATCACGCCGAAGTTCGAGCACGGCGTGGATGTTGTTCTCGGTGCTCAGGGTCCTGAAGACACTGGCCTCCTGCGGCAGGTAGCCGATACCTGCTCGGGCTCGTTTGTGAACCGGTGCTTTTGTCAGGTCCTTGTCGTTGACCGTGATGACACCTGCATCGGGTCGTATCAGCCCCACGATCATGTAAAAGCAGGTCGTCTTTCCAGCTCCATTCGGGCCGAGCAGGCCGACGATTTCGCCAGTCTGTACCTGCAGGCTGACGTCTTCGACGACCAGTCGCCGTCCATAACTCTTTTTCAGGTTGCTGGCTTTCAGCAGGTTCAATGCGGTTGCCTGGTTGGTTGCAGAATCATGCGTACCGGTCGCTCATTGTCGGCATGAGCATCGACCTTACCGGCCACGATGTCATAGCGGATGACATCGCCCTTGAGCTCGCTGCCGCGTTGAAGGAGCTGTGCTTTACCCAGCAGGTCGAGCGCTTCGGTCTGGGTGTGGTAGACGATCTGCGATGCATTGGCGTGTACTTGGCCCTGGTCGCCTTCAAGTTGTTGCTGGTAACGCGCTGGCGTGCCGGTTGCTATGATGCGAACCACCTGCTCCTTTTCGTATTCTACGACCATGGTGTCGGCGACTACCCGCAGTGTGCCTTGGTCGATGCGCACGTTGCCGTGATAAACCAGTGTCTGAGCAGTTCGATCCATTTCGGCGCTGC
Source organism: Gammaproteobacteria bacterium (assembly GCA_043719475.1). Classification (GTDB taxonomy): domain Bacteria; phylum Pseudomonadota; class Gammaproteobacteria; order Pseudomonadales; family Azotimanducaceae; genus SYFY01. The sequence goes on along the minus strand of JAYSTS010000246.1, from coordinate 39,688 downwards.
GCCCGGTGATGTGGATCGGCTTGTCGGCATCTTCTGAAAGCGAGAGCGCCGGATGAGGAAGTAACAAGGTGGAACTGATCAGAAACAGCATGCCGGTGCCGCGCAACGTGAACTTTGGCTCGGGCACAGGGAGACCAGAACACACGTGCGGCTGGTGTGACTTGGAGTCGTCTTGCTGATGCATGGCTACTTGCTTGATTTGAATTGTGTCGGTAACACGATGCTGTGAACAGGTTGCTCAGCGTCGGAAGAGAGGTGCAGCTGTCCGGTCTTGAGGTCACCATGCATGCTGGCGGCCTGTGTCCTGCCGACGTCACTGTCGATCATAACACTGGCCAAAGACTTCGCGAATTGACGCGCCGGAAAGAGGTCGATTGCGGCCGAACGAATGACCAGTACCTCCTGACCCGACAATTCATCGAGTTGGCGCAGGACGACATCTTCCCGGAGCAGAACCACTTGCTCGACTTCGCCCGTAGGATCGACCGTTTCGCGGATCTTCCCGGTTTTTGACTTAACGTTCCACGGTTCGCCGGTGTCTGAGTGAATCAGCAGTATCGGGTCGATCAGAGCCGTTTCGGTAGTGGTCTCAAAACGGGACATCTGTTTGGCGCGGAGCCTGTATTTCAAACTGCCGGTCTGGTCGAACTCCGTGATGGTTGCACCGCCTAGAAGTAGATCAGGTTCGGTCGAATTCTTCGGGTCACTGGATGTCGATGAAGCGTGTGGAGATTGCGCGGCAGATTCGTCTGTCCGCAACAAAAAATAGCCGAGCCATATCAACGATCCAAGGCACGCTATGCCGACCAGGGAGCGAAGAATGGCTCGGGTCATGGGTAAAACCAAAGACCCTTGGCGCGAAGTATCAGCTCACTGAGTTCACGTGCTACGCCTTCGCCGCCTCGAGTTGCCGTGATAAAGGCAGCGCCTGCACGTACCACCGGATGGCCATTCGGCACACTGATCCCGATGGCACATTCACTGAACAGGGCAAGATCCGGAAGATCGTCGCCAACATGGGCGGCTCTGTCTGCAGGTACCCGCACCTTCGCCAGGAAATCGATGAACGCATCTGACTTGTTCGTGATGCCTTGATAAAGATGGCGAATGCCCAGCTCCTCGGCGCGGCGGTGGACGATGGGCGATGAACGTCCAGTGATCCAGCCAACTGCGATACCAGCCTGCATCAGCATCTTGAAGGCTGCGCCGTCCTGCGCGTTGAATGTCTTGAGCTCACGACCATCATCAAGGTAAGTAATGCCGCCATCGGTAAGTACTCCGTCGACATCAAAGGTGATGGCGTCGAGTTTGCCAAAGTCGGGCTGGTTGTGGTCGCGGGTCACGGCCGCACTCTAGACCTAAGGCTGGGCCAAGGAAACGGAGAGTGTGAAAACGGTGAGTGTGGAAAACGGAGAGCGTGGAAAACGGAGAGCGTGTAAAACGGAGAGTGCAACGACCGATGCGAGCCTGGAAGAGCGCTGTGTGGGTAAATGAGCACGGCCTTTGCTTGTGAAACAAGCCGCCAGCCCCGAAGATTGCGCGCTTTCATTTGACCCGACAGCTGACGTTCAGGCAGCCGGCCTCACACTGAGCGTACGTAAGGACAGTGCATGCAGCAGGACTACATTATCGAGGTTGAAGACCTCTGTTTCACCCGGGGTGAGAAAGTGATCTTCGATCACCTCAATCTGAAGGTACCGCGCGGGGCCATTTCGGCCGTGATGGGACCGAGCGGTACAGGCAAGACCACACTGCTGCGGGTGATTGGTGGTCAATTGCGACCGGACTCCGGAAAAGTGCTGCTCAACGGACAGGACGTCTGCACCATGGGCCGGGAAGAACTTTTTCGTGCGCGCCGGGATATCGGCATGTTGTTCCAGACCTCGGCGCTGTTTACGGATATGAATGTCTTTGAAAATGTTGCGTTCCCACTGCGGGTGCATACGAGTCTTGCAGAAGACACCATCCGCGATATGGTGTTGATGAAACTCAACGCTGTGGGGCTCCGAGGGGCCAGAGACCTGAAACCAAGCCAGCTGTCGGGTGGTATGTCCAGACGCGTGGCTCTGGCACGCGCCATCGCGCTGGATCCCGATCTCATCATGTACGACGAACCCTTTACCGGGCAGGACCCGATCTCAATGGGTGTCATCCTGACGTTGATCCATGAGCTTAACGACGCGCTTGGCACTTCCACCCTGTTGGTCTCACACGACATTCACGAGACGCTGAGCATTGCCGACTATCTGTTTGTGATTGCCGATGGCAAGGTCATTGGTGAGGGGACACCTGATCAATTGAAGGCGAACGAGTCCAAACGCATCCACCAGTTCATGCATGGCGACCCGGATGGTCCGGTTCCTTTTCACTATCCCGCCGATGATCTGCGGTTCGATCTGCTAAGCGAGGTCGAGTAATGGTTGCGTTGCTTCGCCGTATCGGTAGCCGTGTCCTGTTTCGTCTGGAGGGACTGGGTCGGGCGACCATCATGTGGGGCCTGGCCATGGGGACGCTGCCCAGAAAGGGAGATATGACCCTGCTGTTTCGGCAGATCTACTCCATCGGGGTCCTCTCCATTGCCATCATCGTGATGTCAGCGTTTGCCATCGGGGCGGTCATCTCATTGCAGCTTTATACCCAGCTCTCCCGTTTTGGCGCGGAGGATGCTGTGGGCGCAGGTTTGGCGCTGATATTGCTGCGGGAACTGGGTCCGGTAGTCACCGGTCTCTTGTTTGCTGGTCGCGCAGGCTCGGCGATCACCGCAGAAATCGGATTGATGAAAACCACCGAGCAGCTCTCGATCATGGAAATGATGGGCGTTGACCCCTTGCGAAGGATCGTTGCGCCAAGGCTCTGGGGTGGCATCATCAGCATGCCGTTACTGACTGCCATCTTCAACGTCGTTGGCATCTACGGTGGTGTTGTTGTTGGCGTGTATTGGCTTGGGGCCGACGCTGGCGGGTTCTGGAGCGGTATGCAGGATGCCGTCGATACTCGCGAGGACATTTTCAAAGGTATGCTCAAGGCGGCCATCTTTGCGGTCGTGGTGACCTGGGTGGCGGTTTTTCAAGGCTATGATTGCGAGCCCACTGCCGAAGGAATGGGACGGGCAACGACCAGGACTGTGGTCACATCGTCTGTCCTGATTCTCGCCCTGGACTTTTTCCTCACCCTTTCAATGTATGGAGATTTCTGACCATGCGCATGCGCACCCTGGAAATCAGCGTCGGTGCTTTTGTTCTCGCCGGCATGCTTGCAGTTGTCTTTCTGGTCATCCAGGTATCTGGTGTGAACATGAATGCCTCGGAGAAAACCTACGTGGTTTCGGCCCGATTTGACGATGTGGCTGGACTGCGACCACGCGCAAAAGTGAGCATGGCTGGCGTAACAATGGGACGGGTACGGGCGATCGAGGTCGATACAGAGTATGGCGAAGCCATTGTTCAGATCGAAATCGACGGCGAGCCTGGCAATCTGACCACCGATACCAGTGCGAAGGTTCTGACCGAAGGAATTCTTGGGGCCCGATACATTGGGCTGCTTCCAGGTTCTGAAGAAACCACGCTGGCGGATGGTGGCGAGATCACTGAAACCCAGGGGGCCTTCGTGCTGGAGAACCTCATTGGTCAATTTCTCACCAGTCTGGGCAAGGATTGAGGCGTGCTACGATGGTGTCGTTGTACTTGTCTGAGTCGGTTTTGACCGACGGCATTATGTCAGCAGTGGAGTTCACAACGTGCGTAAGATCCTGATCAATATTGTCATGCTGATTGGCTTGGTAGCCTCCGGCGCTCTATACGCCGCGCAGGCATCACCTGAAGCCGTTGTTCGCCAGTCAGCGGACCGGGTGCTGGCACTGATTGAAGATGGCAAGGGGTATATCAACGACGACCCGGATCGGTTTTATCGGGCGGTCCATGATGCACTCGAACCTGTGGTTGCCTTCGATGCGTTTGCTCGCGGCGTCATGGGGCCGTTCTGGAAAGAAGCGACCGATGCACAGAAGACACGTTTTATCGAGACCTTCAAGTGGGGCTTGTTACGCACATACTCTGCCGCGCTGACCGAGTTCAGCGACGGCGAGGTGGTGGTGATTGAGCCGGACAAGCCACCCAGAGTCCCGGAACGCCGTGAGGTAAAAATGGAGATTCGCACCGACAGGGGTGACGTCTATCCGGTTGTCTACGCGATGGCGCTTGATCCCCAATCGAACTGGCGCGTACGCAACCTGGTCGTTGGTGGCGTGAACATTGGTCTGACCTATCAGAACCAGTTCAGGAGTGCGATGCGAGATCCGAAGTACGCCGGCAGCATGGATAAGGTCATCGATAGCTGGGCAACCGTCGTCGCAGCCGAAAAAGCCAAGGCAACCGACGCCGTCAAGCCCGCCACCGCAGGTTCGCAGGCCGGCTGAGCGGGAGTTGTCATGTTGACCGGAAGTATCAATTTCGAGAACTATCCACAGATGCGGCTTGTGGGCGACGAGTTGGTCGACAGCGGTAGCAGCCCGTTGTGTATCGATCTCGCCGGGCTCACCCACGCCAACAGTCTGACAGTCGGTGCCATGATCGCCTGGTATCGACGGGCGGCAAAGCAGGACAAGATTATTCGCTTCGAGAACGTTTCTGGACCCTTGCACAAGATCATTCAGGTTTCGGGGTTGCAAACCATCTTGCTGGGAGCGAATTGATGGATTTGCACGATGCCATCGAACAGTCATTGCGAAACGGACTTCCTGAAGTGGAGCTCATGCTCGACCTGCAAGGTAACAAGGCACTGGTGGATGTCGTCAGTCCGGTGTTTGCGGGCAAATCCAGAGTCGAACGGAGCAAGCTGGTGTACCAGTGTCTTGACAGCCTGATCAAGAGTGGCGCGCTGCATGCCGTGACGATTCGCGCAGCAAGCCCTGGAGAACGCGGATCCGATAAACGTGGATAAGCTGCAGATCCGCGGCGGGAAGCCGCTGCATGGACGACTGCGCATTTCTGGCGCGAAGAATTCTGCGCTGAAGATTCTTGCCGCGTCCTTGTTGTCTGGATCGCCGTTGTCGATCCGCAACATGCCGCATCTGCACGACGTCACCACCATGATTGAACTGCTTGGATGTCTGGGCGTGGATATCACGGTGGACGATCAGATGGGAGTGGAAATCTCCGCTGCCAACGTGCATTGCATGCGGGCACCGTATGAACTCGTCAAGACGATGCGCGCCTCATTCCTGGTGCTTGGGCCGATGCTTGCGCGGTTCGGTCAGGCCGAAGTGTCGCTGCCTGGCGGTTGCGCTATTGGAGCGCGTCCCGTGGACCAGCACTTGAAAGGGCTGGCTGCCATGGGCGCCGAAATTGAACTCGATGGTGGTTATGTGCGGGCGCGCAGCAATGGTCGATTGCGCGGTGCGTCCATCCACATGGATATCGTCACGGTGGGTGGCACCGAGAACCTGCTGATGGCGGCGACCCTCGCCGATGGCGTGACGACGATTGACAATGCCGCGAAGGAACCTGAAATCGTTGATCTTGCGCAGTGCCTGATCGCCATGGGCGCGCGAATCGAAGGCCATGGCACATCGCGGATTGTGATCGAAGGTCAGCAGTCGCTGGGAGGCTGTGATTTTTCCGTCATGCCGGATCGTATTGAGGCAGGGACTTATCTGGTGGCGGCGGCAGCGACTGGAGGCAGTATCAGGCTCACACACGTCGCGCCGGCCACGCTGGATTCGGTGATTGAACGTCTCGAGGCAGCCGGCGCAACAATAGAGATCGGCGATGACTGGATCTCGCTCGATATGGGCGGGCGCCGGCCCCGTGCGGTGGATATCGAGACACGCCCCTACCCTGGTTTTCCAACGGATTTGCAGGCGCAGTTCATGGCCATGGATGCGATTGCGGAGGGGACCAGCAAGATTCGCGAGACGATCTTCGAAAATCGTTTCATGCATGTTCAGGAATTGAATCGACTGGGCGCGAATATCGAGCAGGTCAGTGCTTCCATGGCGCTGGTCCATGGTGTACCTGGCCTGTCGGCAGCGCCAGTCATGGCAACGGATCTGCGGGCATCGTCCAGTTTAGTTGTCGCTGCACTGGTGGCGCAAGGCACGACAGTGATTGATCGTATCTATCACATCGATCGAGGCTACGAGACGATCGAGGAAAAACTCGGTGGGCTCGGCGCCGAGATCACGCGAGTGCGTTGAACGATGAGACTGACGATTGCACTGAACCGTGGTCGGATTCTCAAAGAATGCCTGCCATTGTTGGCCCGGGCTGGCATCGAGCCACTGGATGATATCCACAACAGCCGCAAACTGATCTTCGAAGCCACCGGTGGTCACAAGCTGATCGTCATGCGTGGTTCCGATGTGCCGACCTATGTCGAGCATGGTGTCGCCGATGTCGGAATCACAGGTAAGGACACGATTCTTGAGTACGGTGAAGGGGCTAGTTTTTATGAGCGCCTTGATCTGGGCATCGGGCGTTGTCGCTTGATGGTGGCAGCGCCAGTTGGTGCTGATTTGTCACAGGGACCACTACGTGTTGCAACCAAGTTCGTGAATGTCAGCCGTGGTTATTACGACGCACTCGGCCGACAGGCGACCATTATTCCACTCGCAGGGGCAATCGAGATCGCACCACTGATTGGCCTGGCTGATCTTATCGTCGATATCGTGGATACGGGCAATACGTTGAAGGCGAATGGACTGGAAGCTCGTGAAACCATAGCCATGATCAGCACGCGGCTCATCGTCAATCGTGCCTCGCAAAAAACACGCTTTGACGCCGTGCAGGAACTGGTTAACCGGCTGCGTGAAGTGACTGCGGCCTGATGAGTTCGATTCGAAGGTTCGATTCCAGTGCACCGAACTTCCGAGAAGACCTGGATCGACTGTCCCGGCTGCCCGAATCAGATGACAGCGCGATTGATCGGCGTGTGGCGCAGATCATTGCCGACGTGCGTTTGCGCGGCGATGTCGCTCTGCTTGAGCTGACCGCCCGCCTGGATCGCCATGTCGTGACCAACGCGGCCGAGCTTGAGATCTCGCACGCCGATATGGCAGCGGCCTTCAATGGACTGGATGTTCAGGCCCGCCAGGCGCTGGAAATTGCAGCGACCCGGATCCGCGACTACCACCTTCAACAGACTACCTCTGATATCGATTACACCGATGCTCTCGGTAATCGGCTCGGACAACGGTGGACGCCGATTGATCGTGTCGGCGTTTACGTGCCCGGAGGGCGCGCCGCTTATCCTTCGTCAGTGCTGATGACCGTTGTTCCGGCGCGATGTGCGGGAGTCGGTGAAGTTGTTCTCGTGGTACCGACTCCGGACGGCATTCGTAATTCTCTGGTACTTGCCGCAGCGTTTATGGCAGGTGTTGATCGACTGTTCACGATCGGGGGCGCTCAAGCGGTTGCCGCGCTCGCCTTCGGAACCGCTGTTGTACCGCGAGTGGACAAAATCGTTGGTCCTGGGAATGCCTACGTCGCTGCCGCCAAGCGACAGGTTTTTGGTCAGGTGGGTATCGATTCAATAGCAGGGCCATCGGAGATTCTGATCATCGCTGATGACACGGCCAATCCCGAGTGGATAACCATGGATCTGTTTTCTCAGGCCGAACACGATACTGCGGCGCAGAGTCTGCTCATTTCGGCGAGCGAGACGTTACTCGATCAAGTAGCCGCAGCGATTAGCCGATTGCTTCCAGCACGCTTGCGGCAGAGCGTCATAACCGAGTCATTCGTCAGACGGGGTGCTCTTATTAAAGTCAGGGATCTCGATGAAGCTTGTCAGCTGGCAAATACTATCGCGGCAGAACATGTGCAGCTGATGGTGCGTGATCCTCGTGCGCTGGTATCGAGTATCCGCCACGCAGGTGCAATTTTCATTGGCGCCAATGCGGGCGAAGTGCTGGGCGATTACGTAGCCGGGCCATCGCATGTGCTTCCAACCTACGGTACAGCGAGATTTTCCTCGCCGCTGTCGGTCTACGACTTCAAGAAGCGTAGCTCGCTGATTGAGCTGTCAACCGCTGGTCTTGCTGCATTGGTACCGGTAGCGGTTGCCATCGCCGAAGCGGAGGGGCTGGAAGCTCATGCAGCTGCAGCATCCATTCGCCAGCCAGGCGCGAATCGCTGACCCATTACATACTCGCTATTCTTCCGAGGCCGGCGCAGGACGTTCTGCCACCACGAGTACCAGGTCGATCATCTGTTCACTGCGTTCAACGGAGACTTTCAAACGTGCTCCAGGCTTGCGCATGCTGACCTGTCGACTGATGCTCAATCGGTCGTGTGGCATCTGGTCATCAAGTGCCATCAGGGTGTCGTCGACTTTCAGTCCGCCAAGGGCACCGGGACCGCCAGAGTCCACATTGGTGATGCGGAACCCGAATTCGTTGTTACCTTCGCGTTGCGCGGCCACTTCGATTCCGATCCAGCCGCGCCGGACACGTCCATGCGCGAGAATTTCGTCGAGTACGTATTGCACAACATCCGCTGGAATTGCGAAGCCAATACCTTGAGAACCTGTGTTGCGCGAGAAGATCATCGTATTGATTCCGATCAACTCGCCTTCGGTGTTGACGAGTGCGCCGCCTGAGTTTCCGGGGTTGATTGCAGCGTCGGTTTGCATGAAGTCGTCATAGGTGCTCTCCCCGACCACCACCCGACGTACTGCACCGATGATGCCCTGCGAAACGGTTTGCCCAATGCCGAAAGGATTGCCAATAGCGAGCGCGATATCGCCGACATGCACGTCTTCGGAACTGCTGATTTGAATTGCCGGCGAGTCAGTTGCCTCAACTCGTATGACCGCCAGATCGAAATCTTGATCCCGCCCGATGACGGTTGCCGGCAGAACATCTCCGGAATTGAGCCCGACCAACACTTCCTCGGCGTCCTCGATGACGTGATTATTGGTCACAATGTGTCCGTCGGTACGCACGATCACGCCGGAACCCAGGGAACTGTCGACCCGGGCGGCTCCACCGTTCTCCAACTTTTCACACCATGCTCGATAGCGAGGCAACTTGCACAGGGTGGGTTGCATCTTCCGGCTAGAGTAGATGCTGACAACGGAAGGGGCGGCGTGATTGACAGCGTCGGCATAACCGTCTTGCGGGCACTTGCCAGGTTGGTCTGTGACAAGCAGAAGCACGCCACCTACCAATGCGCCCAACAGAGCTGGAAGCAGCAGAGAACGAGACCATCCATTCATTACCAGGTATCTCAGGCTTTGGCGTTGGGCCGCCGACAAATTCGGGTTAGAGTCGCGCGCCGATGCAACGCTAACACGATTCGATAACCATGCGACCGATGGAACGATATCGCCAGGCTGTAGTGAGCGGGTCGATTGCAGCTGACCCGGCACAAGCAGCCGTCATGGAAAAGCTGGACAGGATCCAGTCAATGCTCACAGCACAACCATCTGCTCGGGGGTGGTGGCAACGTCTGGTTTCCCGCTGGCAACCCGAACCACAGATTGCACGTGGACTCTATATCTGGGGCGGGGTGGGCCGAGGGAAGACGATGTTGATGGACTGGTTCTTCGCAAGTCTAGCGCCAGGTATTGGGCTGCGGATGCACTTCCACCGGTTCATGCAGCGTGTGCATCATGACCTGGATACTTTCAAGGGCATCGCCAATCCACTCCACCAGGTGGCAGATGGTTTCGCCGCAGAAGGACGGGTGCTGTGTTTCGACGAGTACTTCGTGGCTGATATAGGCGATGCGATGTTGCTTGCCGAGTTAATGAAGGCACTGTTTGAACGAGGTGTGCTGCTGGTTGCGACCTCGAATGTCGAGCCTAAGCGGCTGTATGAAAATGGCCTGCAGAGAAGCCGTTTCCTGCCAGCGATCGATCTGATCGAAACGCACTGTGAGGTGCATTGGCTGGACGGACCGGTGGACTACCGACTGCGAGTGCTTGCGAAAGCCGAGCTGTTCCATTGGCCACTCGACGCAGACGCTGACGAATCGTTGCAGCGAAGTTTCCAGGCGCTGGCGACGGATGCACCAAAGGAAAATGTCGAGTTGAACGTCGAGAGCCGAACGATCATGGCGAGAAAGATTGCCGATGACGTCGCCTGGTTCGACTTTTCTGCCTTGTGCGAAGGTCCTCGCAGTCAAAACGATTACATCGAACTCGCCCGAGAGTTTCACACGGTGCTGCTGAGCGACGTGCCGATATTCACCACCAAAAAAGAGGATGCGGCGCGCAGGTTCATCAGTCTCGTCGATGAGTTTTATGATCGCTCGGTCAAGCTCATCATCTCTGCAGCTGCGCCCATTGCCGACCTGTATCAGGGCAACCGGCTGCGATTCGAGTTCGACCGGACCCAGTCTCGTCTGCTGGAAATGCAGTCCCAGGACTACCTCGGTCGATTGCACAAAGCCTGAAGGCGGATCGGATGGGTCGCTTGGTCGCTTGGTCGAAAGACCGAAAGACCGAAAGATCGAAAGACCGATCGGCTAAAAAACCGACGCCGCAAAAGCCTCGGTCCGGCGCGATAAATGGCCTCATGAGACGTTTCAGGTTGCTTTTCCGGGGTTGGCTCCGCTAACATCCGCGCTCCAAAAAATCAGGGGCGCGGCCGCCTTGAAAACTGTCAGCATGAAACCCCAGGAAGTCCAGCGGGACTGGCTGGTCATTGACGCGGAAAATCTCGTGATTGGCCGTCTTGCCACTGAAGTAGCAATACGTCTGCGTGGAAAGCACAAGACGTCCTACACTCAACACGTGGATACTGGCGATTTTGTCATCGTGGTCAACGCTGCCAAGGTTCGATCGACCGGTAACAAGGAAAAGGACAAGCAGTACTGGCGCCACACCGGCTACCCGGGGGGGATCAAGTCGGTGTCGCTGGGGCGCATGCGCGAAACGCATCCTGAGCGGATCATAGAAGCGGCTGTGCGAGGCATGTTGCCAAAGAACCCTTTGGGTCGAGCCATGTTCCGCAAGCTGAAGGTGTATGCTGGTGCGCAGCACCCGCACGCAGCTCAGCAGCCACAAGTACTGGCGCTCTAGTTAAGTGCTGGCGCTTTAGTTAAGGCACATCAATCAGAAGAAAACCGGCCTTGATGGCAAGGTTTGCAAGAGAATCCAAGCATGGCAGAAGTGGACTACGGTACAGGGCGCAGAAAGACAGCTGCGGCACGGGTTTTTTTGCGCGGTGGCTCAGGTCGCATCGTTGTCAATGATGTTCCTCTCGACAATTATTTTGGTCGTGAGACATCACGCATGATTGTTCGTCAACCGCTCGAAGTTGCCCAGTTGGTGAATTCGGTGGACATCATGATCACCGTCAGCGGAGGCGGCGCCTCTGGTCAAGCTGGCGCAATTCGACATGGTATCGCTCGAGCACTGGTCGAGCGCGACGAAATGTTGCGTTCGCCTATGCGACAGGCAGGATTTCTGACCCGCGATGCGCGTCAGGTCGAGCGCAAGAAGGTCGGCCTTCGCAAAGCCCGCAAGCGTCCACAGTACTCGAAGCGATAAAGTTTCGTTTACAGATACTCCGTCGGCGGCACGTTTTGTTGTCTTGTCGCCACGTGATCGTCGAAGCAGGTATATAATTCCTGGCGTGGATACGCAGACTTAACCTCAGTGGGAGCTGAACGTTGACAAGCGCAGAAGGCTCGACTGATCACGCCTCGCATGGTGCTGGTCCAGTCGACAAGGAACGCCGTTATTTTCTCATTGGTGCTACCTCTGCCGTCGCCGCCGTTGGCGTTGCCGGGGCAGCTATTCCCTTTCTTGCGTCCTGGGCGCCAAGTGCCAGGGCGCGTGCTCTCGGTGCTCCGATCAAGATAGATATATCTCGATTGGAAGCCGGGCAGATGTTAGGACCAATTCCCGCCTGGCGCGGCAAGCCGGTCTTTGTGCTATCTCGGTCGGCAGAAGTTGTGGAGAGGCTCAAGCAAGAAACCGAAATGCTCGAGGATCCGAACTCCGATCGGCTGACTCAACAGCCTGAAAGTGCTCGCAACGCCTGGCGGTCCACCAAACCCGAGATCGGTGTGTATCTTGGTTTGTGTACCCATCTCGGTTGTTCACCGAAGTACTTCCCAGTGGTCGCCAGCCTCGATCCTGAATGGACGGGCGGCTTTTTCTGCCCATGCCACGGTTCAAAGTTCGACATGGCCGGTCGGGTGCATGCCAATCTGCCAGCGCCTTCGAACCTTGAAGTACCCCCCTATCGGTATGAGTCGGCTACGGTGCTGGTGATCGGTGACGACGAGGGAGCTGCGTGATGCAAAAGGATACGCCCGCGCAGAGCAAGTCTGTGCGCATGTGGTTCGACTTCGTGGAATGGCTGGATGTCCGATTCCCGGCGACGGAAACCTTCGAATATCACATGTCGAAGTATTACGCGCCGAAGAACTTCAATTTCTGGTACTACTTCGGTGTGCTCGGCATTGTCATGCTGATCCTGCAAATCGTTACCGGCATCTGGCTGACGATGAACTATGTTCCGAGCGGTGCCGGGGCGTTTGCCTCCGTTGAGTACATCATGCGTGATGTGGAATACGGATGGCTGCTGCGGTATCTGCACTCCACGGGTGCCTCGTTCTTTTTCATTGTTGTCTATCTACACATGTTTCGTGGGCTCATGTACGGCTCATACCGCAAGCCGCGTGAACTCCTCTGGCTGATTGGAATGGCGATTTTTGCGGCGCTGATCGTCGAGGGTTTTCTCGGTTACCTGTTGCCGTGGGGCAACATGAGTTATTGGGGGGCGCAGGTCATCGTTTCGCTGGTCGGCGCCATACCGTTTGTTGGTCCTGATCTGATGGAGTGGGTTCGTGGTGACTTCCTGATGTCGGAGATCACGCTGAACCGATTCTTCGCCCTGCACGTCATCGCCTTGCCGCTGGTGCTTGTCATATTGGTGTTTGTCCATCTTGTGGCACTTCACCATGTTGGATCGAATAATCCGGACGGTATAGAGATCAAGAAAAACAAGGGGCCAAACGGCATTCCGGTTGACGGGATTGCGTTCCACCCTTATTACACAGTGCACGACATCCACGCGACCGTGATCTTTCTGTTCCTGTTCTGTGTGGTTGTTTTCTACTTCCCGGAGGGCGGAGGCTATTTCCTGGAGAAGCCGAATTTTGAAATGGCAGACCCACTGAAGACACCAGATCACATCGCCCCCGTCTGGTACTACACACCCTTTTACGCGATGTTGCGGGCTGCGACTTATCCGCTTTTCGGAATGGATGCCAAGTTGTGGGGTTTTGTGGTGATGGCCGGGGCGATCGTGATTCCCGCAGTCCTGCCTTGGCTGGACCGTTCACCGGTCAAGTCCATTCGTTACAAAGGAACGCCGTCAAAGGTCATGCTCGGGTCGTTCGTGGTCAGTTTTGTAGTGTTGGGTTACCTCGGTACGATTGCGCCATCGGATGGCGCAACTGCGCTTGCCCAGATCGGCACCATTGTTTATTTCGCCTACTTCATGCTGATGCCGTGGTACACACGTGCCGAGAAAACCAAACCCGAGCCGGACAGGGTGACACCATGAACCAGCTTCACGGTAGGCGTGTTGTCGCAAGATTGATGACAGTTGTTGCGGTTGCACTGTTCGCAGCTTCACCACAAGCCAGTGAAGCGATTGACTATCACATGGAATCAATGGTTCCTGATGGCAAGGACATTCCGTCGCTTCAGAACGGGATGAAGCTCTACACCAATTACTGTCTTGGCTGTCACTCGATGCGCTTTCAGCGCTACGAGCGAACCTCCGATGATCTGATGATCCCGCACGACATCGCGCTTGAGCAGGTTGTGTTTACTGGTCAGAAGATCGGCGAGCTGATGGTTAACGGCATGAATCCCGAGAACGCGAAGAAGTGGTTTGGTGCTGCACCACCTGATCTCACGATGGTGACACGCGTACGTGGCCCAGAGTGGGTATACAACTACCTGAAGACGTTTTACATCGACGAAAGCAGGCCTTTCGGTGTCAACAACAAGGTGTTCAACAATGTCGGTATGCCGCATGCGTTGCTGCCGCTCCAGGGAGTGCAGCGAAACGGCTGCATCCAGAAGCCGATCATCACCGAATATGGTGGCGAGAAACGCGATCCTCTGGTTCCTGGGAAGGTCATCACCGAAGAAAAGTGCAATCAGCTGTACGTCGAAGAAGGTACGGGCCTATTGACAGCTGAGGAGTTCGATTCAGCCGTCTATGATCTTGTGAACTTCATGCACTATGTCGCCGAACCGAGCCGTCTGGATCGGCATCGGATCGGCATTTTTGTGTTGTTGTTCCTGGTCATCTTGGGTGTGTTCACTCATTTGCTGAACCGCGAGTACTGGAAGGACGTGCACTAAGCGCGTTATTCGCAGGAGATCGTTGATCACGCGACCTCCTCCCCAGCCTGATTTTCCGGGTTGTGACATGAGAGACGTTTTGGCCCCACGCCATTCAAAGGGGTCTGGATCGGAGTAAGTTACTTTGCACATGAGTATTGTCACCAAGCGTTCAACGATGGCGTTTTTTTCGGATGCGAGGGATCACTACTGTCATCGCGTGCGGATGGTGTTGGCCGAGAAGGGCGTCACTGTCGAAGTCATCGACATCGATCCGAACAACAAGCCGGAAGAGCTTGGTGAGGTCAATCCTTATAACAGCTTGCCCACCTTGCTGGATCGCGATCTCGTGCTCTACGAAGCAAACGTGATCATGGAGTATCTCGACGAACGTTTTCCACATCCGCCTTTGTTACCCGTCTATCCGGTACAACGCGCGTTGTCGAGGCTGTGGATTTCGCGAATCGACAAAGAGTGGTCCACAAAGATGGATGTGCTGATGACGGGCAAAGGTCGTGAGACTTTGCTTGACAAGGCACGGAAGGAACTACGAGAGAGCCTGCTCGCGGTGGCGCCGATATTCAACGAACGACCGTTCTTCATGAACGATGAGTTCAGTCTGGTGGATTGCTGCGTGGTTCCATTGCTGTGGCGATTGAAGGAAGTCGATATTGTCCTTCCAGAGCGGACTGCCAAGCCGATGCTCAAATACATGAACACCATGTTCGAGCGCCCCGGTTTTCGTGAGAGCCTGACCGAAGCAGAACTGGAAATGCGTGAGTGACACCGCGGCGTCCCTACCTGTTGCGGGCGCTGCTTGACTGGATCCTCGACAATCAGCAAACCCCTTACCTGCTGGTTCAGGTAGATGAAACGGTAACGGTACCGACCAGTTTTGTTCAGGACGGACGCATTGTGCTGAACCTGGCGCCAATGGCGATTCGTAGTCTCGTTATCGGTAACGAGTCGATTGCGTTCGATGGGCGTTTTTCAGGCCAGAATTTTCCTGTCCACATTCCGATCCAGGCGGTGCTTGCGATTTACGCAAAGGAGTCTGGTGAGGGAATGCTTTTTGAGCCGGAAACTGCGAAGGCTGATTCAGCAGTTGAAGCTCACGCCCTGACGGAGCGCACGCCACCCAGCGCTGAGACGAAAGACGGTGCCAGGAAGCCGCCGTCCCGCACCGAAGGCAGTCACCTCAAAATCATCAAATAGATCTGACGCAAGTCAATGATGATTCATTCGCATCAGCGAATTTATCAGTGGTTGTCTGCCTCCCGTCCGGGAAGCCGATGACTTAGCCGTCTATATATTCGAAGACCTTCACAATCTTCTGGATTCCAAAGACAGTGCTTGCGACTTCTACAGCGTGATCTGCTTCCGCTGCGGGTAGTTTCCCCATGAGATAGACCACGCCGTTTTCAGTGACCACTTTGATCTTTGAGCCGGGTACTTCTTTGGTCGCCACAAGCTTTGCCTTCACTTTCGAAGTGATGTATGCATCGTTGCTTCGCGCCGGATAGGAAATCGGGCCGCCGATGGACAATTCGTTGTGCACAGTTCGAACCCTGTTGATACCTTGAGCAACGCTGGTTGCCTGTTCGCGAAGCTGCTCGGTGGTGACTTGGCCTAGCAGCAGAACTTGCCTGTTGTAACTGACGGCATGCAGGTTCGTCCCCTGGAAGTCCGGACTGGAGGCGCGAACATCACGCTCGACGACGCGTTCGAGCAGCGCGTCATCGAGTGCGCGACCGGGCGTACGACTCCTTGGATCATTTCCAAACACGCAGGCGGTTAGTTGACTGAAGATCACCAAGAGAAGCGTCAGACGCAGAGTATTCATGTGAAAAAGCGTTCCTTATCCATTGCAGGCGCGGAAAGTAGTTTGGACGTGAAATCGATACCACGTCAAATCGGCAGGGGTGATTTTGATAAGCAGCGTGCCGTTGCAGAAACTGTTTGGCGGTGAAAATGATCTTACGCTGTTTTTGGTGATCAACCGATGCCAAACCGCCGCCGAAGCGTTCGTCTCGACGCATTCTCACTTCGATAAACACCAATACACCCCGGTGCGTAGCTATCAGGTCGATTTCACCCAAGCGCTGCCTGTAGTTGCGTTTGATGATGCGCAGGCCGTGCGCCCACAGCCATGATGCGGCGATCAGCTCGGCGATGCGCCCTTTGAAATTTGTGCTGAAAACCAAGTCAGTCTTCAGGGCGTTGCAGGCGATTCAATCAGCCGCTGATTGCGAATCTGGCTCCAGAGTTGAGTCCGTCGGAACTGACGGGAAGTGTTCAGGGTGAGCAAGCCAGTGGCGCCCCAAATGGTTCTGGAGTTGGGTGCGGTTGAAGAGGGCAAGCGCCTGAGTAGGCGATATGCGTCTGCGCCGAGCGCGTAAAAGCTGATATCGGCGCTGCCTTGTCCTGCAAAGGATGATCGAAGTTGTTGGTTGAAGGTGTCGTCCGCCAACATGACCGGAAGTTCACTGGCTCGCGCGCCTTGCAAGCTGAAGATGGCGCCGTTGTTACGCACAGACTGGGTGCCCACGAATGTCGGTATGGATCCTACGGCGTGGTAACTCAGCGCAGGTCCCAAGGTGCTGGTCTGCGCCGGATCGGTTAGCGCCACAATCGCCTGCAGATCATGGCGAACGCCACCGGTGAACTGTATCGGCATACCGAGTACTGACTGCAGTTCGGTTTTGCGTCGGAAACTCGGTGTGGCGCGAAGTGCACCGCCAATGATATCGGTCATGTCCTTCGCGTTGCTGATGTCGGCTCGCGAGGTCTCTCCGTGCCATTGCTGCTGAATTGCGGAAAGTGATCGAGCTGCCCATGGCGCGGTCGAAGCGATGAACAACACCTTTTCGTGGCCGAAGCGATTCAGGGCGTCCCCGATTCCAAGTCCTTCGTCTTCGATGGCGAGACCGAGCTGATAAAAATCCGGGCTCGGGGAAGCTGTGTCGAGGTAGTTCAGCGCGACGACTGGAATCTGCGGATTCCGCGCCGCAAGCGCGATGACATCGTTTTTGACAAGCGGGCCAACAATCATCCCCACCCCGGATTGAACAGTCTGATCATAGAGTTGCGCAATCGGCTGCGCGGCCGAGTCCAGAAATATCAAGGTCGGTGAACTCGTTGAGAGCTCTTGGGTGTGCGCGGCCACCAGTCCGTCACGAACGGCTCGACCAATGCTTGCCAAGGGGCCGGTCAGAGGCAGCAGGACCGCAATGGTCATCGGTGCCGCAAGATCGTTTGCGAGTAAATAATCGACAGCATCCGGAAGTTGGCGCGCAGCGTCGTGGTTCGGATATCGCTGACGCCAGTTCGAAAAAGCGTCCCGCTCAGCCTGTAACGAAGGCGACCGACGGACCAAGGTGACCAGATCAAGCCACCCCTGCAGTGATTCGTCCCCATTCACCCCGGTGAGGCTTCCTTGCCCAGCGGTTGTCTGGAGGAGAGCCTCCCAGATGCGATTGTTGTATGTCGAGGATTCTCCCTCAGCTTCGGCAGCACGGATGAGTTCGTTCGCCACACAGGCGACCTGGCGCTCACGCTGACAAAGATCCGCTCGCAATCTGGCCTTTTCTCCCGTTGAAAAGCCGGGATCCGCGAGCGCGGCGGCTGCCTCGTCAACCAGACCTAACGCAAGATCGGTCTGAACCTGGACGAGTAGGGCTCGCTGCCTGCTGCTGCCTGAAAGACTGCTGATGTCGATATCACGCACACTGAGTCGGGCAAGGTAAGGATCGCCTCCTTCGAACCAAAGTTCTGCGGAGTCCAGCCGCGCCTGGGTTTCTGATGCCGCCAACGAACGCACTGGCTTTGGCTTGGTTTTGTCAGGCTTGCCTTGTGCCGCGGGTGTCTTCGTGGCTTTGGGACTGGTGCTGGTCGACGTGCTTTGGCAGCCGTACAGCGTCATCATCGCGGAGAGCACAACAAAAACAAAAGCGGATCGGGAAAACATGAGTCGCAACCCTGGCGTCATATATGTCGTAGCGACACCCATTGGAAACCTTGAGGACATGACGTATCGAGCGGTGAACGTCCTGCGCAAGGTTGAGATAATCGCGGCCGAGGATACCAGACACAGCCGCGGGCTGTTAAATCACTTCGCGATTGCCGGTCCCCGGCTGGTCGCTTTGCACGAACACAATGAGATGGAGCGTGCGAGCGAACTGATTCAGTGTGCACGCGAAGGGGAGTCGACGGCGATCATCTCGGATGCTGGCACGCCCATGATCTCCGACCCTGGTTTGGCTGTTATTCGCGCCGCTTGGGAAGCCAGCATCCGAGTAGTCCCGATACCTGGCGCCTCTGCGTTGACAGCTGCATTGTCGGTGAGTCCATTTGGTGCTCAAGGATGTACGTTTGTCGGCTTCTTGCCTGCGCGGACGAAGGTGCTGGAAGCCCTGCTGCACGATTTGAGTGTGCACAGCGGTGCCGTCGTGTTCTTCGAAGCCCCCCATCGAATCGTCGCGACCATGCAGGTTCTTGAAAAGCTGCTGCCGGCTCGACGTGTGTTGATTGGTCGAGAGTTGACCAAGCTCCATGAAACACTGCTGCTTGGGACAGCATCTGAGTTGTTACCCCAGATCCAGGGAGAACATCGCGGCGAGTTCATCTGTATTCTTGAAGGCATGGGAGATTCACCGAGGGACTCCGCATCTTCTATAGAGACGACAGTGCTTGAGCAGGCATTGGTGGGACTGTTGCCTCCTCGGCAGGTGGCAAAGGTTTTAGCTAAGGTCAGTGGTGTTGATTCGAGAACGGTCTACAGACGCTTGATGAGTAGTCAACGCGTCGGCGATCCGGCTTCTTTGCAAAGTGTCGACGACTGATCCTGATTGAAGGTGGTATACACGAATGTTGCCCGGATCGATGCGTCGATCGAGTACGGGCCGCGTCTGTGACGCAGAATTTCCCTAAGTCCCTGATTTTCAGCCTAGAATGGTTCGAATGAGTCGGCCAGGCAGTCGCTCGTTGGCACTTCTTTGAGGTGCCTGCGAGAGGAAAGTCCGGGCTCCACAGGACAAGACGCCAGGTAACGCCTGGGAGGCGCGAGCCTACGGAAAGTGCAACAGAGAACAGACCGCCTAAGTTTCGAGCGAAAGCTCGGGACCGGTAAGGGTGAAACGGTGCGGTAAGAGCGCACCGCGCGGACGGCAACGTACCGTGGCTAGGTAAACCCCGTCTGGAGCAAGACCAAATAGGGGTCCAATGGCGTGGTCCGCGCCGGATCCGGGTAGGTCGCTAGAGGGTATCGGTGACGATGCTTCGAGATGAATGATTGCCCCTTGACCTTCGGGTCATCGACAGAACCCGGCTTATCGGCCGACTCATTTTTTTAGACATTATTTTCTCGTTAGGTAGAATTTTCTAGACGAATTTGATCTTGATCTTAATGTCAGCTCTAGAAAATCCGACTAGACCGCCGTTTTATATAACTATAAAGAGTCAAAACTGACCCAAACTGGAATTTCCTTGAAATTCCGTTGGTTACTTCAACGCTGGCTTTGAATTTCGAAACACTGGGGCTATAGTGCCTGAGTGTTTTTTTGTGGGTAAAAAGTGTCTATTTGTGGGTGTAACCCACGGCGAGCCACCTTCAGGCTGCCGATAGACGCCGCACAGCATGTTTCGGGGGAGCACCACCACCAGTCTGGACAGTAAAGGTCGTATGGGCCTTCCAGTTCGCGCGCGCGAAGCACTCATGGCTCTCGATGACGGCAATCTGATCGTCACCATCGACCCTTCAGAAAAGTGTCTGCTGCTGTATCCGATAGCTGTCTGGGAGGAGCTCCAGGCACAGCTGGAAGCCTTAGACAACCTTCAAGCCGGTGTTCGGTCGCTGCAGCGGATCATGATTGGGCACGCCACCGACGTGCAAATCGATACCGCAGGCAGAATTCTGCTGCCATCGTTGCTCAGAATCTTCGCGAGCCTGGATAAAACCGCCATTCTGGTTGGCCAGGGCAAGAAATTCGAAATCTGGGCTGAAGAAGCCTGGTCTGCCAGACGTGAGCAGTGGCAAGCCTCCAGCGAAGAGGAGTTGGCGAAAGCGAAGGAGGTGATCCATGGTCTTTCCATCTGAATCTCCGAGCAACCAACCTGCTGGTTCACACGTGTCAGTTTTTCTGACGGAAGCAATCGACGCACTGTTCGAATCGCCACTTCCTGCAGGACGAATCTGGGTTGATGGGACCTTCGGTCGTGGCGGACACAGCCGCGCGATTCTGTCGAGAATGGAAGATGCTGATCGCCTCGTGGTGATTGATCGTGATCCGGAGGCGATCAAGGTCGCACAGGTTCTGGCCGAAACCGATGAGCGGGTTATCGTCGTCCACGGGTCGTGGGTGGCTGCAGTCGAAGAACTGGCACGCCGCGGTATTGAACGCTGGCACGGCGTTTTGCTCGACCTCGGCGTGTCGTCACCGCAGCTTGAAAGCGGTATGCGTGGCTTCAGTTTCAGACTGGATGGTCCGCTGGACATGCGGATGGATCCAGGCTCGGGTCAGAGCGCGGCAGCCTGGCTGAATCAAGCGGAAGAACGGGACATTGTCCGTGTGCTTCGGCAGTACGGCGAAGAAATGCAGGCCAGACGCATCGCCAGATCGATCCTCGAACGGCGACCACTCTCAACCACAGCCGATCTTGTTGCAGCGGTTGAAGCTGTCGTCTATCGAAGTGCATCTGGCAGGCATGAGGCAACGCGTACGTTTCAGGCCGTGCGAATCTTTGTCAACGATGAACTTGGATTGCTGGAGCGATCCTTGCCGGTGTTTTTTTCCGGACTCGAGCCAGGTGCACGTTTGGTCGTGATCAGTTTTCACTCGCTAGAAGATCGAATCGTCAAACACTTCTTCAAAGGCAAATCTTCCCCGCCAGTGCTACCTCGCCGATTGCCCGTCCGCGCCGATGCAATCAAACCCGTGGCCCGGTTGATCGGTCGTTCCAGAGCGCCCTCTCCGGCAGAAACGAATCGAAATCCGCGGGCTCGGAGCGCGCGAATTCGTGTGTTGGAAAAGATCGCGTGAGCAGCCTTACTCGCGTAGCGATCTGGACTGCTCTTGCAATGGGAATCGCCAGTTCCGCGTTGCTGGTTGTGAAGTCCACTCGCGAGATGGGCGAACTACACCATGCGATGCAGCAAGTTGGGATAGACCACGACAAGCAGCTCATGCAGCAATCCCGGCTGTTACTTGAGCGCAGTGCAAAAATAGCGCTCCCCGGTGTCGAGCAGACGGCCATTGAACAACTTGGAATGGAATTCCCCGTCAAGATAGCCAGGATCGATCCATGACCTGGCGTCACTATGTGCTGTTTGTCGTGCTGCTGGGATTCACCGTGGTTCTCGCCGGACGGGTGGTCTACCTCGCAACTACTGACCGGGAGTTTTTGCAAAAACAAGGCGACGCCCGATCGATCCGCAACGAAGCCATCAGTGCACAGCGGGGCGTGATCCGCGATCGTTGGGGCGAAGCATTGGCGATCAGTACACCTGCTTACAACGTTTTCATTGATCCAAGCGTTCAGGTGCCAGATGCAGGCGCGATCAAGGAACTTGCGACTTTGCTGCAACTCGATGCAGCGGAGATTTCGAGCAAGTTGCAAAACAAGAGGCGCCAATATGTCGTGCTCAAACAAAGAATAACCTGGGATGAAGCCGAGAACCTGCGTGAGAAAAAAATTGATGGCGTGAAACTCGAGACTGTCTATCGACGCTACTACCCAGCAGGTGAAGTGGCAGCGCACGTCGTCGGTTTTTCCGGATTCGGCTCCAGGAGTTCCAGAGGCCTGAGCGCTGAAGGTGAAGAAGTTGCCCTGGAAGTAGGTCTCGAAGGCATAGAGAAGGCCTTTGATGACCGGCTGCGGGCGCTGCCTGGTCGCAAGACCGTTCTGCGCGACCGTAAAGGTCAGAACGTTCGCGATCTTGGATACGTTCGCGCTCCGAAACATGGCGAGGATCTCACGCTGTCCATCGACTTGCGTTTGCAGTATCTGGCGTACCGTGAGTTGAAGGCGGCAGTGACTGGACACAACGCTGCGGCAGGTTCCCTGGTGATGCTGGATGTAAAAACCGGCGACGTCCTCGCACTGGTGAATCAACCTTCGTACAACCCGAACGAAGGTGCTCCCAAGAATTCTGCAGGCATGCGTAACAAGGCGATTGCGGATGCTCTTGAGCCTGGTTCGACAGCTAAACCCTTTGCAGCGCTGGCGGGTCTAGAGTCGGGTCTATACACAGCCCTGAGTGAGTTTGACACCTCGCCGGGATATATCCGTGTGGTGGGCAAGACCGTCAGAGATCCCGTCGACTACCGACTCCTGACGTTGACCGGCGTGCTTCAAAAATCGAGTCAGGTCGGGATCGTCAAGTTGACTCTGGGTCTTGAACGCGAGGCTGTTTACGGTGTTCTGAAACGCGCTGGTGTTGGCGAGCTTGTTGGCAGTGGGTTGCCGAACGAAAGTGCAGGTTCGATTTCCCCAGCCAGTCTGAAGAGTGATGTCGCCAAGGTCACGATGGCATATGGTTACGGTTTCACTGTCTCGCCGCTGCAGTTGGCGAGGGCCTATCTGACGCTCGCACGCAGTGGCAATAAGTCTCCTGTCAGCATCCTGAAGTCTGAAACCCCCAGCGCTGGAGAGCAGGTGTTCGAGCCTGTTGTCGCTAGAGGCATTGTCAACATGCTCGAGTCAGTTACGGGTGAAGGCGGGACGGCGCGTGGAGCACGAATCGAAGGTTATCGCGTTGCCGGTAAGACCGGTACGGCTCGGGTCGTCGGACCGCAAGGGTATGACGACAAACGACACGTTGCCTTGTTTGCGGGCATGGTGCCCGTCGACCATCCGGAAATCGTCATGGTCGTTATCATTCATGAGCCGAGTCGAGGACAATCAGGTGGTGGAGCCGTTGCAGCGCCTGTTTTCTCCAAAGTCGCTGAGCGCAGCCTGCGTTTGCTGGGTATCCCCGGAGATTCCTTGCCAATGACCGCTGAACAGAATCCGCCAGTCGAAGGCTTGAGGACTTCTACGTGAATCTGCAAGCGCTGCTTGGACCCCAGGCACCGGCCATCGAAATTGCAGGTTTGACTGACGATTCTCGCCGCGTACAGCCTGGATACCTGTTCTGTGCAGTGAAGGGCCGTAACACGGATGGTCATCAGTTTGTGGATGACGCCTTGCGCCGTGGTGCAGTCGCGATCGCAAGCGAACACCCTCTGCCATCGGTGGATCCTGCCATTGCGGTTCTGATCCAGCCGGATCTAACAACGCGAAGAGGAGGTTGGGCCGCTTGTTTTCATGGTTATCCTGCCAAGACGAATCGTTGCATAGGTGTCACGGGAACGAATGGCAAGACGTCCGTTGCGTGGTTCACGGCGTACATGCTGGAGCTGCTCGGCCAATCAGCAGGGTACATGGGTACCGTGGGGTGGGGGCGAATCGGGCATCTGCAGACATCGGATTCCACGACCGCCGGCGCTATCGTCAATCAAGAACGGTTGGCGTGGCTGCTGGAGCATGGTGTTCGCACCACGGCCATGGAAGTGAGCTCTCATTCTCTTGATCAGGGCCGAGTGGACGGCATTCCATTTTCCGCAGCGGTGTTCACCAACCTGACGCGGGATCATCTTGACTACCACGGCACGATGACTGCCTACGGTGATGCCAAGCGGAAGTTGTTCGAAACTGCAGACCTGCCGCTCGCTGTCGTGAATGTCGACGATGAATTTGGTCGAACTCTGGTCGAGGAATTACGTGATCGGGTTGAACTGGTCACCTATGGCCGTAAAGCCGAAGTCAGCTGGAACAACCTGCGACCAGGACCGACCAGTATTCGCGGCCGTTGGACTACGCCCTGGGGTCAGGGTTTGTTTGAACTGCCAATGGTTGGAGAGTTTTCGGTTGCCAATGCGGCCGCTGCGCTCGCCGTTCTCGGTGCCCAGGGGAATGATCTACACGCGTTGATCGATGCGCAGCGACAACTGCCTGCGGTGCCCGGGCGTATGCAGTTCTTCCGGGTTCAGGATGGTCCGGTAGTCGTCGTCGACTATGCGCACACCCCCGATGCGCTGACGGTTGTGCTGAAGGCCTTGCGGCAGCACTCAACAGGTGAACTGGTGTGTGTCATGGGCTGTGGTGGTGATCGAGACAAGGGCAAACGCCCAATGATGGCCGCCGTCGCCGATGAACTTGCTGATGTCCTCTGGCTGACTTCGGACAATCCGCGTAGCGAAGATCCTGAATTGATTCTCGACGCCATGCGTGGTGGTCTCGCCGGCCGATCTTGCGTATACGAGTGCGTTGATCGTGCTGACGCCATACGTCGCGCAGTAGCCTGCGCCAACGATGGTGATGTCATTCTCGTCGCTGGCAAGGGACATGAGGACTATCAGGAGTTCGCGACCGGACGTGTGCCCTTCAGTGACGTGCAGATCGTGCAGGACCTTGTGCGAATGAAGGCGTACGACTGATGCTTCTGTGGCTAACCCAACACCTGTTGCCGTTGAAGCGATGAGTAGTTATCGAACCGTTATCATCGGACTAGGTATCACAGGGCGCTCGTGTATCCGTCACTTGCAGGATCACGAGCTGATCGTTCTGGATACTCGAGACAGTCCTGACCTGCTCCGCGATCTGCCGGCGCATCCTGCGCTTGAAGTGCGCACCGGTGTGCAGGACTTCGATTTCTCTGACGTGGACCAGGTCATCGTCAGTCCGGGAGTTTCGCTTGATGTACCGCTGCTGGCCCACGCACGACGAATCGGTGTGCCTTTGCGCAGCGACATCGAGCTATTCATGGCTTCCGCAACTGCGCCGGTATTCGGGATTACGGGAACCAATGGTAAAAGCACAGTGACAGCCATGACTGGCGCGCTACTGGAAAATTCTGGCTATCAGGTCAAAGTTGGAGGCAATCTCGGTGAACCCGCGCTGGACCTGCTGACAACCAACTGCGATTTCTACGTTCTGGAACTCTCCAGCTTTCAGCTCGAACGCATGCAACCGGCCACACTCGCGGGCGCAACGGTTCTCAATCTTACCGAGGATCACATGGATCGCCACGGATCGCTGGCAACCTATGGCGCGGTCAAGCGCACGATCTTCGATCGATCTGCCGTGTGCGCGTTCAACAGAGCAGATGGCTGCACGAGACCCACTTCGATCACCATCGGTCGAGTCACCAGCTTTGGACTCGACAGTCCTGCTCAGGGTGAGTGGGGACGCAAATTGACCAAGGGGCAAACGTGGTTTGCCCGGGGTGATCGATGCCGGCTGCCGACGGCCGAGTTGACACTCTCAGGCCTGCACAATCAGGAAAATTTCCTTGCCGCCTGCGCAGTTCTAGACGACCTGTTGTTGCCTGACACGGCGCTGCACGCGGTTGCGACCGGGTTTTCTGGCTTACCACACCGATGTGTTTCACTGGGCGAGCGTCGAGGTGTTCGTTATGTGAACGACAGCAAGGCGACCAACGTTGGCGCAACGCTGGCTGCGGTGAATGGGATAGCCCCAACCCTGGTCACCAAGGGACGCATTGTGTTGCTGGCTGGGGGTGATGGGAAGGGCGCTGATTTTTCGCCGTTGCAGTCGCTGGCTCGATCTCTACGGGGTGTGGTGTTGTACGGGCGCGACGCGGTCCGGATTGAAACTGCCATGCAAGGAGTCGTCGCGACTGTGCGTGTGGCCAATTTCGAAGACGCCGTCGCTCGCGCGGCTGCACTGGCAGAACCGGGTGACTGCGTATTGCTGGCGCCAGCCTGTGCAAGTCTCGACATGTTTGCCAACTACAGCGCACGAGGGCGCCGATTTGTCGAGCTGGTGGAGGCGTTGCCTGTATGAATATCGCCATGCCGATTTCCGCATCCGCCTCGGGCCGCGAACTCTTCGCCGCCAACACGCTTGCGAGCTGGATGCTGTTCGCGTGGATAACGCTACTGACGCTCGGGGTTTGCATGGTTGCATCCTCAACGGTTGCGGTTGCGCCGGGTTATTTGCAGCGACATCTGTTATCGCTGTTGATCGCGATGATCGCGTTTGGCAGTTGCCTCTTTATTCCGTTGGAGTGGTCGAGTCGGCTGCACCGCTTTGCGTTTCCGATCGCTGTTCTGGTCTGCCTGCTGGTGTTCATACCGGGATTGAGCGAGACCACCAAAGGAGCGCAGCGCTGGATTCGAATAGGCAGCTACTCCATACAACCCAGTGAACTCGTCAAACCACTCGTCGTGCTCTATATCGCGGGTTACATGGAGCGATTTGGTCATCTGCTTGGTGATCGAACGTTCATTCTTCTCAAGCCGGTACTGCTGGTGGGTTTGGTATGCGCGCTGCTGATCATTCAGCCGGACTTCGGTGGGGCTGTTGTCCTCGCCACAGCGGTGTGGGGAGTCTTGTTTGTCGGCGGTGCGCGATTACGACACTTCGTGCTGTTGATCGGCGTATGTGGAGCTTTGGCTGTGGTGCTTGTTCTTACCCAAGCCGAACGTATTCGGCGGGTGACCACCTTCCTGGATCCCTGGAAGGACGCTTTTGGCGATGGCTTTCAGTTGTCGCAAGCGCTGATAGCCTTTGGTCGCGGCGAAATCACCGGGCTCGGATTGGGCGAGAGCATCCAGAAGCTGTTCTACCTGCCTGAAGCTCACAACGACTTCATCGTCGCTGTCATCGCAGAAGAGCTCGGAGTTGTTGGGGTTTTTGGACTCATGTTCCTGTTTGTAGTCCTGATTACCGGAATCTGGACTCGGGCGCGTGAACATCTGCGTCACGAGCGACGATTCATCGGTTACCTGTGTTATGGCATCGGCCTCATCTTTGCGTTGCAGTTCATGGTCAACGTTGGCGTGTGTACGGGTGTATTGCCCACCAAAGGACTGACCCTGCCGTTCGTGAGCTATGGTGGAAACAGCCTGATTGTCTGCTGTGCAATGTTTGGTCTGGTGTTGCGAGGGGATATCGAAGCTGCTGCGGAACCTCCACGCAGGGTGCGCACGAGGAAAACACATCGTGGCTGAAGTTGTGCGCTATAACGTGCCTGAAATGGGCCGAGTCCGGCGAATTCACTTTGTTGGCATTGGTGGCGCAGGGATGTGCGGCATTGCTGAAGTTCTGTTGAACCAGGGTTACCAGGTCAGTGGCTCAGATCTGAGTGTCAGTGCCACCACGCGGCGTCTGCAGGACATGGGAGCAACGGTGTTTGTCGGACACGATGCGCGGCACCTGGGCGCCGTCGATGTGGTTGTGATATCGAGCGCTGTCGGCGCTGAAAACCCGGAAGTGGTCCAGGCCCACGCCTCACGTATTCCAGTTATTCCTCGGGCGGAAATGTTGGGCGAACTCATGCGCTATCGGCATGGGATCGCCATTGCCGGAACCCATGGCAAAACGACGACTACCAGTCTGATTACCAGCATCTTCGAAAGTGCAGGGCTCGATCCGACGTTCGTAATCGGGGGCAGACTCAACAGCACGGGAACCAATGCTCGACTAGGGGCTGGGCGTTATCTGATCGCAGAAGCCGATGAAAGTGATGCATCGTTCCTCCACCTGCAGCCAATGTCCGCTGTCATCACCAACATTGATCGTGACCACATGGCTACCTACGGCCAGGACTTCAATCGCCTGTGCGATACCTTCATCGACTTTGCGCATCGACTCCCTTTTTACGGTACTGCGGTCGTGTGTATTGACGATGTGCAATTGAGGAAGTCATTACCGAACATCTCGCGAC
The DNA here is from genome assembly GCA_043719475.1 of Gammaproteobacteria bacterium. Classification (GTDB taxonomy): domain Bacteria; phylum Pseudomonadota; class Gammaproteobacteria; order Pseudomonadales; family Azotimanducaceae; genus SYFY01. The sequence continues at coordinate 11,646 of JAYSTS010000246.1, read as the reverse complement.
CCATGCTGACGTATGGTTTGAGTCAGGATGCCGAGTTCAGAGCCATGGATATTCGTATCGATGGATTGCGATGGAGATTTCGGGCGGCGCGCCCACAACTGGGTGATCTTGAAGTGGAACTTGCCATTCCAGGTGAACACAACGTGCGGAATGCACTCGCTGCGATTGCGATCGCCACCGACGAAGGGATTGAAGATGCCGCGATCATTGCCGGATTGAAAACCTTTGCAGGTGTGGGGCGGCGTTTCCAGACCTATGAGGTAGCCAGTACGCGTGGTCACCAAGCACTGCTCGTAGATGACTATGGCCATCACCCGACGGAAATTGATGCTGTTTTGTCCACCGCCCGCAAAGTTTGGCCGACTCGGCGTGTGTTAATGGTTTTCCAGCCGCATCGATACTCACGCACACGAGATTTGTTCGATGACTTCGTGCGAGTGCTGTCCCAAGTGGATGCGTTGGTGATTCTCGAAGTTTATTCAGCGGGCGAGGAGCCGGTCTCCGGTGCTGACGGAAAGTCTCTGTGTCAGGGCTTGCGGGCACGCGGTGCGGTAGACCCGGTATTCGTCGCCTCCACCGCTGAGGCCTTTGAAGTGTTAGACAGCCTCATGCATGCCGACGATGTTGTCATCGTTCAAGGTGCAGGCAACGTTAGCCAGGTGTCGAGAGAGCTGGTCGGAGATCGTTATGGTGTTTGATCGATCCAACCTGCTTGCAGCGGCGGTCTGGCTCGGTCTGCCAATTGCTGCCCTTGGGCTTTGGCACGTGCTTGATAGACCAATCGAAATTGTTCATGTTGGCAGCGAGCTGACCGAGGCCGAGCGAGAAGCGGTAGTCGGCGCTGTTCGCAAAACCATCGATGGCGGCATCCTGAGCACCGACATCGACGACGTTGCGTCGGCACTTCGCAGTCTGACGTGGCCGCGTACCGCCGAAGTCCGACGTGTGTGGCCTGACAAACTGGAGGTGGATGTCACCAAGGTTAATGTGATTGCTCGCTGGCAGACAGATAGCTATCTGACGTCCACAGGTTCCGTCGTCAAGGTGCCTGTAGAGGTCACCAATCTGCCACTGCTTGATTGCGCAATTGCAACGCCGGCAGAGGCGATGGAAATGTATGGGACGCTGCGCGACATCGCCACCGGTGAAGCGCTGGTGCTGACCGAGCTTGATCAAAATCGTATTGGCGAGTGGCAGATCCGGTTCGCCAATCAACTCACAGTCAATCTGGGTGCAGAAAAAGTCGTGGAGCGCATGCACAGGTTTGCGCATACCTATCGTTATTCGGCGTCACTCGGTACAGGCACGCTCGCCCATGTCGATACCCGGTACCCCAATGGTGTGGCCCTTCGTTTCAACGAGCTGTTGGCAGACGGCGCAACGGTGAATAACTGACATGGTGAGGTCATTGAAGTCGAGATCAGATTCAACCAGCGAGAAAATCGTCGCCCTCGATATCGGCACCAACAAGGTAGCAGCAATCGTTGCCGAAATTACAGCTGATGGGCAGATCGAAATCATCGGCATTGGTTCGCATCCGTCACACGGCCTGAAAAAGGGTGTGGTCGTGAACATTGAGTCAACGGTGCAGAGCATCCAGCGCGCGGTTGAAGAAGCCGAGCTGATGGCGGGCTGCCGAATCCAGTCGGTCTATGCAGGGATTGCAGGCAGTCACATTCGCAGCATCAACTCGCACGGCAATGTGGCTGTTCGAGAAAGGGAGGTCACCCGTCAGGACATCGAGCGCGTGCTCGATGCGGCGCAGGCGATGGCGATACCAGCGGACCAGCGAATATTGCATGTACTGCCTCAGGAGTACGTGATTGACCACCAGGACGGCGTTCGTGAGCCGCTGGGTATGTCGGGAGTGCGCCTTGAAGCCAGGGTCCATATGGTGACGTGCGCTGTCAACGCTTCGCAGAACATTGAAAAGTGTATCGAGCGATGTGGCCTTAGAGTCAACGACATCATTCTCGAACAGCTGGCGTCGAGTTATGCAGTGCTGACTGATGACGAGCGTGATCTTGGTGTGTGCCTGGTGGACATAGGCGGCGGTACGACGGACATCGCGGTATTTACTGATGGCGCCATACGCCACACCGCAGTCATACCGATTGCTGGAGATCAGGTCACTAACGATATCGCCATGGCGCTGCGTACACCCACTCAAAGTGCAGAGGAAGTAAAGATCAAGTACGCGTGCGCTCTGGCGCAGCTGGCTGGACCGGATGAGATGATCAAGGTGCCGGGTGTGGGGGACAAACCATCCAGGGAATTATCACGACAGGCACTGGCAGAAGTGGTGGAACCGCGCTACGACGAATTATTTGGTCTGATCCAGGACGAACTTCGACGCAGCGGCTTTGAAAATCTGATAGCAGCCGGTGTGGTTTTGACTGGCGGAGCTTCCAAGATGGAAGGCGTCATTGAATTGGCCGAAGAGATTTTTCATGTACCGGTAAGTCTGGGAATACCTCGGTACGTGCAGGGTTTGAAGGACATCGTACGCAATCCGATCTACGCCACCAGCGTAGGTCTGTTGTTGTACGGAAAGGAACGAGAAGAAGAAGCAGCAGGACGCCAGAAGCGTCCCGGTGGGGGGGCGTGGAACAGGTTCAGGAATTGGCTCGGGGAAAATTTTTAGGAAGGAGATTATATGGGCGATATGTTTGAACTAGTCGACGGGGCGCCACAGAACGCTGTTATCAAGGTGATTGGTGTTGGTGGCGGTGGTGGTAATGCGGTTCAGCACATGCTTCGACGGCATGTGGAAGGTGTTGAGTTCATTGCGGCGAACACCGACGCACAGGCGCTTAATGCGCTGGATGCAAAGACCACGCTGCATATCGGAAATTCGATCACCAAGGGGCTTGGTGCTGGCGCCAACCCTGAAGTCGGTCGTCAGGCGGCGCTTGAAGATCGCGATCGCATCGTTGAAGTACTGACCGGTGCGGACATGGTTTTCATTACGGCTGGAATGGGTGGTGGCACCGGTACGGGCGCTGCACCGGTCATCGCGCAGATTGCCAAGGATCTAGGGATACTGACCGTCGCCGTTGTGACTCGTCCGTTCCGGTTTGAACGGCGGGACAAGGTGGCCGAACGAGGTGTTCTGGAGTTGAGTCAGATCGTCGATTCGCTGATCACGATTCCGAACGAGCGGCTGTTGTCGGTTCTGGGCGAGCGCACCACGATGCTGGACGCCTTTGGCTCCGCCAATGACGTGCTGCTTGGTGCGGTGCAAGGTATCGCCGATCTCATCATTCGTCCCGGCCTTATCAACGTCGACTTTGCCGATGTGCGCGCCGTGATGAAGGAAATGGGCATGGCGATGATGGGAACCGGGCGCGCAAGTGGCGACAATCGTGCCCGCGATGCGGCGGAAGCGGCCATCCGGAGTCCGTTGCTGGATGACGTCAATCTGCAGGGCGCACGCGGCATTCTGGTGAATGTCACGGCTGGACCTGATCTCAACATTGGTGAGTTCATCCAGGTTGGCAACATCATCGAAGAGTTCGCTTCGGACAATGCGATGGTGGTAGTAGGGACCGTAATTGACCCTGACATCGGTGACGAGATGAAGGTGACCGTGGTGGCTACCGGTTTGGGCGAGCCTCGCCTCCCTAATGTGGTGGTGGACAACACAGGGTTGCAGCCTCGCTCTCCCGGATCTCCAGGCGAGCCTGACTACAAGAATCTCGACAAGCCGGCATACACGCGGCCGAGCCGACACGCGAATACAGCGCGGGAAACGAGCAACAATAGTGAACAGCATCGGGAGGATCTCGATTATCTCGATGTTCCAGCGTTTCTGCGCCGTCAGGCCAACTGACTGAACGGTTGGGAATCGGAATCGCCCAGATCACCGGCAGTGGGCCAGCAGGCTGCGCAACAGGCAGCCTGATGGTTCGAGCGCCGACGGCGTAAGGTCGGTATCAAGTGCCTTAGCGCTCGATACCAAAGCCCGCAGCAACGATCTGGATTCGTTGAAGAGTACCGTGTGTATTTTTCAGCCTCCGGTCTCCTTCAAGAGGCTGGATAGTTCTTGAGGTTGTAGAAGTTTCGGAAGCAGACCCTGGTTTGTGAAATTGTCCTGTCGTCTGACGTTGAGGGATTTCGCTGTTAACCTTAATTGGACAAAAATTACGCAACCGAAAAAACTGCGCAGGGTATTTAAGAGCTGCGGAACGATTGACTGGAGAGAAGGTCGACATTGCAGCGGAATTCAAACCGCAAGGTCACAACCCATGAAGTTGGCAGACCCAGTCATGAGACGTCGAGTAAAAGCACCCTGTGGGAGCGATCGCCCGATAGCGAACCGTTGGTTCCGTGACTTTGTGGGAGCGATCTCCTGATCGCGATCTTCGATGATACCGACAATCGCGGTCAGGAGACCGCTCCTACAACGCTGCTACACCCGTCCTTGTGGGAGCGATCTCCTGATCGCGATTTTCCACCCGGCATCGCGGTCGGGAGACCGTTCCTGCAACCTGGAGGGCGGCCCGACACCTCCCCCCTGCGTCAGACGCGTTGTGCGTCGGAAGCGGTACCGATTATTGTCGAATCAAGGTTAAGATGCGGCCGCCCCCGGGCGGCTTTTCGCAATTTACCCCCATGCGCCAAAGCGCTGAGTCTTCGCAAATGACCAAGAGTCAATGACCGTCTCGATCAAACAGCACACCCTGAAGAACTGCATCCGGGCAACTGGGGTAGGACTGCACACTGGTGAAAAGGTTTTCATGACGGTGCGTCCAGCGGAGCCTGACACCGGCGTCGTTTTCGTACGCACGGATCTGAAGCCCAATGTCGAAATTCCTGCACGAGTGGAGCAAGTTGGCGACACGATGTTTGCCACCACACTGGCAATGGGAGCGGTGTCGATCGCTACCGTGGAACATCTGCTTTCTGCATTGGCGGGATTGAGTATCGATAATGCGGTGATTGAAGTCAGTGCGGGTGAGCTGCCTATCATGGATGGCAGCGCGAGTCCGTTCGTGTTCCTGTTGCAGTCTGCCGGCTTGGAAATGCAGGACGCGCCGCGTCGTTTCCTGCGCATCAAAAGAGCAGTCACGGTACGGGAAGGGGAAGTGGCCGCATCCCTTGGTCCGTACGATGGCTTTCGACTCGACTATACGTTGGTGTATGACCACCCAGTGTTCAATCGGCACGCCGCAACTGCGCGGGTCGAACTCTCGTCCACCTCGTATGTGAAAGAAGTCGCCAGAGCCAGGACGTTTGGATTTCTTGCGGATTACGAGCGTTTGCGTGGAATGAATCTTGTGCGGGGTGGAAGTCTCGCCAACGCGGTTGTGGTTGATGAGAACCGAATCCTCAACGAGGAAGGTCTTCGGTTGGCTGACGAATTCGTCAAGCACAAGATCCTTGATGCGATTGGAGATCTATACCTGCTGGGCGCTGCGCTCATTGGCTCCTTCCAGGGCATCCGATCAGGTCACCGCATCAACAATCTGCTGTTGAGAAAGTTGCTCAGCAGCCCCGATGCGTTTGAGTACGTTACTTTTGACAGCGAGCAAGCACTGCCGGCAGGTCTGCTTCGGACCGGTACCGACCTGGAGTAGCAAATCTTTGGATTCAGGCCGACAGAATCTGAATCTTGAGACTGCTGACGCCGCTGAAGTCCGAAAGTTGCCCTAGATCGGAGAGAATTTCCGGCCCGATGAACCGCAGCCGCGTCGCGGCCGCAGCGGTTCGACAGCCGATGACCAGCACCGGCCCCTGTACTGCGATGACGCGACAATCCTGTCTGATTCCGTCCGGCAGCACTGCCCTTAACGCGCGGGTCCAGCTGACTTGTGCCTCTGCCTGGTTCAGAAGACTCCGTAAAACCGAACGATGAGGGTGGTCAGGCGCCAGCAGATGTTCTATCTTCCGGTTGGGGAGTGACCCGAAGGGGGGGCGGTTCGATTGCATCGGGCTGACTCCGTAGGACAAAAACAAAAACGGTCGTCTGGTGCGAATCATACTGATTTCAGGCCGCGGCATAAGTCGCGCCTTCGATTTTAAGGCTAAGCAGGTACTCGCAGGTCTCGTGGGTGTCGGGGTGTTGCTCGGGTCGTTGTCGATGATCCACCCCACAGCACTCATAGGTCAGGCTACTGCGCTATTCAGCCCGGAACTGGATTCCGCGATTATCTTTCGGTGGCGTCAGTCACTGGACGCTGAGAATGCGGCGCTCGATGGTCTGCGCGGGAAGCTCGCGGCCGAGAACGAGGCCGCTGGAAAATTGCTGGCGCAAATGCAGGCTCGGCTCATGCGTATGGAAGCGCTGGGTCAGCGTGTTGTCGCCAAATCCGAACTGGATGCAGAAGAGTTCGATTTCGAGTCGGAACCAGCAGTTGGTGGACCGGTCGCTGAACAGGCGGAAAAAATCTCGCAGTCTGACCTGCGCGAACAGATTGCGGTGTTTGCTGATCGGCTGCGGGCGCGAGACGAGGAACTGCGAATTCTCGAAAGTGTACTCGCCGACAGTGACCAGATGGCAGATATGGAACTTACTGGCTCGCCAGTACGAAGAGGATGGATTTCATCACCATTCGGTTGGCGCGTTGATCCGATCAATGGCCAGAAAGCCTTCCATGCTGGTATTGACTTTGCAGGCCGGCAGAAGAGCGATGTCATGGCCATCGCTGGCGGTGTGGTGACCTTTGCCGGCGAAAAGGACGCCTATGGAAAAATGATCGAAATCAGTCATGGCAACGGTCTCCTGACGCGGTATGGGCATCACGAGGCCTTGATGGTTGAAGCCGGGGATGTCGTGCGCAAGGGCGAACTCATCGGCCTCATGGGTAGTACTGGCCGATCGACAGGCTCACACCTGCATTTCGAGGTTGAGCACAACGGGACTCCAGTCGACCCGAATCAGTACCTCAAACGCAGTAGTTGAAACGCTGGGTGGCGCGGACCTGCGTGCGCACAGGCGTGCTTGACAGCACGTCGAGCACGCGCAGGGAGCACGCCCTGTGTTTTTGCTGCTATCGGCGTCCGCAGTAGGTCATTCATGAATAGTGCGGGCTAGGAGCCTGCGCGGCAGAAGGCGGCGGTGCGAGGCGAGTGTCAATTCGAGGTCGATTGTTCGTTCGTTTGAGGAGCATAGTGGGCGCTACGTGACGAAAACGAACGGAAAATCGGGCCATCGTTGCGCCGCCGCAGCCTGACGATCTTCTGCTGCGCAGACTCCCAGGCCGGACTTACTGGTTCGGCTCGGTTGATTCCGGGTCGATGTTCTCGTCGACCGACTCGCCAGGGATTCGATGGGTTTCGCTGGCCCATCCGCCAAGATCAATGATCCTGCATCGATCCGAACAGAATGGCCGATAGGGGTTGCTGCTATGCCAGCGAACGCTCTTGGCGCAAGTTGGGCAACGAACGATTCGTTCGGTTTCGGTCATGCTGTGCGTATCCTTGTCAAAAACCTGGTCGATTAAAAACCGTTTTTCAAAATTGCATGAACCGCTCTACGGGTTCGCGAGCCACCAGTGCCAGCCATCCCGCCACTGCCAGGTAGGGACCAAATGGCATCGGGTCTTCGCGGCGCATGTTTTTCATAAGCACCTGGACGATGGCCCACACAAGCCCGCTGACTGAGGCCATCAGCAAGATCGCGGGCAGCATCTGCCACCCCAGCCACGCGCCAAGCGCAGCCAGCAGCTTGAAGTCCCCGTAACCCATGCCTTCCTTGCCCGTGATCAGTTTGAATCCCCAGTAGGTGGACCACAGGAGCAGGTAACCGGCGATGGCACCGATGATGGCAGCATCAAGCGGCGTGTAACCCAGAAATAAATTGGTAATGAGACCGAGCCAGAGCAGCGGCAGGGTCAACTGATCAGGCAGCAACATCGTGTCGTAGTCGATCATCGTCGCGGCGAGCAGAATCCAGGTGAATAAGCAGGCCGCGCAACCAAGTGGGGAAAAGCCGAATTGAGCCAATACGATGAGTGACAGGGCTAGAGTTGTGAATTCAACGAGTGGATAGCGAATGCTGATTGACGTTCGACAGGCACTGCAGCGCCTCCGCAACCAGAGCCAACTAAAAATGGGTACGTTTTCAAGCGCCGTAATGGCGTGTCCACACGCTGGACAACGCGAATCAGGTACCGCGAGGTTGAATCGGTTGGTGTCTGATTCGACAGGTAAAGTCAGCGCTTCTTTTGCTTCCTGAATGAACTGTCGCTGTAACATCACCGGCAAGCGATAGATCACCACGTTCAAGAAGCTGCCGACCGCCAGCGCTACCCAGGCGGCGAATATCAAGGCTAACCAGCCATGGCTCAGCAACGTTTCCATGATGGGCGAAAAATTTTCGGTTCTGGCTGCAGTGAGTCGTTAACCGCCGCCACCACCAACGACCGCACCAAGCTGGAAGATCGGCAGGTACATGGCGATGATGAGTCCACCGACCAGAACACCGAGCACCGACATGATCATCGGTTCCATAAGGCTGGTCAGGTTGTCGACGGCGTTATCCACCTGCTCTTCATAGTAGCTGGCCGACTTGTCGAGCATGTCATCCAGCGCGCCTGCTTCTTCACCGATGGCAACCATCTGAATCACCATGTTCGGGAACACGCCGGTATTTCGCATCGAGAAGTTGAGTTGCTGTCCGGTTGAAACATCGTCTCGCACTTGAAGAACGGCGTTGGTGTAAACCGAGTTACCCGTCGCCCCCGCAACTGAATTCAATGCATCAACGAGAGGGACGCCGGCAGCGAATGTCGTGCTTAGCGTACGTGCAAAACGAGCGACAGCGGATTTCTGAATGATATTGCCCGCGACCGGCATTTTCAGGGCCAGGCGATCAATCGTATCGCGCATCGGCTTTGATCGCTTATACACATACATGATGCCGCCGATGAAACCAGCGATGCCAAGCACCATGATCACCCAGTAAGCCTGCACAAACTCCGAGATACCGACTACGAACTGAGTAAAAGCTGGCAGATCGGCCCCGAAGCCGGCAAAGACCATCTCGAATTGGGGAACGACTTTGATCAGCAAGATGCCGGAAACCACGAACGCAACCATGAGCACCGAGATCGGATAGGTCATGGCTTTGCGTACCTTGGCCTTCAGGGATTCGGTTTTTTCCTTGTAGGTGGCAATTCGATCCAGCATGGTTTCGAGTGAGCCGGACTGTTCACCTGCGTCGACCAGGTTGCAGAACAATTCATCGAAATACAGTGGCTGTTTGCGTATGGAGTTGGCAAAACTGTTACCGGAGGCGACATCCCCACGAATTTCTCGCAGTAGTACCGCGACCTTGGGTTTATCGAGGCCATCCGCAACGATATCGAAAGCCTGCACCAACGGCACGCCGGCGCGCATCATGGTTGCCATCTGTCGGGTGAAGAGCGCGATGTCAGCTGGTTTGATGCTGCCGCCCATCGAGCCACGAATAGTCTTTTTCTTGACCTTGGTAGGTACAATTCCCTGACGACGCAGCTCTGCCTTGGCGAGCGCAGGATTGGAACTCTTGATTTCCCCTTTGGACTTGCGTCCCTGTTTGTCGGTACCTTCCCAGACGAAGACGGCTTCAGCCATGGTCATTCTCTCGTAGGCGGTCCCCGGTCGGGGCGCCTGATAATTCCAGATTCAATTCGGTGTCGATGTGGTGACACGTACGCTCAGTGACATCAGTGACCACTCGTAACCCTGTTTACTTCAGCCAGGCCGGTCATGCCCTGCATGACCTTGATCAACCCCGAGCGACGCAGGTCGTTGAATCCTTCAACCTTTGCCCGTTCAGCCAACTGAATGCTGTTTCCGTCTTCCATGATAATACGGGCCATTTGAGAAGTAATTTTAACCACTTCATAGATTCCGACCCTACCTTTGTATCCATCATTGCACTTCTCGCAACCTCTTTCGGAGGGTCCCAGAACCTGGAAACCTGAGGCTATGTCCGCTTCGGTGAAGCCTTCCTCTGTGAGCACTTCCGGGGTCACCTGTACTATCTGCTTGCAGGCGCCGCAAAGCCGCCTTGCCAGTCGTTGGGCGATGATCAGATTCACTGAAGTTGCGAGGTTGAATGCCGGTACACCCATGTTGCGCAGACGCGTTAGCGTTTCTGCTGCCGAATTTGTGTGTAGCGTCGACAATACCAGGTGACCGGTCTGCGCTGCCTTGATGGCGATCTCTGCAGTCTCCAGATCGCGGATCTCGCCTACCATAACCACATCCGGGTCCTGGCGAAGGAATGATCGGAGGGCCGTCGGAAAATCCAGACCTACGCGGTGATTGACGTTGACCTGGTTGATCCCTTCAAGGTTGATCTCGACCGGATCTTCTGCGGTAGCAATGTTAAGTTCAGGCGTATTGAGGATGTTGAGGCCGGTGTAGAGAGACACCGTCTTGCCGCTACCCGTTGGTCCCGTCACGAGGATCATACCCTGAGGTCGCTGCAATGCTTCCATGAACAGCTCTTTCTGGTAGGTCTCGAAACCCAACAGGTCAACACCCATCTTGGCACTGGTAGGGTCGAGGATCCGCAGCACGATCTTCTCACCCCAGAGTGTCGGCAGGGTGTTGACACGAAAGTCGATCGCCTTGGTCTTGGAGAGCTTCATCTTGATGCGCCCGTCCTGCGGCATCCGGCGCTCGGAGATGTCGAGTTCGGCCATCACCTTGAGTCGCGCCGCAAGACGATGGCTCAGGTTGGATGGTGGCTTGGCGATTTCCTTCAGAATTCCGTCCGTACGAAAGCGAACGCGGTAAGTTTTTTCATAGGGTTCGAAGTGAATGTCGCTCGCTCCAATGCGGATTGCATCAAGCAGCATCTTGTTGACGAAGCGGACGATTGGCGTGTCGTCGGTGGCATTGCCCGCGTCTTCATCCACGACCGGACCGTCGTCGGACATTGACTGCATGTCGGCTTCATCAAATTCTTCGCCTTCGAGTTTCGACAGCGAGGTGTCTTCGCGTGCGTTTAGGAACTGCTCGATGATGATGGCGAGCTTGTCTTCCTCGACAAGAACTGGCTCGGTGGTAACACCGGTCTGGAATTTAATTTCGTCCAGTGCCTGGAGATTGGTTGGGTCGGAAACTGCGACGAAGAGACGTGCGCCTCGTCTGATGAGCGGCAGGGTGTTGTGCTGTCGAATCAGGCGCTCTTTGACCAACGTTTTTGGAATGGCTTCCAGATCAAAGGCTGCCAGATCGAGAAGAGGGACGCCGAATTCATCGGAGGCGCTGCGGGCGATGGCACGAGCGTCAGCGAGTCCATTGCGAACAATGTAGGTGACAAAAGGTACTGCCGCCTTGCGGGCGTCATTGGTTGCGCGGCTAGCCGTTTCAGCATTGATAATGCCGTCGTCAACCAGACGCCGCGCCAGCCCGCTGAGTGGAATTGGTTCCGAAGCCATACCGAACTGCAGTCCTTGTGTGGGCTCGTGAGATTCCTGAGCCCTATCCATTGAGTGTCAGGGTGTGATGGTGTCACCCGGTTGCGGCGTCCAGTGTGCGCCGAGTTCCCGGAAATCTGGCCGACTTTACCGGGAACTTTTGCAAAAAGTGTAAACGTGCGTCACGGTCGAGTCGATAAACCAAACACAGCGAATCCATGGTTCGCCTGAGCTGGTTCCTCGCAGGTGACGCAAGCCGTCACTGTCTGACTGATCTGGCAGAAACTTG
>JAYSTS010000245.1:0-2304 GCA_043719475.1 Gammaproteobacteria bacterium | reverse complement strand
GCTCGTCGCAATGACCTTCGATAACGATGGTCTTGCCGGTGTTGCGGCTAAGCAACTGAGCATGGATCTCCAGCACGGCCAGATCGGCCTGGCGAAGATCGGAACTGTCGTATTCGAAGTAAAAAGTGCGAGCCAACGGACCGCCGGTACGGGGATCGATAGGCTGGCCATCGGCACCGAAGTCTGCTGGTGGTGCAGTGTCAGTCGTTGTAGTTGTCGGTGCAGCACTGACGGTATCAGCGCCTGCATCCGTTGGTGTGCTTTTCTTGCCCGCACAACCTGTCAGCACAAGGCCAACCAATGCGATTGCGATCAAGCTGGTGAGACGTTCCGTGAACATCGTCATCTCCTGTTCAGATACCTGTTTATTTTCTGGGATTTCCTGTGAGGGAGTCTATCTTCCAGCCAACGGCTCCATAAATGGAGACCAAGCTGGTTCACGCACATCGCCCGACGAGGAAGGTAATTCATACTTCACGCTTCCGTCGATCGACACGACACCCAATATGCCTTTTCCACGCACTTGAGTGGCATACATCAGCATAGCTCCGTTGGGAGCTACCGATGGCGATTCATCAAGATTGGTTCTGGTGAGGACGACTACCCGATCACGGCGCATATCCTGCCACGCAATATGAAAAATGCCAGCGTTTCTATGCACAAAAACGAGATTTCCATCATCAAGCATGCGAGCACGTGCATTGTAGTCACCCTGGAAGGTGACTCGCTCCTCGAAATTGGTCGCAAGCTCGAGTGAATAGACCTGTGGTTTGCCACCACGATCGGACGTAAAGATGATGCGCTGTCCATCCGGCGACCAACTTGGCTCCGTATCAATAGCCGGGTTTCTTGTCAGTCTTCTCAAGGTGCGGTCTGACAAGTTCATGAGATAGATCTCAGGATTGCCATCACGTGAGAGCACCATCGCCAGCTGACGGCCGTCCGGAGAAAACATGGGCGCACTGTTGATGCCCGTAAACGCAGCGATCCGCTCTCGGGCCAATGTGGTGACATCCTGGATCACGATGCTCGGCCGACGCGTTTCAAAGGATACGTAGGCTATCCGACGCGCGTCTGGCGACCAGCTCACCGACATCAGTGGTTCACTGGATGAATAGATCGTTCGTGATCGCTCACCATCTGCATCCGACATTTCGATGCTATATCGCGCTCGTGTCGTGCCTTCATTCTGAGCCAGTACATAGGCAATACGTGTCGAGAACGCACCGCGCACACCGGTGATCTTCTCGTACACGAGGTCAGACACCTTGTGCGCGATGTCCCGCCACTGATCTGCCCGTCCGGTGATCTTCTGGGTCATCACCTGACGCTGCCCCGGCACATCAAACAAAAAGAACGTCACGGCAAGAGCGCCAGTCGGCTCTCGAGCGGCTTGTCCCACAACCACATATTCCGCGCCAAGAATTCGCCAGTCCCTGAAGATGACCTCTTCGGGCCGCGCCGGCATCGACAGCATGTTGTCGCGGGCGATGGGTGCAAACTGACCGGAAAACGTCAGGTCGTTGCCAACGATCTCGGCCGGGTCAACCATACTGGCAAGGGTTGCATCCATGCGCATAGGTACAACGCCGATCTTGATCGGGTTGCGGCCACCCTGGTCAATGACGATCGTGTCGAGAGTACGTGCCTCAAGCAACGCAGGAAGAAGAACCAACCAGCTGACCAACAAGGCCGTAAAACAAGCTCTTGATACGTTCATTAGCGAAACAGATCCTCTGGTTGAAACAACAGATTAAAACGGCGGAACCTGGATTCGAAGAGTGCATTGTCTCTGGGTACTTCGAACTTCTGCGCCTTGCGGACAGCTTGTTCCGCACTTCGGTCAAACGCTTCATTGCCACTTGATTCGATCACATTCACCGCGACCAGTTCACCGGTCGGAACCAGTTCCACCTGGAGCAGCGCTTTCATGTCATTGCGGGCACTCGGCGGCCTCGACCAGTTCTGCACCACCAGCTCATAAATGCCTTGAATGTAGGACTTTGCCGCCTCGCCTTCTTCGGTGGCGGTATCCAGGTTGATCTCTTCAGTCTCCAGTGCATCTTCGAACGACTGGTTGGCGAGCTCCTGCAAACGTTGCTGCTTAAGCAGTTCGGCTTTGCGGCGCGCTTCGGCTTCGGATTTTTTTCGAATCTCATCCGGATCCGGTTTTTTCTCGGTCTTGACCGGTGAGGGCTTCGGCTGTGGTTTCGGCGTTGCCACTGGCGGTGGCGGTTGCTGCTGCTGGATCACCGGCTTGACTGGCTCCGGTGGTTTTTCCACCTTCGGTGTTGGCGCAGGTTT
>JAYSTS010000244.1:0-4889 GCA_043719475.1 Gammaproteobacteria bacterium | reverse complement strand
GTGCCCACAAGGTTGACAACCGGGCGCACGTAACGCTTGGTGCCGATGTAGTCACACTGCACACGCACGTCGTCTTCTGTGTTGTCATCGATCTTGGCAAACGATCCGGTGTTCACTGCAGTCACTGCAGTTCGGATGTCGGCATCGGCGACGTCGTTCCAGCTGGAGCCGTCATCGGACTCCTCAAGCTCTGCAGCCAGGTACACGGACCCACTCAACGTGTCTCCAGTGATCCCTACGTTCAGGATCACCAGCACATCGTCGTAGCCTCGTCGATCTACGGATGCGCCGTTGATGTCAGCAGTCGTGTTGATCGGTGCAATGCTCTGTATTGTCTTTACTCGCTCGCTCAGTCGGCTGCCCATATGTCTATCCTCGTTGGGTTTCGGTCTTGCTCTTGGTCTCGTGGCACGATGCGCACAAGGATTGCAGGTTGCTCATAGCGTCTGAGCCGCCTTGCGATTTCGGTTTGATGTGATCCACCTGGGTGGCCTGCACGATGTAGCCTTGCCTGAAGTGCTCGGTACAGGTGTAGCCGTCTCGTTGGAGCACCGCGGTTCTCAGCTTTCGCCACGGTGCGCCATAACCCCGCTGACTGCTGTTGCCCTGTCGATGGGAGTCAACCCACCGTGAGCCTTGTGCCGCGTGCTGGTCGCAGTACCTGGTGCTCACGAGCGTCTTGCACCCTGCATATCTGCAGAGGCGTGGCGCAGACATTGCCATCAGAACTTGAAGGGTCGCAGCCTCGATGGCCGATAGGAGTTGGCCAGTCGCCGGTAGCTGCGAATCCGTATCGCTCTGATGTAAATGTCCGAGGCCCGGCCTGCATAGCCGATGTAGATGTCTTCCGTGGCCAGCCAGCGCTGCGTCGCAACGTTGAATGTGTAGAAACGGATGATGCTTGGCTCAGACTCGGTAAAGTTGAAATTCGCCGAATCAAAGACACCAGCGCCGCTGAGCAAGTGTCCATAAACCTTGTCGCCTTGCTGTGCATCGAGCGCTGGATACACCCAGTTTTCAGCAATCCCTGCCACAGCATAGTTTTCTGCGATCGGCGGAACGATCTGCAGGGTAACTGGTGTCTCTGCGTACTCCGACCCTGCCTCCAATCGCGCAACCATGTTCGTTTGCCACGGGATGGCCACAGCGGTGCCATACACGCTGAACTGATCCAGGGCAGGCACCGTCACGTCTGTCTCGTCAGCGTCAATGACTGATCGCGCAAGAGCGAGGGACTCCATCCCGTGCACAATCTTCGATGCGGTGGTCGGCCCAGCGAACGGTCCGCCAGCGAGAGTCAGCCGCGTGGTCTGACCGGGCGTGAGCGTGGTGTCTGCCGCGGCGAGCGTCATCGCTTCCGTGTACAGCAGTTGGGTCAGCCCACTCCACGAACCTGCACTGACATCGTAGAACTGCGCGTCTATATTGGTCGGATCAGCAAATGGCGTGTAATCCACGAACGGCGGATTGAGCGCGGCACTACCCGCTGTGACATGCATCCACACGTCGTCGTTTTCAGCGAGGACGATGGCCCCACTGTTCCATGTTCCGAGTGAATTGACTGCTGCGCTGGCGTTCTTGGTGCCGAATCCCCCAGCCTGCTCGGCCTGCGTCTGGACATTGGCCAGTGACACGCTCTCGCTGGCGTTGGCGATGACCAGTGCGTAGTCGCTGAGGAGCCGCGTGGCTGCATGGGCAGCGGCATACCGGAACGCTGAACGCGCGGGCCAATAAGCCTGCGATGTGGTTGCGGTCGCCCCTGCTTCCAGCGTCAGTGCCACGCCCCTGTACGTCGCGGACAATGGCGCAGCTGCAAACGTGTGCGTGAACGTGACCAGTTGACCAGGATAAGGAATGGCCGGACTCATGCCCAGAACGAAAGGGTTCTCGGAGTTATCGAGCAGACCAATATCAGCGTCTGATTTGTCGTCGTCCCAGATCGCGGCCCACTTGTCTGTGCCGTCAAAGGGCCACTCGGGCGTGGCGTCATCATTGATACCAAAGCTGATGCGGTTCAGCGCCCCGATCGTGCCCGCAGCAACCGTCTGCTCGTTGATCTTGATGCCATCAACCCACAGCGAAAACACGTTGCCGACACGTCGCTGGACAAGAACGTGTTCGGCTCCGTCGTCTATTTGCGTTGCGCCGTCAAGGTATACAGAGGCGCCCGCAGAAACGTGTCCACCCAGACCGTCTCCGTTAGCATCCTCGGTCAGCAACCCCACCCTTATGGCGTTACTGGCAGATGCGAACGCACCGAAGATGGCCTGCCAAGTGGGGTTGGTCGTGTCCAGCTTGCAGCGGACAGCAATCGTGTAGTCGACGTCGGCGAAGGTTGTGGATAGCCCCGCAGGCAAAGCTGCCCGGCAGTAGCCGGTCGTGCCGTTGAAGTTGATGCCGTCATACGCACCGGACGTGTCGAGAGACGTACCACCACTGAGTATTTCTGTTACACCGTTGACCCATTCCCTGAATGAGTTATCGGTTCTTCCGCGGGTGTTGACGTCCCACTGGCCTTTCAGGTTGGTGTTAAGGCCCATCAGTCGAGCACCAGCACGCAGTCGTTGTCGGTCGCAGGCGATCCGGGGCAGTCGAACGTGGTATTTGCTGATTTGGTCACGTCATTGCTGATGAGCGTGTAACCGCCAACGCGAGCATCGAAGAAGCGAGCGCGGATCGTTCCCGAGACATTGTTGGTCACAACGTTGATGTCGTAGCCCTTGGGCGAATAGACAATCATCTTCGCGGTGCCCATTCTCAGAGCCACTTCGTAGGTGTCCGTACCGGACGCGTTGCTGCCCGTATCACCCACCAGCCAGTCCCGGGCACGTATAGCGTCCTCTGAATGGTGCTCGTCCCAGAACGCCTTAAAGTGAGTGAAGATGTCATCTGCACCAGCAGCACCAAGCACGGCCTCCCAGCCTGTCGAGAACTGCCAAATCAGCTCGTGTCCGTAGGTAAACCCTGCGGATCCGCTGAGACGCGAACTCCACGCAAACAGCCTCATCTGCCACGGCGTGAACGTAACGCCTTCGTATGTCGGCTCTGATTGTATGGTCGGGCGGGCTGGCGAAAGCCCCGAGTCGTACTCCGTATCAATGATGTTTTCGTAGTTGGAATTAGCCGACTGAAGCGTATTGAAATCAATCCATGATTCCGTGTGGAAGTTACGGGTTGGATGGCGGGCAGTATCTGTGGACGACGCCCAGCCGTCTGGGTGAATTGTGACCAAACTATAGGGATGCTTGTTGGCCTCTATCCCTGCAATCAATGCGTCGAGTACCGCCATCTCGTTGGTGTCGATCAGGTCGGTATTGATGTCGTAGGTCGGTGAGTTGGTGGTTATCTTGGTGTACTCACCGCACGGCATCCAGATGATGTTCGAATAGGCCGCGTACCGTGCAACGATGAAGTTCGCGTACGTCCTTGCGTTGGTCGCGCTCTCCACCATGTCACGCTTGCAGTTCGGACCCCACGCCAATGGGAACAGGATGTTCATCCCGTTGGCTGTTGCCCTGGTGACGAAGTTATCGATCTTGTCGGTGAAGGTCGCCGTTCGCATGGTGAACGGACTGGTCGAGGAGATCGGGCCGTCAGCAGCGTCAACTGCACGGGCGAGGTTGTTTAAGATGACGCCTTGCACGACGTTGCAGCCACGGGCATCCCGGTCATCGAGGTATTCGTTCATCTTGGCAGTGGTTATGAAGCTACCCAACCAAGCTGTACATCCGACCCAGTTGAACGGAAGGCCGTTCTTGCGGAAGTATCTGCCATTGGGGCTGATCGTTATCGCATCCGCGGGCACCGTGTTGACCACGGAGGCACAACGCTCGACCGCGCCTTTGTCTGGTAGTCCATCGTCACACCCACGGACTTTGTTCAGGGCGTCGTAGTAGTTCTCTTTTAGCCAGTTGTCCTTGGTTATTGCCCCGCTACGGACGTCGGCCATCTGGTCAAGCGCAAATCCATAACCTGCGGCAGTCAGTATCGTTGCAGTCGCTGCCACGCCCACGTTAGTAATTCTCGAGCCAGAGGCGGGAAGTGCGTCTGCGAAGGTCGGCCAGGAGGTCGGGCCTTTGAACGCCGCCCACGAAGCGTAAGCCGTCACTAGTTGAGGATCATCTGTAGTCGCACTGCTCCCGCCATTAGAATATCGAGCAGTAAACGAGTGGTTGTGAGAATTCGTCGTGGACGCCCCAAGAACCCAACTGTTGGTGGTCTCGTTCCAAAAAACATTGTTTCTGACATCCATGACTTGAATATCGTCAAGCCCGTTCTCGTACCACAACTCCAGATCCTTTGTATTGGAGGCGATGCAGGTGTTGCCTATCATGCGCACACCGAAGGTTGTGCCTGCCAGATCTGGAGTCGTACCAAGGCCGAATGTGTAGCACGCGCCGGGGCGAATTTGCAGGTTGTTTCTAACGAGGTTGTTATTCGCGTTGTGGCCGTTATACCCGTGAAAATCCTCAACACCTACGCTTATGCTGCCCCCGAGTTGGTTTCCCGGCCCCGTATTGCCCGCTCCCACAATTCCGTAATCATTGCCACCGACTATTATCGACTGTTCTGTGACCGTGTCTGAGCAAGCATCTATGTACTGTGCCACGGATGTAGATCCGTAGTAACGATTGCCACGGTTAATGACGAAGGATGTTCTTTCGCCGCAATCAACGCCACCTTCTCCCCACCCCTTATAGAAATCGTTGTTTTCGACCAGTGCTCTAGCATTCAGTGACCGAACAATTCCGCTTGCACTTGGAACCGCGACGGGAGGGCAGTTATAGTCGGTATTCGCTGTTGAGTTGCCAAGGCTTCGAGTCTGGTAGCAAGTTCCCCATGTATCCACCACACCATTTCGTATGACTATGTCTTTGACCCCATCAACA
>JAYSTS010000243.1:0-2318 GCA_043719475.1 Gammaproteobacteria bacterium | reverse complement strand
ATCGCCCGCTTCAGGAACAACTGGCATCACACGTTCAACGTCGATATACGCCGCTGCAGCGTGTATCAGGATGTCACCAATCGACTCCCACCGGCCGGCATCGAGTACTTCCTGCCGTTCTTTTTTGATCATCTGGATACGCTGTTCGACTACCTTCCGCAGCACAGCCGTTTTTTCTTCCATGGTGACGTTCAATCCGCAGCGTCACATTTTCTAGACGACGTCAACATTCGTCATGAGAGCCTGCGTTACGACATTGAACGGCCAATCCTGCCGCCAGCATCACTTTATCTCGACGATCCCGAATGGCGTACCGCGATCGCCGACAACACCCAGGTCTGGCTGCACGAAGCGCCAACGGGTCAGCGTCATGAGCTGACGTTCATGGTTGCGCCAATCCACAACATCGCGTTCAACGCCCATGCCGAGCGACCGGCCGCTGCAATGCTCGAATTTCTCCAGCAGCAGCAGGACAAACGAACCCTCTACGTCGCCGAAAGCACAGGACGTCGAGAGTTGCTGGCCGAACATCTGCGTCGTGCGGGCCTGAAGCCCAGGGATTTCAGCGACTTCAGATCCTTTCTGATCAGCCAGGAACCGCAAGGAATCTGCGTCGGTGAACTGGCCGATAGCGCTGTCTTCGATGACCTCATCATCCTGTCTGAAAGCCAGCTACTGGGCAGCCGTCCGGTCGAGCGAAGTGTGCAGACGCGAGGCGGTCGAATCGTCGACCCCGGCGAGATCATCCGCAATCTCACTGAACTGAGCATCGGCGCGCCGGTCATTCATCTGGAACATGGTGTTGGTCGATACCTGGGGCTGCAGACGCTTGAAATCGATGGTGATACACACGAATTCCTGACGCTTGCCTATGCCGACGACGCGCGCCTGTACGTCCCGGTGGCGTCCCTGCACCTGATCAGTCGTTACACGGGCGCGGACGAAACCAATGCGCCCCTGCATCGACTCGGCTCGGATCAGTGGGAAAAAGCGCGTCGTCGTGCCGCCGAAAAGGCCGCTGATGTCGCTGCTGAACTCCTGGACATCCATGCCCATCGCCTGTCGCGACGCTCGCGCGTCATGCACGCGCCGGTCGACGACTACGCCCGATTTGTCGATCAGTTTCCATTCGAACTCACTGTTGATCAGAGCGCAGCCATTGATGCTGTGCTTGCAGATCTGGCTTCGGAACAAGCCAGCGATCGACTGATCTGCGGCGACGTTGGATTTGGCAAGACAGAAGTCGCCATGCGCGCTGCATTCGTCACGGTTCAGAACGGCGCCCAGGTGGCCGTGCTGGTGCCCACCACTCTGCTCGCCCAACAGCATGGTGACTCGTTCCGTGAGCGCTTTGCCGATTGGCCAGTGCGGATCGAAGTATTGTCGAGACTGCGCACCGGCACGGAACTAGCCCGCACCGCAGACGCGCTGGTGGCAGGCAAGATCGACATCGTCATCGGCACGCACAAGCTGCTGAGCACCGAGTTCCGCTACCGGGACCTGGGCCTGGTGATCATCGACGAAGAGCATCGCTTCGGTGTTCGACAGAAGGAGCGTTTGAAGGCAATGCGGGCCGAGGTGGATATCCTGACCCTGACCGCGACGCCGATTCCTCGCACGCTGAACATGGCCATGAGTGGCATGCGCGATCTTTCGATCATCGCAACGCCACCCGCGAAGCGACTGTCCATCAAGACATTTGTGCAGGAAAAGCGCACCTCCGTCACCAAGGAAGCCATTACCCGGGAGCTGATGCGCGGTGGACAGGTGTTTTACGTCCACAACGAGGTTCGCACGATTGAAGAGACTGCCCGCGAACTGGCGCTGCTGGTCCCCGAGGCTCGGATCGGCGTCGGGCACGGTCAAATGGGTGCGCGTGATCTCGAGCGCGTGATGAACGACTTCTCACACCGCCAGCTCAACATCCTGTTGTGTACCACCATCATCGAAAACGGCATCGACATCCCCAACGCCAACACCATCATCATCGAACGGGCTGACAAGTTTGGTCTGGCGCAACTGCACCAGTTGCGTGGTCGCGTTGGCCGGTCCCATCGACAGGCTTATGCCTATCTCCTGACACCACATCGTAAGGCTATGACCCCCGATGCCATCAAGCGCCTGGAAGCCATCGAGGCATCTGGCGATCTCGGTGTCGGCTTCACCCTGGCCACCCACGATCTGGAAATTCGCGGCGCTGGCGAACTCCTCGGGGAGGATCAGTCCGGGCAGATCGAGGCTGTTGGCTTCAACCTCTACATGGAAATGCTGGAACGCGCCGTCGCGGCGCTTCGTGATGGCCGTTCGCCGGATCTCGG
>JAYSTS010000242.1:0-13199 GCA_043719475.1 Gammaproteobacteria bacterium | reverse complement strand
CCGACTGCAGCACCAGAATCCAGAAAGACAGAGATTCCATGAACAGCAGAACGGCTACAGCACCGATCATAACGGCGCGTATCACATCACTGGCGATCATGAGGTTTTTCTTGCTGGTTCGATCAACAAGGCTGCCCACGAACAGGCTGCCCACTGCACCCGCAACAACATCGGCAATCACCAGCCACGCCATCTGTAGTGGCGTTGCATCGAGGACCAGCGCGGCGATCCACCCAATCGCCAGCCGCGACAACATCGAGCCAAAATTGGAAGTGGCTTCCGATGCCAGCAGGCGTCGCATGCCCGCTGAAACATCGATCGATCCGGTCGGTTCACTCACCAGTTGGCCCTCAGGCAATCAGTTCCAGGTGTAGGACGACTGCAATCCCAATGGAATACCGAGCATCCAGAAGATCAACAGGAACACCGTCCAGCTCGCAAGGAACGCCATTGAAAAAGGCAACATCATCGCCACCACAGTACCGATCCCGGTGGTCTTGACGTAACGCTGACAAAACACCACCACGAGCGGAAAGTACGGCATCAATGGTGTGATGATGTTGGTGGAGGAATCCCCCACGCGATAAGCAGCCTGCGTGAAGTCCGGGGAAATGCCCAGTTGCATCAGCATCGGCACAAGAATCGGGGCGAGCAGTGCCCATTTGGCGGAACTCGAACCAATGAAGAGGTTGACGATCGTCGTGATGAAAATGATAGCGATCATCATCAGCGGAATCGGCAACGCGGCACTGGCAAGCCATGCAGCACCTTGCAGTGCCAGCAGCGCACCCAGATTCGAACGACCAAACTCGGCGATGAAGAGTGACGCAAAAAACGCGATGACGATGTAATAACCCATGCCACTCATGGCCCGTGTCATACCGGCCACCAAATCACGGTGGGTCTGCACCGTCCCGGTAACATACCCGTACACCACACCAGGCAGCAGGAACAGCAGAAAAATCAGCGGCACGATGCTTTTCATCAGTGGTGCATCCGCCGCCGTCAGGCCGCCGGTCGCCGAACGCCATGCAGAGGCATCCGACCAGCTCGACAGCACCAGCGCACCAAGACCACCTAACATCGCGATCAGCGCCCATCGCAATCCTCGTGACTCCTGCGCTGACAAAGGCTCAAGGCGCGGCGCATCGGCAAAGTCACCATCCAGCGTCAGTGATCGAAGCCGAGGTTCGACGATGCGGTCGGTGACAAACCAGCCCACGAGGATGATCAGGAGCGTTGAAGAGGCCGTGAAATACCAGTTATTGAGCGGATTGAGCATAACCTCCGGCTGCAGTAGCTGGGCCGCGGCCTGGGTAATACCCTGCAACATGGGATCCAGCGCCGACGGTACCGGATTGGCACTGAATCCACCGGAGACACCGGCAAATGCAACCGCTATACCTGCCAAGGGATGCCGTCCGGCCGATTGAAAGATCACTGCGCCAAGTGGAATGACGAGCACATAACCTGCATCCACCGCACTATGGCTGAGGATGGCAATGAGGAACAGCATCGGCGTCAGCAGCGCAGGCGAGGTACGGCTCAGTAATGACCGCAGTGTCGCGCGTATGAAACCGGTGTGATCAGCCACACCAATGCCAAGCATGGCCACCAACACGACACCCAGAGGATGGAAGGTCACAAACGTCGTCACCATCCCGGACAAGAACGTGGTAAACGCGGCGCCTGTCAGCAGATTCTGCACCACCAGCGGTTGCTGGGTACGAGGATCGATATGTGTGTAGTCGAAACCTGCAAGTACTGCGGACAACACCCAGACCAGTACCAGCAACAGCAGGAACAGCAATGCAGGATCTGGCAATGCATTGCCTAGTCGCTCGATCCGATTCAGGAAACCCTGATTTGTAACTGCCACGCCGCCCCTCCCCGCACTCAATCGCTGCGTGCTCTCGGTGCTGCTCTGCGTTCAATAGGCAAAATAACCACCATCGATCAGAAAGGTCTCGGCGGTATGGAAACTGCTCGCTTCACTCATGATATAGATGGCGATCGCGGCGAAGTCTGCAGGTTTACCCCAGCGTCGAACCGGCATTCGTTTGAAGACGTTCTCAACGAACCTGGGATTGCTGAACGCGCCCTGTGTCATGTCCGTTTCCGTCCAGCCCGGCAGCAGCGTGTGCGCAGTCACGTTATAACGTGCGTATTCCACCGCCAGCGCTTTGATCATGGCCACCAGCCCACCTTTGCTCTGGGCATAGTGCTCGCCTCGCGCCTGGCCTGATATTGCGGCCAGACTCGCCGTGCCCACCAGTCGACCAAACGCATCACCCTGCAATGCCCGCTCCTTCATGTGACGTGTGGCGGCTCGAAAGGTGTAGAAGACTCCGCTCTGATTAACGCCTATTACTCGATCCCACTCCTCCGTCGTCATTTCGTCGAACGCGGTGTTACGACCACCAACACCCGCGTTGGCAAAACAGCCATCGATCCGACCATGTGTCTTGAGGCTGGCTGCAAACGTCGACTCAACCGCACTTTCATCAGCAACATCACAAACGAACGCACTGACTTTCGGGCCAATCGCCGCAAGTTCAACCAGCGCACTTTCATTCTTGGCGGGATTGGTTCCCCAAATGCAGATCTCGCAGCCGGCCTGAGCCAGCCCGCGAGCCATACCCAGACCAATTCCGCCATTACCTCCCGTGATAAGCGCCACGCGCCCCGATAGATCGAATCCTGAAAATGCCATGCCAGCCCCACCCCAATCAAAACCTGGAAGCGCTGCACCTTAACAAGTGAAGCTATTGAACAGAAGAGAGTGAACAAAAAGTGGCGTTTAACCGCGCAAACCGCTAAACAGACCTCTGTCGAGACGATCCCGTCGATTTTTTTTCATCGGTACTCATTTTCATCGGTACTCTTTTTAAAGGTACTCTTTTCAAAGGTACTAAGGGACTGCACATGACCACCCTCGAACAACGCATTCAGGTCCTTGAGGACATCGAGGCCATTCGCAAGCTGAAGGCCTTGTACTGCGCAGCCTGCGACGACGACCACAATCCGGATAAGCTCGGACCCTTGTTTGCGCAAGACGCAACCTGAGAAGCCACGGTCATGGGCAAGGCGGAGGGACGCGAAGCCATCAAGGCCTATCTGGCTGCGGTGGGGACGAGTGGGCGCATCCGTAACTCGGCGCATCACGCCATCAATCCCATCATTGATGTTGAAGGTGATCATGCCACCGGCCACTGGCGACTGGCGACTGATCATGCTATACACCGAAAATCTCGGCGCCGGTGAGGTTCGTTATCAGCGCATCATTGGCTGGTACCGGGAGAGTTATGTGCGGACTGCAGAAGGCTGGAAATTCCAGACTCTGTTCTGTCAGGTAGAAGAGTCCGCGCCGTATTCGATGGTTACGGAGTGAGTTTGGGCAGCGCTTGAGTAGCCAACCTCGGGCGCGGTTGACACCAACACCGAAACATCAGAAGGGTTAACCTTGATTCGGCAAAAATCGGTAGAGCTGTAGACGTACAACCCATCGTTTTGTGGGTCTCCTGACCGTGATCGTTGGGATCATCGAAGATCGCGATCAGGAGATCGCTCCCACAGGGTGCTCACACGCACCGTTGCGGACCGGTAAAGGCAACCTCTCGCGCTGTCAACGTTATCAGCGAAACATCAACGGCCATTCGCAGCGGCTACGGTCGCCGAGTCGAGCAATCGATCGATGGGTTTCGGTTTTTCGATCGCCCAGCCCTGCAGGTAATCGACGCCGATCTCGCACGCCAGTTGACGCGTCGCCTCATCATGGACGTATTCCGCCACAGTCTTTTTGCCAAGAAAGTGCCCGATTTCGTTGATGGAGCGGACCACCGCCCTATCACCTTCATCGGTCGCCATGTTCTTGACAAAGGAGCCGTCGATCTTCAGGTAGTCGACCGGCAGTTTGCGCAGATAACCGTATGAAGACATGCCGCTGCCAAAATCATCGAGCGAAAAACGACAGCCCATGACTTTGAATTTCTGCATGAACTCGGTGGCGCGGAACATGTTGCCGATCGCCGCCGTTTCTGTAATTTCAAAACAAACTTTCTGTGGAGAGGCGCCACTCTTCTCGAAGTGATCGAGCACAAAACTCAGGAAGTCTTCCTGGATCATCGACTGACCTGACAGGTTGATTGAAAAACCAGATGTCCCATCGAGTGCCTCGGGGTGCTTGCCCATCCAGTCCAGTACACCTGAAACCACGAAGCGATCCACCAGTGGCATCTTGCTATGTCGCTCGGCAGCTTCGATGAACTTCACCGGTGAACCGGTATTGCCTTCGTCGTCGGTGAATGTGATCAGGACTTCATGATGAAGCAGCAATCCGAGGTTGCCATCTGCCGGTGCAATCTGCTGCACATTCAGACGCACCCTGCCATTGGCCAGATGTTTTTCAATCTGACTGGCGAGTTGCATGACCTCATGCTCAGCCTTTAGCGCCTCATCGTCTTCTGTGTATGAACAAACACGATCACCGCCCAGTTCCTTTCCCCGTCGACAGGCGGCCGCAAGATTGTTCATTACGTTTCGAGTGTCTTCCGTGCCACGATCGATTCCCAGCACACCGATGGTCGCCGTAACCCCGTTCTGGCGCCCTTTCCAGCTAAAGCTCGTCTCGCGAATGGCGCTGTTGATCGTCTCGGCCAGCTGCATCCCCTGCGTCATGTCGGTATCGAGCAACACGACACCAAATTCGTCTGCACCGATCCGGGCTATCGACGCATCCAGACTATTCACACCCTCCTCGATCAGACGAGCGATCCGCTTGAGCAGTTGATCTCCACCATCAAAACCACAGGCTGAATTGAACATCCGGAACCGATCCAGATCGATCTGCAGTACACAGTGTGTCGAGTCACTTTGCCGGGCAAGATCGAGCGCCTTGTCGACGGATCGCTCGTGGGCTTTACGATTGGCGATCCGGGTCAGTTCATCCTGCTGTGTGCCGGCCGCTATCCGCGTGTGTGCCCGATGCACCATCCTGTCGCTCACCCGATCAACCAGCGAGGCATCGTATCCATCAAGAATGGTCAAGGCCCCGGTATGCAGGGCATCGGTAACTTCACCAAGACTGAGTTCATGAGACTGCAGTCCTCGTCGATTGACGAATACAAAATGTTCGCACGCAGAATCAACCCAGGCCAGTATTGCGATCTGTTCGGATTTGTTCGTAACAACAAATTTGACACTGGTGCCAGTCTGCAGGACCCGCGCCCGACGCAGGTTGTCGAGCCAGCGAGCACGCTCCCCGTCATCTCTGCTCGGTGGCATCGGGTCGTGCGACTGTGTGGCGTCCAGCCAACCGAACAAGTGCGCCAGCTGACCCGGCTCGATACAGACCAACGTGTCCTGGTCAAAGTTGCCGGCCAGAAGTACCCGCAGCCGATCCAGAAGGCTCGCGTCCGGGTTGGCGCCAATCGAAACCAGTCCGTCCGCCAGACAACGCAACAGAACTTCG
The DNA here is from genome assembly GCA_043719475.1 of Gammaproteobacteria bacterium. Classification (GTDB taxonomy): domain Bacteria; phylum Pseudomonadota; class Gammaproteobacteria; order Pseudomonadales; family Azotimanducaceae; genus SYFY01. Next base: position 7,729 of record JAYSTS010000242.1, on the reverse strand, counting down.
GCACTGCCATCGTCAGTGGCGTTCACATATTTGTCACGTGTCTTAGGATCGAGACGATGGACCAATCGCTGCAGCACCTGAAGCTGCTGCTTCCACTCCATCGACCGGATGCCATTCCGGAGAGCAGTATTGACGAGCAGGTTGCGCCAGGATGGATTGATGATCTGAATCAGGAGCGACGGAATTTCATGACCATCCAGCAACTCCGAGAACCGGCGCAACACGACCTGCCGGGCGCGGCGCAATCGTGAGCGTCCCTCGCATCCACTGAGCACGCGCTCGACATTGCGGGCATAGATCTTTTTCTGGCGGTCGACCAGCGGTGTCATCTGCTGCACCGCATCTTTGAAGGCGTTGGTATTGCCATCCCAATCATTCATCAGACGCGTCAGGATCTTTGCCACCTCGTCACCAGCCACGCTCTGGTTTTCCTGATCGTCGTTGTCGCCACCATCGACGCCTTCGAGTTGATTGAGTATCTGCAGTGCACGATGTGGCAAAGGTCCATCAGGGCGCGATTCCAGGTTGCGTAGCACTTCCTTGCCGAGGGTGATTTCCAGCCTGCGAACCAGATTACGCAATGATCGGGATAACAGCTCGTCTTCCTGAACAGACGCAACGAAGAAGTCGACGACATCAAGCGACGCCTCGGTTCCCGCAGATAATTGCACCGCACTCCCTCTGGCCGCAGACAGTTGCTGGACCAGTAGAGTCTTGAGATCGACCGTCCTTAATTGATCACCGGATACAGCTGCCTTGTTCTGCAGGGTGGCCAGCAACTTGAGTACCGTATCGACATCCACCACCGGCTGCCCCACGCCGCTCATCGGGTCGCCATCACGATGGTGCGTGTTTCGTCCCAACTGCAGAATTCGACCGACACTCGAGGTTGCCGCATCGTTCATGCGGGTGACATCACTCAAACAGGTGTCATCTGCATTCTGCCGCTGTACAACTGATCCACTCGGCCCTGTTCCAACCCAGGCACGGGAGGCAGCAGACGGCACATGCTGTCTGAGCTGATCGTTGACGACAGATTCGATACTCGGGAACAACCCGGTCTTTTCCAGACTTGAAATGAGCTTGTCGTAGAACGCGCCCAGCCGTGATTGCGCAATTCGTGCGAAACAACCGAACGCCACGCGTATGACCTCTTCTCGCAGCTGCAATGGCATCAGTGCCTGCTTGAGGCTGCGTGCCACCAAGGCCGGACATAACGGGTTGGCATCCTTGTTTTTCCAGGCGGGCTGCAATCTTCCGAGCCAGGACCGCAAGACCAGTATTTCGTCCTGAAGTTCCTGTTCAATATAGGAAACGGTTTCGGCAACCACCAGCCACTGTTCAAACTCTTCCTTCTCGACCAGAGCCAGATTCGACGTGTTGGGAAATCTGAACCCTTTGACCTGGTAGGTAACGACAGGCTCAGCTGGCACAGGCTTCGTCGCATCCGTCATCCCAAACCCCGATGGCGCTTTCTGATCACGTAACAACTCGACTATCCAGTCGACAAACCGCGAACGTATTTCCTTGCCGGTTTTGGGCAGCAACCGCTTTGCCAACACAAACGATTCCCGTTCCCTTATCGAAGATGCACGTCGTTCACAACCATCGAGTTCTTCACCAAACAGCGCAATGAATTCATCTGCAAGTTTGCCCATCGCAACTTCCGCTGCCTTGCTGCACGCAACTGCAAGCTTGCGACCTTTGGCGGAATCGACGTTCTGATCAGCTTCGCTGGTCGATCGGGGGGAGCTGCGTTCTTCCCGACGGATCGACGATTCAGCCACCGCTCGCGACGCGAGCGCGGTCAGTATTTCCTGGTCGAGACCCGCAGCAAAGTGAACACCAATTGCATTGTCGAGACGCCTGGCTGCCCTGCCTACGATCTGAAAATGCCGGCTGCGGCCTTTGGCATCGTTCGCCGTGAAGTGAATCTCGAGCATCCCGGCGTCATCGATATCGCCCATGGACTGACGCAGCGCGCCGGGATCGCCCTTGATGAACATACCCGCGCTGCAGAAATCGCGAATGGTGCAAGCCCATGACTTCCCACTGCGGAAATTGACCAGCGCGTCCTGCACTACCGGCGTGCGGATTTCGCGTCTTCTATCGGGACTGGATTGTTTCAAGGAACTTCCGGGAGGCCCATCCGTTGGCATGTCCGCCAGTCTAGACAAACCGACCACTGGCGTTTGTGATGTAATGCCCACGCAATCCAGGCGCGACGCGGTTGGTTCAATGACTCATCTGCGATGCTTGCGATCTGCCGTTTTGAACCACCTGGTCAGGACGACCTTCGTCACACACAGAGTGAGAACTACTGGATGATCAGGCTCCTGAACAAGCCCCCTACAACAGTTGCAGGCAGCTTTAATTGACCAAGCCTTTTCCGCGTCCAATCGTGGGCTTCAGCGTTCTGGCTCTGCTGGTACTTGCATCGCTGGTGTCGTTTGTCGACCGGCAGGTGGTGGCCATCGTCGTCGAACCGATGAAACAGGATCTCGGGCTCTCGGACGCCGAGATCGGCTGGTTGTACGGCATCTTCGCTGTCTTCTATGCCCTGGCTGCCCTACCCATCGCCTGGCTTGCGGACAACCGCAATCGAACGGTCATCATCAGTATCGGGATCGGGTTCTGGTCCGCAATGACGGCGGCTTGCGGACTGGCACAGAACTTCTGGCAGGTACTCCTGGCACGCATGGGTGTTGGTGTCGGCGAGGCAACCCTGACTCCAGCCACCAATTCTCTGCTCGGTGACTACTTCCCTCGCGAACGCCTGCCGCTGGCCATGAGCATCTATCAGCTTGGTCCGATCCTTGGCTCCGGGCTTGCCTTTGTCATCGGTGGCGTAGTGCTGAATCTGGTTCATGGCCTGCCGCCGATGACCATTCCCGGCATCGGCACGCTGCAACCCTGGCAGCAGACGTTTGTGTATCTCGGCGCTCCGGGGCTCTTTCTCGCGTTGGCATTCTTGTTGATGCCAGAACCCGCAAGGCGGGTAACTCCCAGTGGCACACACATGGCCTTTGACGAAGTGATGCTCTTCTATCGGCGGAACACGAAGACCCTGGCTTACCACCATCTTGGGTTTCTTTGTCTCAATCTGATGGGTTACGCGTTTGTGTTCTGGACAGTCTCGTTTTTCGTGCGCGTGCATCATCTGGAAGCGGCCGATGCGTCGCAGACGTTCGGCTGGATCTTTGCGGTCTTCGGTGCGATGGGACCGCTGGTGATCGCCTGGCTCGGTCGAACGCTTGAGCTTCGCGGTCGAGCTGACGCCAACATCACGGCAGGCATGATCGGCGGCGCACTGGCCATTCCCGCGATCCTGGCAGTCCAGTTTGCCCCGGATCCAACCACCGCTTTCATCCTCTACGCCCCCGCGATGTTGTTCATCAACTCTCCCTTCGGAATCGCGGCAGGCGCACTGCCAGTGATCGCCCCACCAACCATTCGGGCCCAGGTAGCCGCCATCAACATGCTGGTGGGTTCATTCGGCATGATGCTGGGTCCGCCACTAGCAGGTTACTTCAATACCGCCATCTTCCCGGGACCAGAAGGTGTACGTTATTCGATCATCACGCTGGTATTGTTCTTTGGCACTCTCGGTTGCAGTTTGTTATGGCTCGGACGCAAACCATACGCCGAGAGCTTTCGTCGCGCCCAACTCGCCTACGCATAAGGGAAAACCATGACCAGACTTGATGGGTTCAATTTGTTTGATGATGCTGTTCGAGAGTGTCCATTCGCTTATCTGCAGACCATCCGGCAGGAAAGCCCGGTGTACTTCATGAAAGAACTGGGCGCGTACTACGTCTCGCGCTACGAAGACGTTCGCTACGTGAAAAAACATCCCGAACTGTTTTCCAACAACATCTACGAGTTTGGTAGTGCGCGTGGTGGCAACGTCCGTAACCTCGCGGAAACGTATCGCGCCGAGAATGGCTGGAAGCGTGTGTCTACGTTGCAGCGCACGGACCCGCCGGTTCACACCATGTATCGCGGCCTCATCAACGACGCCTTTTCAGTGGCGCGTGTGCGAAAGATGACCGACTACGTCGAGACCTGTGTCAACGATCTGATTGACCAATTCATCGACCGGGGTGAGTGTGACTTCGTCGCCGAATATGCCATTCCCCTGCCTTGCACCGTCATAGCCGACCAGCTTGGGGTACCACGCGACCGGATCCGGGATCTGAAACGCTGGTCCGACGCCATGCTTGCGCCGGGTGGCGGTTTTGTTGATGACGACGCGGCAATCGAATGTGCAAAGCAGGTGGTCGAAGCTCAGAATTTTTTTGCGTCAGTGATGGATGCACGTCGTCTGGAACGAAAGGACGACATCATTTCCGACCTCGTGCACGCAGAGGTCACCGATAACCGAGGTGTCAATCGCCCACTCGACATGTTCGAGTTGCAGGATCTGCTCGATCAGTTACTGACCGGCGGCAACGAAACGACTACCAACGCCATCGGCTCGGCATTGATGCTGTTGTTACAGCGCCCGGGCACCATCGAACGCATGCAGGCTGACCCGAAGCTGATTCGGAATTTCATTGAAGAATCCCTGCGCTACGAAACACCGGTACTGCACCTGTGGCGTGCGGCAACTTGTGATACCGAAATCGGCGGCGTACAGATTCCGAAAGGGGCAAGCATCGCGCTGGGTTATGCGTCTGCCAATCGGGATGAAGCAGTGTTTGTCGAAGGCGAAGGTTTCGACATCGAACGCAAGAAGGCAGGCGCTCACCTGGCATTTGGCTCCGGACCGCACCACTGTCCCGGCGCTGCATTGGCCAGGCAGGAAATGTACTCGACGTTCATCATCCTTCTGAAGCGGCTGTCGAATATCCGACTGGTGCAGCCTGATGACAATTTTGCACACGTACCCAGCAGCTTCTTGCGAGGTCTGAAGTCGCTGCAAATCCGATTCGACGTGACATATCGCGAGCGTTATTCACCAGGCGCTTCGGTGTACTAGCCTTGATTCGACAATAATCGGTACCGCTTCCGACGCACAACGCGTCGAGGAGTCGGGCCGCCCTCCCCCTTGTAGGAGCGGTCTCCTGACCGCGATTGTTGGGATCGTCGAAGATCGCGATCAGGAGATCGCTCCCACAAAGTCACGGAACCAACGGTTCGCGATCGGGAGATCCCACAGGGCGCATTTACTCGACGTCTCATGACTGGATCTGCCAACTTCATGGCTTGTGACCTTACGGTTTGATTTCCGTTGTTATACCGACCTTCTCTCCAGCCAATCGTTCCGCAGCTCTTAAATACTCTGCGCAGCATTTTCGGTTGCGTAATTTTTGTCCAAATGAGGTTAGTCGATTCTTGGCAGGTAGGCCGAGGCCAGCAGGTCTTCAAACCAGACATCGTGGGCGTCCAGCATCGGCCCACGCCACCACGCCTGAATTCGCACCAAAGGAAATGCAGCACCAGGACAATTTGTCTTGCTGCCACGAATCTGGCGATGACCACCCAGCACTATCGCCGGGAAGCGTTGATGAATTCCCGTCAGCAGTTCACGCAAGGCGGTCATTTGCGGATCACCATCCGCAATCAGCGCGCAATCGCTGGCCATTCCAATCGCAATCGTATTCTTGTGCGCACTATCCATCGCCTCCGCCATAAGTGACTCGCACGAACCATCCGCATGAATCCGGTAGTGCAGTCGCGCCGGGCACGATGCGTAGTGCAGGATGACAAAATTGCTCATGAGGCTTGCTGATCGTTGCGGTGACACGGAAGATCGAAGTCTACAAACCAGGAAGATGAAGACCAAGTGAAACTCTACGACGTCACGAATGCACCCAATCCACGCCGCGTGCGCATTTTCATTGCCGAAAAAGGCATACCGGTTGAATTTGTTCAGGTAGACATGATGGGCGGCGCACACAAACAGCCCGATTTTCTTGAAAAGCACCCCAGCGGCAAGGTCCCGGCGCTGGAAACCGATGACGGGTTGTACATCGGTGAAAGTGTTGCCATCTGTCGTTATCTCGAAGCACTGCAACCCGAGCCGAATCTGTTCGGCCGCACACCGTATGAACTCGGCAGGATCGAGATGCACAATCGCATCCTCGAACTCGAACTATGGACCCAGATCGGGACCAGTTGGGTGAACGGACCTGTTGTCGCCAAGATGGCAGCCGGTCGATTCAAGCAGATTCCCGAGGCGAAGACAGCGAGCGATGCCAACGTGCATCGTTTTTATGCACGCCTGAACAGCGAACTTGAAAAGCGGCAGTACATGGCAGGTGATCGTTACACCCTCGCCGATATCACCGCGCTCACCGCAATCGATTTTGCCACCGCTCTGGTGGGATTGAAGCCGGTCGACGATCTGCCGCACTTGTGGGCGTGGCACGAGCGTGTCAGCGACAGGCCAAGCGCGAAGGCGTAAAACAATCTCCCAGCCACGTCGGAGCGGTGCGATCGCGATCAGGAGATCGCTTCTGCAAGGGAAGATCGCGATCAGGAGATCGCTCCCACAACGAGGTGGCCTCACCCCTTGTAGGAGGGGTCTCCTGACCCCGAACCCCTGATCGCGATCAGGAGATCTCCCACATCAGGAAATCCCACAATCGGCGGTGTCGAGAGAGATTTATCGGGCCGAGATGGCGGGATGGCACCCATCCCGCATGCACACTGTGCACATGGCTACGCCCCCCAAAACTCTCATCGACGACCAGAAGCGACGCTTTTGTCAACACCTGAGGAATTTTCCTTCGATCTGCCGGATTCCGGCAACTTGATCAATCAACTCCACTCCGGTGAAACTGCATCCGTAACCTTGTCCAAACCGCATTACCACGGTAATGTGATGGTCATGTCATCCATACAGTCAAAGGTTACCGCGCAGGGACAGATTTCCGTTCCAGCCGAAATTCGGCGGAAACTTGGCATCGTTCCTGGCTCCATACTGGTATGGGAAGAGGAGGATGATCGCATCATCATTCGACGATCAGGGTCTTACTCGTCAGAGAACATTCACGATGCGCTTTTTCCCGATGGCGCTCCGGCGCCTAAGTCTCTTGAAGATCTGAAAGAAGGTATTCGTAAACAGATCCGGAGAAAACGTGCGGGCCGTTGATACCAATGTCCTGGTGCGGCTTATCGCCCGGGACGACGAAACGCAGTTGCGTGTCGCTGAACAATTCGTGTCGAATGGCGCCTGGGTATCTCCACTGGTACTGGCCGAGACGATGTGGGTTCTGGATGCGGTGTACGACCGCTCGGCCAGGCAAATCGCCAAGGCAGTGGAAATGCTGCTGAACCATCAACATCTGGCCATTCAGGATGGCGATATCGTCGCTGCGGCGCTGGGGCAATTCCTGAAGAAGCCCAGCCTCGGTTTTTCGGATTGTCTGATACTCGAGTTGGCGCGCAAGGCGGGACACCTCCCGCTTGGAACGTTCGACCGAAACCTCGGTAAGCGCGAAGGAACCCAACATCTCACCTGATCCAAGCGATCGTGCAAGATCTGCATTTACTCCCGCAGCAATCCGGGCAACCTGCGCATGAGGTAAAGTCTGCTCGCGTCGCAAAAGTCCGCTCAGTCGAAATGGCGGACGATGAAGTCACCGGTCACCGTGATCAGCTTGTCGACGGTTGTGGTGTTCTCGGATGCGTTGAACGCATGATCCATCGGCCACACGATGAGCTCCTCTTCACCATCGTGGTAGTCGAGCAGCACCTGGCCGGATGCCGGCTGAGGAAACAC
>JAYSTS010000241.1:0-2331 GCA_043719475.1 Gammaproteobacteria bacterium | reverse complement strand
CCATCCCGACGACGACACACCCCGGAGATCACCTGTCGCACGAAGCGATTGCAGACACGCTCGACTGGCTCGGACAGACCCTGCACGGTGGGCTGGATCGTTCGTCTGCTGACCAGATCTGGCTGTGGAAAGAAATCGGCACCTTGCTCGCATTGTTGGGTGGTGTCTTTATTTTGCTTGGCAGTTTTGATCTCATCCTGTCGTTGGCCCCGTTTGCTGGAGTTCGCGCTGACGGTCACCCAGAGGGGGCAGTAGACCGACCTGACGGTCGCTGGTGGATGAACCTCCTGATCTACGCCGCGATTGCACCACTCAGCTACTTTCCATTGATGGCACTGGGTGCGGCGTTTACACCCAATGTGGTGTTCGCGCAGGGCATCACCAACCAGATTCTGGTGTGGGCGATCGGCAATGGCCTGATCACACTGCTGCTGGGTCGCTTCACACGTCGACCGGTCGCGGCGGCAGTTGGACGGCCGAGCGAGACAGGTCAGCCAATGCGTGCCGCACTCGCTGGACTGCTGGCAGTCTCGGTGCTCTATCTTGCTGTGGTGATTTCAGATGTATTGTTCACAACGGACTTGCGGTTCTGGGTGGTGGCGCTGAAGGAACTCGCGCCACATCACGTGCCGGTCTTCCTGGCCTGTGCTGCGCCATTCACCGCATTTTTCTGGGTCAGTCAACGCGCCTGGCACAGCACACTGGCGTTGCGCGCCAACAGCCTGACGCAGTACGTCTCTGCCATTGCTGGTAGCGTGGGCGGACTTGTCGTGATGGTGGTCGGTCTCTACGCCTGGCTGCTGATCCGCGGCCATCTGCCAGCGGTTGATCCGCTCTTCACCATCGTCGCCATCCAGTTTGTGCCAGTACTGACCATCACCGCGATCATCTCGGTGTTCGCGTGGCGGCGAACGGGCGGGATAACGGCGGGCGCGGTGATGAGCGGGGTGTTCGTCACCTGGTACGTTGTCGCCGGTCAGGCGACGCATGTCTGACCCGAATATCTGCCCAACAGGTCCGACCAGTCGCGCTACGGTTTGTCACGTCAGGTTGCCTAACCCATCTCCATGCCGAGCACCTGTCGCGCATACTCACCCCAGTGAGGCTGGGTTCCATCAACATCCGTGAACCCATATTCACGAGCGAGATTCCAGGTTGCGAGCACCTCGCCGGCACGCGCACTGACATGAGGATCCTGTGCCAGTGCAACAACAGCGCGGCCGATGAAATAAGGTGTTTCCGATACCGCAAAGTCCTGATTCTTTGGTATTGCATCACGCCAGTTGGATTCGCTGACACCAAAATGGTCGAGCATGGCCTCGGAGCGAAGAAATCCGGGACTGAGGGCGAGTGCGGTGATGCCGTGCGGCTTCAGTTCAGCGGCCTGACCGAGCGCCAGGCGATTTACAGCGGCCTTCGCGAGGTCGTAGAAGAACGAACCACGCCAGTTGTCGGTGACTCCATCGGTAATCTCGATAACAAGTCCTTGCCCGCGCCGGACCATGAGCGGCACAACGGCATGACTCGTGATGAGGTGTGATGTCACTGCGTTGTTCAGCATCGACAGCCCGATCTGTAGGTCTTGCTCCCAGAACGGTTTGCCCCAGACGGTGAACGGATCTCCACCCCACACATCGTTGATCAGCAGATCGATACGACCATCGTTATCGCGTTCGATCTGCTGAACCAATTTGGCCACTTGATCAACTCTGGTGTGATCGACCTGAATCGCTACGGCCCGTCCACCGCGCGCGGTGATCATCTGCGCGGTTTCTTCAATGGTCTCCGGACGATTCATGTTTGATCGAACATCGCGGGTGCTTCTGCCGGTTACATAGACCTTCAACCCGGCACTCGCAAGTTCAATGGCAATGGCACGACCTGCCCCACGAGTTGCACCGGCGACGAGGGCTACGCCGCTCCCAAGTTCACTCATGTTGTGCCTACCTCTTCTCGACAGTCAGCTCGACACACAGGCAATTTGCGCCGGCCCCAGAATAAAAAAGGGCCGATCCGTTCGCCATCGTTGACCAGTTCCAGATGCGGAAAATGTCTGACCAGCGCCGAGAGGGCAACCCGCGCTTCCAGTCGCGCCAGTTCCATGCCGAGGCAGACATGAATGCCAAGTCCGAAGGATAAAACCTTACGCCCTTGTCGCTGCGGATCAAAAACGTGGGGATCTGGGAAGACATCGGGATCGCGATTAGCAGCGCCGTAATGGGTCATGATCTTTGTCCCCGCCGGAACCTGCGTGCCACCTATTTCGACGCCTCGGGAAGTCGTACGAAACAGACCAAGCAACGGCGGATCAAAGCGAAGGCTCTCGTTGAT
>JAYSTS010000025.1:0-25243 GCA_043719475.1 Gammaproteobacteria bacterium | reverse complement strand
TGTCATAGTCCCACCTCTCGAGCACCCGGCAACCAGGGCATGCGTGCGTAGTGCGCAGTTTCGAAGGCTTCGATTCTCTCCCTGGCGGCCAGAGTGAGGCCGATGTCATCAAGACCGCTCAGTAGTTTTTCTTTGCGCAGTGGGTCGAACTCAAAATGCTGGAGCATCCCGCTGTCGGTACAAATCGTCTGGGTCGGCAAATCAACAGTCAGAACCAGGTTGTTCTCGCCACTCGAAAGGAGAAACAGTTCATCCACAATTTCCTTCGGCAGGACAATGGGTAACAGTCCATTTTTAAAGCAGTTGTTGAAAAAAATGTCGGCAAAACTCGGCGCGATGACGACATCAAAGCCGTACTCCATCAACGCCCAGACCGCATGCTCACGACTTGAGCCACAACCAAAATTGTCCCGCGCCAGCAGAATTCTCGCCCCCTGATAACGTGGCGCATTCAGCACAAAGGCATGGTTGATGCGACGTTCGTTGGGTGTCATCCCAGGAGCGCCCTCATCGAGGTAGCGCCAGCCATCAAACAAATTGTCACCAAACCCCGTGCGATGAATGGACTTGAGATATTGCTTTGGGATGATCTGATCCGTATCCACATTCGCACGGTCGAGTGGTGCAACCACACCCGTGACATCCGAAAACGCTCTCATAACCAATCCCTCACATCGACAAAGTGACCCGCAATGGCGGCGGCTGCGGCCATGGCCGGACTCACCAGATGGGTACGACCGCCATAACCCTGCCTGCCTTCGAAATTCCGGTTTGACGTCGACGCACAGTGTTCCTGTGGACCGAGTTTGTCCGGGTTCATGGCCAGACACATCGAGCAGCCGGCAGCGCGCCACTCAAATCCGGCATCGATAAAAATCTGCGCCAACCCCTCCTTTTCGGCCTGTGCCTTGACCAGGCCAGAACCAGGAACGATCAGCGCCTGCTTCACACTCGCCGCCTTGTGTTTGCCCTTGACGACTTTCGCCGCAATGCGCAAATCCTCTATCCGGGCGTTGGTGCAGGACCCGATGAAGACGCGGTCGAGCCGGATATCGGTGATGGCTTGATCTGCAGCCAGCCCCATGTAGGCGAGCGATAAGCGGATGGATTCGGCTTTTACCGCGTCACTTTCCCGATCCGGATTAGGCACCGACCCGGTGACACCAACACCCAGTTCCGGGGACGTGCCCCAGGTGACTTGCGGCACCAGTTTCGCTGCATCGATCGAGAGCACGCGGTCGAATTTGGCACTCGGATCAGAGACGAGCGTCCGCCAGTACGTTTCGGCGTCGTTCCACATCGCGCCTTTGGGTGCAAACGGCCGACCATGCACGTAGGACAGTGTGGTGTCATCAACTGCGACCATACCCGCCCTGGCGCCGGCTTCAATCGCCATGTTGCACAGGGTCATGCGCGCTTCCATCGACAAGCTGCGTACGGCTTCGCCGCGATATTCCAAGGTATGACCAGTGGCGCCGGCGGTGCCCAGTTCGGCAATGATCGCCAGGATGAGGTCTTTGGAAAAAACACCTGGCGCCAAGTGTCCGCTGGTTTCGATAGCAAAATTACCAGCCTTTTTTTGCGCCAGACACTGTGTCGCCATGACATGTTCGACTTCGGAAGTGCCAATGCCTTGCGCCAGAGCGCCGAACGCGCCATGTGTAGACGTATGGGAATCTCCACACACGATGGTCATGCCGGGCATGGTGGCCCCCTGCTCCGGACCCACCACGTGCACGATACCCTGGCGCTGATCGAGAATTTCGAACTGCTCGACCCCATACTCCTTGCAGTTGGCGTCCAGGGTGATGACCTGTTCATACGCAACTTTGTCCGTAAGGCCGGAAAGGCCCAGTTCCCGACGATCAGTCGGCACATTGTGGTCTGGCGTGGCCAGATTTGACATAACACGCCAAAGCGGTCGCCCAGCCACCCTCAGCCCGCCAAACGCCTGCGGTGACGTGACCTCATGCAGCAATTGCAGGTCGATATAGAGGAGCGACTCGCCGTCCTCCCGATTACCGACAAAGTGACTCTCCCAGACTTTGTCGTAAAGCGTTTTGCCCTGAACCATGTTGTGCAGCGCGAGAAAAAGGAACGACAAAGTACCCCTTGACTTAAAATAAATCCAATTCATCATTTTCATGATTTCAATAATGATTGCGCATATGCAATTTCCCGACCTCCAGGCATTCGTCGCGGTACAGGAAACCGGTTCGGTCTCAAGAGCGGCCGAGTTGCTGCACCTCACCCAACCGGCTATTACCCGAAGGATTCAATCTCTCGAAAACACTCTGGGTACACAGCTCTTTGATCGAGTTGGAAAAACGCTAGCGCTTTCACCGGCAGGCAATGTCTTGCTGGACCATGCGCGTCATCTGTTGACGGCCAGGGAGGATGCCCGACGTGCCATCGCCGACCTGGGTACGACGGTGGCCGGCTCCTTGCGACTGGTCACGTCCCACCACATCGGCCTGCATCGGTTGGCACCTGTCCTCAAGGACTTCGCCCAAGCCTTTCCCGGCGTCAGCCTCGATATCCACTTCGAAGACTCGGAAGCCGCGCACGAGCTGGTGCGTTCTGCGAGTCGGGAACTGGCTGTCGTTACCCTGGATCCACAGGGACCAAAGGAGCTCGCTTACGAGCCGATCTGGCCGGACCCACTGGAATTTGTCGTTGCGAGCGATCATCCATGGGCGGCTCTTTCCAGCATGAAGTTGGCGACCTTGGCCCAAGAACCCGCCATCCTGCCGGATCTGTCGACCTACACCGGTCGACTGGTCGCCAGTCTCTTTGAACAACACGGGCATAACCTTCGCATCTCCATGTCTACCAACTACCTCGAGACCATCGGCATGCTGGTGGCCGCCGGTCTCGGCTGGAGCGTGCTGCCTCGAACACTCCTCAATCCCGGACTTGCACACCTCGACATCGAGGTCGATGTACCGGTAAGGATGCTCGGTGTCGTTACGAACCCGGCACGAACGATCTCTAATGCCGGACAGGCTTTCTTGACGGTGTTGCGGCGTCACCAGACCTTGTCCACCGGGAACTGAGACGACGGTCACGCTCAAACTCACAATTGAACAGGATACTGCCAACCTACCGACAGGAATTCGGTGCTGACTTGTCTCAACGAATCACAGAACGTATCGCTCACGCGTTTATTACGGCGTTCACGACGGCGTTCACGACGGCGTTCACGACGAAGCGCGCTTCGCAGATGCTGGGGGGGACACTCTTGATGGCTTTGCTGTTGGCAGGTTGTCAGGCCGTGCCCATGACCACACCGATAGTCTTTGAAACCGATCCCGCACCGAAAGTCGACCGCAAAAAACCTCGCCAAGCGGTCGAAAAGGCAGTCGAACCCGTCGAGCCGGTGGCTGTGCTCGGACCCGTCACCCTCATCGTCAGCAGCGACACCCCGCCCTATCGAGCCGTCACGGACGCGTTCATTCGTAACTGGGCAGTTCAGGTGCGCACGGTGTGGCTCGACCAGGAACCAGACGTTGACAAATTGATACACGAACTCGAAGCAACTCCGCCACAAGCCGTCGTGGCCATCGGTGAGCCAGCGCTTGCTGCAGTAGCGGCAAGCAGTCTGCCCGTCATTCACGCCCAGTCGTTTCAGGACAACCTGTCTTCCCGCGGTGTCGACTCAATGCCAAACCCTGGCGCACAACTGCGTGCGTGGGTCGCCCATGAGCCCAACATTCACCGCATTGGCATCATCACTGGCGCCTCGTTTGCCGGCCAGATGCAGGCGCTTGCCGACGCCGGTTCCGCTCTCGGACTTGAAATGACCACACACCAGGTCAGCTCTGACAAGGAAGTTCTGTTCGAATTCCGTCGCCTGGTGCCTGCGCTGGATGGCTTTATCTTTCTGCCGGATGACAGCGTACTGAGCCCGGGCGTCATTCAGGAAATCATCAGCCATGGCCGCAGCAACGGTATTCAATTCCTCGCTTACAACCAGTTGCTGCAAACCCTCGGCGCTCAATATCTGGTGACCCAGGATGCAGAAGACGTCGCCGCCGGGCTTGTTCAGTTGATCAACAACCCCTCCCGTCAGACACGTGCGCTGACCAGTTTCTATTTGCATGATAAATCCGGCAGTCAGAGGATCGATATTGATGGCTGAGCGCGAGATCCGGGACCACTCTGGTCCACTGACAACCCATCCGACGCTCAAACCCAGGAGCCTGGTCAGCGAAATTCTGGCCACTCAACTGGTCTTTGCAGCCGTGGTCGGACTGATCGCGGTGGTCGGGCTGTGGGTTATTTCCAACTATGTACTGCGGGACAACTTAACCAAGTGGTCTGCACGCTGGGTTTCGGAACTGGAAACACTCGGAGCCGGGCTCTACATCGAGGGTGACGACACAGGGTTACTCGCCCTGCGCACGTACCTCGATCGATACGACGAACTGCTGTACATCCGCTACTACAATCCGGATGGCGAACCGTTGTACGTTGAAAGCAACGGTGATCGTATTCCGTTCGAACCGCTCCCCGTGCGCGCCATCCGGGAGTTGCGTGAGAAGGCAGGCACCGACGAGCCCCAGGTACTGGACGCGAAAGAATCGCCTCAGGTCAGGTTGAGCAAGGCCATCGTCACCGAGTCGCTTACGGGCGGTGACCTCTTCGCTGCACAAAAACTTGAAGACCTGACAACGGAAACCAAGGTGATTGGCTTCGTCGAAATCGGTCTCGACTTCAGCCGTTACGATCAGGATCTGTTCGGCAGCGTGCTGGTTGGCAGTATCAGTGTGTTTATTGCTTTTCTGGTCCTTACCGCATTGGGACGGGCAGTCATCGTGCGCGGACTGTTACCCCTCTCCGCTCTAGAGTTACCACTCAAACGGCTGGCCGCAGGTGACCTCGATGTCAACGTCCCAACTTCAAGTCACAGTGAGATTACCGCGATCGGCAATGCGCTCAACGCGGCGGTTTCGTCCATTCGCGAACGCGACCAGCATCTGCGCAAGCTGGCCAGTTATGACCAGCTGACCGGCCTTGCGAATCGCCGGTACTTCCTTGAGCGTGCGCAGCAGATGTTCACGGATCACAGCGGCGCGGTTCTGTTCATCGACCTGGATCAGTTCAAGTACGTCAACGACACCCTGGGACACACCGGCGGTGATCTGGTGCTGGCGCAGGCCGCTGAACGCCTTCGTCAGGCGGTTCGATCTGGTGACTTGATCGCACGTGTTGGTGGCGATGAATTCGTGATGTTCATCCAGAACGTGGACAGTCGACGGGCACTGGCCATTGGCAATCAGATCCTGACCGACCTCAAGGAATATCCGCTGACCCAGGACGGCAAAACATTCAACGTCGGCTGCAGTATCGGCATTTCAATGGTCGATCAGAATAGTCCGTTCACCTCAACCGAAATCGTCTCGCATGCCGACCTCGCCTGCCGCCAGGCAAAGTCTGAAGGTCGCAGCCGTGCCTGCATCTACGAACACTCCGGCAATGACCTCGCTGCCATTCAAAGCGAGGTGAAATGGCAACAACGGCTGAAACAGGCCATCAAGAACAACGAATTCGAATTGCACTATCAACCGATCCTGCACGTCGTTACCAACAGCATTCGGCACTACGAGGCACTGATACGGCTTCGCGACGGCGACAAGCTGATCTTCCCTGACACGTTCCTGAACGCCGCGCGACGCTTCGGCCTGATGACCGAGATTGATCACTGGGTCATCAGCCGCGCCATCACCGAACTCGCCGAATTGCGCAAAACCCGACCCGAGGTCAAGTTCGGTATCAATCTCACCGGCAGCACGTTCATCGAAGGCGGCTTCTCAGACTTCGTAGGCAAACTACTCGATAAACATCGTGTACCGGCCACCAGCGTTATCTTCGAAATTACCGAGCAGGTTGCCATCGGCAGCTTCTCCGACGCCGTACCGCAGATCAAGGAACTGGTCGATCGTGGTTGTGAATTTGCCGTGGACGACTTTGGTACCGGTTATTCATCACTGAGCTATCTCAAGCGGCTACCCGTGCAGTACATCAAGATCGATGGTGTGTTCATTCGCAAACTGGCAGAGAGCGAAGTTGATCAGACCATCGTCCGCGCAGTCGTGGATATCGCCAGGATCATGGGCAAGAAGACCGTGGCCGAGTTTGTTGGCGATGAGCAGACGTTTGATCTCATCAAGAAGATCGGGATTGACTATGCGCAGGGGTACTTCATTGGCAAGCCAGCGCGGGAGATCGTCGAATTATCCGCACCTCCCATCATCGAAATGACGACGAGAAGCGCCTGATAGTCCGGATCATTGTGACTGAAGAGAATGGGCCAATGACGCCTCGTCAGCCAATCTGCCCACGTCCTCTCAAAAAGTGATCCATCACCACCAGCGCCATCATCGCTTCAGCAATCGGCACCGCCCGGATACCAACGCAGGGGTCATGCCGCCCCTTGGTCACCACTTCCACAACATTTCCATGCACGTCCTGGCTCTTGCCCGGTGTGGTCAGGCTTGATGTTGGCTTGAGCGCAATACGCGCGATCAGGTCCTGGCCTGAGCTGATACCACCCAATACACCACCGGCGTGATTGCTGGTAAATCCGGCTGCATCCATTTCGTCCCGATGCTCGGTACCTTTCTGTCGAACGACACCAAAGCCATCGCCGATACCCACTGCCTTGACGGCATTGATCCCCATAAAAGCACTGGCCAGATCTGCATCGAGTTTGCCGAACACCGGTTCCCCGAGTCCAATCGGCATGCTGGTTGCGACCAGTGTTATCTCGGCACCGATGGAGTTGCCATCGCGTCGCAACAAGTCAATCAACGCCGCGATCTCGTCAACACGTGTGGGATCGCCACAGAAAAATGAATTGTCTTCCACTGCATCCCAGGTTTTCAGTTCCAGATCGAGCGAGCCGATGGCCGACAGATAACCACGAATGTTTACACCGGCTTGTTCAAGCAGGTATTTTTTAGCGATTCCGCCGGCCGCCACGCGCATCGCTGTTTCCCGCGCGGATGATCGACCACCACCACGATAGTCGCGGTTGCCATATTTGTGGTGATAGGTGAAGTCGGCATGGGCAGGCCGGAAGACATCCTTGATGTCCGCGTAGTCCTTGCTCTTCTGATCGACGTTTTCAATCAACAGGCCGATCGACGTTCCCGTTGTCCGACCTTCAAAAACGCCTGAGAGAATCTTGACCTGATCAGGTTCCTGACGCTGAGTGGTATATCTGGATTGGCCTGGCCGCCTTCGGTCGAGATCTTTCTGCAGATCTGCTTCAGTCAGCGCAAGGCCAGGCGGACAGCCGTCAACGATGGCGCCGAGGGCCGGCCCGTGGCTCTCGCCGAAGGTGGTGACCACAAAAGCCTGGCCAAAAGAGTTGCCTGCCATGAAAAAATGCCGGTAGATTCAGACGCGCAGTATGGAAAGTCGTCCTTGTGGCAGCAAGCCTCACTTGAGACGACGTGCGTGTCTTCGACGATCAGTCCGCCTCGTTCGAGTGTTCCCGGGCCGCATTGATACCCGCCACGCGCCCAAAGTACGAGCCCGGGCCGAGTGATAAACCACTCGCATAACCTTTGCCATCCTGCGGAATACTCGACACACAGGCACCGGCGGCATAAAAACCGGGAATCACATTTCCAGCGGTATCCAGCACTTCGGCTTCAGCGGTGGTGCAGATACCGCCAAGCGTCAGATAGTGATACGTGGAATTGTTATACCCCACCTCGAAGGCGGCAAACGGTGCTTCGTCTAAAGGCTGCAGCCAATCCGCATGTTTGTGCAACAACGGGTCCATGCCTCCTGCCGCCGCCTGGTTGTAGTCGCGCATCGTTTTTTGCAGCGAGCCCAAGGGTAGTTTCAAGCCGGCCTCCATCTCGGCGATGGTCTCGAAGCCATCAACTAGTCGATGTGCTGCTCGTGAATTCTCCGGGTAAGCAAAGGTGCGTGCATCCAGAATCAGATAAGCGACGTGTTCTGGCTGCTCGGCGATGTGCTCGGCTGTACGACCGTGGTACGAATCTTCGGCCACAAATCGCTCTCCACGCTTGTTCACCAGAATACCCTTGATGAGCTGCGCCGGAGGATAAAACGAGGCGGTGGCAATCGTTCCGCTCATGGCCTGGGTCGCGGCACCGGCCGACAACCCGAGTTCCAGCGCCGAACCATCGTTATTCGGAATCCCGATCGGACTCACGCCTGACTTCGGAAAATTGGGTACCCACTCCTCCATATACTTCGGGTTCATACCAAATCCACCCGCTGCGAGCACAACGGCTCGACGGGCGCGAATGGTCTGCTCACCGGTTGTCTGTTTCACCCTGACACCGGTTACGCGGCCGGCCCGGTCTTTGACAAGAGCGTTCACACGCGTGTCAACGAAGATACGTATCCCCGCAGCCTGACACCGGGATATCAACGCATTCATCGCGAGAGCCCCACCACCATCACCGGCCTTCGCCACTTTGTGACCTCTGGGGACAGGTTTCGCGAGCAAGAAGTAGGGCCAGACCTTTTCATTTCCAGTTGAAGCCAGACAATCACTGGTAGGCGCAATCACCGCCTTTTCCTGGTAGTAGGTGCGCTCAAATGGCACGCCTTGCGCTTCCAGCCAATCAAAATGTTCTGCAGCATGATCGCTGAATCGACGAACCATCACCGCATCTGGTGCACCGGTACTGGCCATCAGGAAGTTGTACATGTCGTCCGGTGTATCGTCATAACCCACTGCCTTCTGCACGGCAGTGCCACCACCGAGATAGAAGATGCCGGCCGAGAGAGCACTCGCACCGCCACCACCACTGGCTCGCTCAATGACCAGAACTTCTGCGCCTGCACGCCGGGCTTCAAGCGCAGCACACGCACCGGCAATACCGAAGCCGATGACAATCACATCCGCTGTATCACTAAAGGAATGAATGTCATCCGTATGCAGGAGTTCAGGAATTTGTGTCATGGGTGGTTTCCCAGGAGTAATCGATGAAGTGATGTAGTGATGTGCTATTCACTGACCCGACGATGTGGCAAGACCAGTTCGATGCGACCCAGCCGCTCCTCGCGCGGCAACAGTGGACCCGCACCAAATGGCACCAGCGTCGGCCCGCCTTCTGTCTTCAAAGCGGCCATCGCGGCCTCGGCACACGCGGACGAGCGTTTGATCGTCACCTCAGCCGGACCCGGAGCATAGAGATGACAGACCACGTAGATCGTTTCCTTCCGCAATGTTCCAAGGTGTTTGCCGACACCTTGAAGCACTCCGACTGCCTTCGCAGGTAGCGTCCCGTTCGGAGCGGGGTTCGCGCCGTTGACGACTGCATGACCGCGGCTGGCAAGGGTCTGAACCATGCGCAGACCAGTGGGTACCGCAACACTGTCGGCAGTGGCGAGCAATCGAAGCATCACCACAACCCGCCGATTGCCACGCTCAATAACATACAACGAGACGAGTCCTTCGGGACGTTCACCGGCCAGATAGAACTGGCTCGCGTCAGTGCCATAGAGGACGGCCTGACCAAAAACCTGGTTCGCCCACTGCGCACTACGGCCACAATCTCGTCCACGACAGGAAAAACGCACATCATCCACCGCAACAACCTTGCGGTAGTACTCGATTACTCCCTCAAGCGGCGTCTCGGCAGGCATCTGGTAGATGGCAACCGTCTCTCGTGCATCTACACGAACCTCATCAGCGACCTTCAGCTCCCGGCGAATTTTTTCGACGTGCGAAACAATGAACTCGTGTGCCCGCGGCTGATCATCACTTGAGAAGCTGATGATCTCGGCACCCGGAAAACGCGGGAAGGAGAACGGATCACGCGAGCCTGCAACATCACTCCATCCGTTGCCGGACAGGGTGATGCACAGGATCAGCAGGTAGCGGGTTTGAACTCGGGACATGCCCGTAGATTAACCTCAATTGGACAATAATTACGCAACCGAAAATACTGCGCAGGGGTATTTAAGAGCTTCGGAACGATTGACTGGAGAGAAGGTCGGGATTGCTGCGGAAATCAAACTGCAAGGGCACAACCGATGAAGTTGGCAGATTCAGTCATGAGGCGTCGAGTAAAAACGCCCTGTGGGATCTCCTGATCGCGAACCTTTGGTTCCGTGACTTTGTGGGAGCGATCTCCTGATCGCGATCTTCAATGATCCCAACAATCGCGGTCAGGAGACCGGCTCCCACAAGAGACCACAAAGTCACGATACCCAATGTCTGTGGGAGCGATCTCCTGATCGCGATTTCGATGACCCCAACAATTGCAGTCAGGAGCCCACTCCTGCAGCTCGAGGGCTGCGCGACGCCGCGATGGGTTGTGCGCCTGCAGCTTTACCGATTATTGTCGAATCAGGGCTAAGCTTTCAGCAGGTCGAGCAACAGCTGGTTGAGCCGGTGTACATAACCTGCCGCATCCGCGGGTGCTTCGCCTTCCGCGAGCGCTGCCTGATCGAACAGGATGAGCGTCAGATCGCTGAACCGGTCTTCATCCACCTCCTGGTCCAGCCGCTGGATCAGCGGATGTTCGGGGTTGTACTCAAAGATCGGCTTCGACTCCGGCATCGATTGACCGGACGCCGCGAAGATCCGGCGCATCTGGGCGCCCATGGCAAACTTGCCAAGCACCAGACAGGCCGGTGACTTTGACAAGCGCTTCGACGTCCGGACGTCTTCAACACGATCTGCGAGTACTTTTTTGATGCGATCGGTCAATGCTGAGACCGTCTTGTCGTCATCGTCGTCCGCTTTCTTTTCATCATCCTTCTCACCAGGCAGCGGCAGATCCGCCCGCATGGCATCCAGAAACTTGATGTCCTTGTAGTCCTGCAAGCTGGACATCAGCCACTCGTCGATGCGATCGAACATGAGCAGCACCTCGATGCCCTGCTCTTTCAGTACCTCGATATGCGGTGAGTTGACGGCGTGGTTATAGGACTCTGCTACCACGTAGTAGATCTTGTCCTGTCCTTCGGCTTTGCGCTCGAGGTAGGTATCCAGGCTCACACTCTTCTTTTCACCATCGCCTTTGGTCGATGCAAAACGCAACAAGGCCGCCAACGACTCACGATTGGCATGATCCTCACCAGCACCTTCTTTCAGCACTTCACCAAACTCATCCCAGAACGTCTGGTAATTCTCCGGCTCTTTTTCAGCCAGCGTCGACAACGTGTTCAGGACGCGCTTGGTCAGTGCATTCTTGATGGTCGTCACCCGCTCATCCTGCTGCAGGATTTCGCGTGACACGTTCAGCGGCAAGTCATTGGAGTCCACCACACCTTTGACAAAACGCAGGTACAGCGGCAGGAAGTGCTCGGCTTCGTCCATGATAAAAACGCGCTGCACGTACAGCTTGAGGCCACGCGGAGCCTCCCGATTCCACATATCGAATGGCGCACGCTTGGGCAGGAACAGCAGGCTCGTGTATTCGAGCTTGCCCTCGACCCGGTTGTGACTCCAGGACAGCGGTTCCTCGTAGTCATGACTGACATGTTTGTAGAACGCTTTGTACTCATCGTCGCTGATGTCCGAGCGAGACCGGGTCCACAGCGCCTTGGCCTGATTGATGACTTCCAGTTTTGGCGCTTCGGTGGTGGCGTCCTTGTCATCGTCCGCCTTGAAATTTTCTTCCAGCATGCGCACCGGTACGGCGATGTGATCGGAATAACGTCGAACGATATTGCGCAGTCGATAACCATCGGCAAACTCTTCTGCGTCCGGCTTGAGATGCAGAATGACATCAGTACCTCGCGCACTGCGGTCCGCAGGTTCAACCGAAAACTGATCCTCCCCCTTCGACTTCCAGCGCACGGCTTCAGTCTGCCCCGCCGCACGCGTGACCACTTCAACCTCATCCGCAACGATGAATGTGCTATAAAAACCCACGCCAAACTGACCGATCAGCGCCGTGTCTTTTTTCTGATCACCGGACAGTTTGGAGAGAAACTCCGCAGTACCCGATTTGGCAATCGTCCCCAGATGGTCGATGACCTCCTCTCGCGTCATGCCAATACCATTATCGGACAGTGTCAGGGTGCGGGAATCCTTATCGAAGGTGACGTCAATGTGATAGTCACTGTCGGTGGCGATCAGCTCAGGATTGCTGATCGCCTGAAAGCGCAGCTTGTCGATCGCGTCCGACGCATTGGATATCAGCTCGCGGAGAAAAATCTCGCGATTCGAATAGAGCGAGTGAATCATCAGCTTGAGTAGCTGTTTGGCTTCGGTCTGGAAACCATAGGTTTGCTGTGTCGTGGCTTCAGCCATGGCGATTTCCTTTGAAAACTATTCTTTGAAAACTATTTTTTGAAAACAATGGTCAATGAAAGCCACCCTGCCGCGTGGCAGCAGGATGGCTGTGAACCAAGAAGACTAGATAGGGCTAGCGTCCCAGGATTTCAACCCCAGCCGGTCACCTCTGCCAGCGCATCACCGATCTTGGCGAGGCTGTCGACCGTACGGACCCCAGCCGCCTGCAGCGCTGCAAACTTTTCGGTCGCCGTGCCCTTGCCACCGGCGATGATGGCGCCAGCATGGCCCATGCGCTTGCCGGCCGGCGCAGTGACACCAGCGATATAGCCCACGACGGGTTTGGTCACGTACTGCTTGATGAACGCGGCGGCGTCTTCCTCTGCGCTGCCACCAATCTCGCCAACCATCACGATGGCTTCGGTCTGTGGATCGTCCTGGAACATTCTCAGGATGTCGATGAAGTGGCTGCCCGCGATCGGGTCACCACCGATGCCAACACAGGAACTCTGGCCATAACCTTTGTCCGTGGTCTGCTTGACCGCTTCGTAGGTCAGCGTCCCGGAACGGGAAACGATACCTACCTTTCCCGGCAGGTGAATGTGGCCGGGCATGATCCCGATCTTGCACTCACCAGGGGTGATCACACCAGGACAGTTCGGACCGATCAGCCGCGCATCCGAAATATCGAGGCGGGCTTTCACCACCAGCATATCCAGCGTCGGTATACCTTCAGTAATGCAGACGATCAGCTTGATGCCGGCATCAAGTGCTTCGAGGATGCCGTCTTTGGCAACCGGTGCCGGCACGTAGATCACGGAAGCCGTCGCACCGGTGGCATTGACCGCTTCCGCCACCGTATCAAACACCGGTAGATTCAGATGTTTGGTACCACCCTTGCCCGGTGTGACACCACCAACCATTTTGGTGCCATAGGCAATCGCCTGTTCGCTGTGCAGTGTGCCCTGAGAGCCGGTAAAACCCTGGCAAATAACCTTGGTGTTCTTGTTGACCAGAATGCTCATTGTTCGCCTCCCGCTGCTGCGACGACTTTTTCAGCCGCGTCCTTCAAGGAGTTCGCGGGAATGATGTTGAGGCCGCTTTCCTTCAGGCGAGCGCGACCAGCCTCCGAGTTGTTGCCTTCAAAGCGAACCACGACAGGGACCTTCACGCCCACATCCTGAACCGCGCCGATGATGCCCTCGGCAATGGTGACGCAGCTGACGATCCCGCCGAAGATGTTGATCAGTACGGCCTTCACGTTGGCATCCGAAAGGATGATCTTGAAGGCTTCGGTCACCGTCTGCTTGGTCGCACCGCCACCAACATCCAGGAAGTTGGCAGGCTGACCACCATACAGTTTCACCAGGTCCATGGTACCCATGGCAAGCCCGGCACCATTCACCATGCAACCGATATTGCCTTCCAGTGCAACATAGTTGAGGTTATGCGCTGCCGCTTGAGCTTCCCGTTCGTCCTCTTGTGACGGATCGTGCATGGCCGCTACTTTCTTCTGACGATACATGGCGTTGCCGTCGATGGTCACCTTGGCATCGAGGCAGTGCACATTGCCTTCGCTGGTGATGACCAGCGGGTTGACTTCAAGCAGCGTGCAGTCGAGTTCATGAAACAGCTTCGACAGCCCCATGAAGATATTCGTGAACTGCTTGATCTGATCGCCCTTGAGACCAAGCTGAAAAGCGATGCGCCGACCCTGATAAGGTTGTGCGCCGACGTATGGATCGATAGCGGCTTTGAGAATCTTCTCCGGAGTTTCCTCAGCGACCTTTTCGATTTCAACACCGCCCTCGGTGGAAGCCATGAAAACAACACGGCGGCTGGCACGATCAATGACGGCGCCCAGATACAGTTCACGCGCGATGTCCGTGCAGCTCTCGACATAGATCTTCGACACGGGCTGACCCGACGCATCGGTCTGAATAGTCACCAGTCGCTTGCCAACCCACTTGTTGGCAAACGCACGCACCTCATCAAGCGTGTCAGCGAGTTTTACACCGCCGGCCTTGCCGCGACCGCCGGCATGGACCTGGACTTTGCAGACCCAGCGTGTGCCACCGATTTTTTTCGCCGCTTCAACAGCCTGTTCAGCCGTATCCACTGCATAGCCGGTGGAGACCGGCAACCCATATTCGGCAAAGAGCTGCTTTGCCTGGTACTCGTGTAGGTTCATGGAAACCTTTTTTCCTGGTTGATCGAAAGGGTTTGAAAAATCACTTCTTTTTGCGATTCACCATGTGAATCGCGTGCCCGGCAACAGCAAGCGCGGCTTCATGCAGCGCTTCCGACAGGGTCGGATGGGCAAACATGGTAAGCCCGAGGTCTTCGGCACTGGCATCGAACTCCATCGAGATCACCGCCTGCGCGACAATCTCGGAAGCCTGCGGTCCGAGCACATGGATGCCTAGAATACGGTCTGTGGCAGCGTCGGCAATGACCTTGACGAAGCCTTCAGTGTCATTGGCTGCCAGAGCGCGACCGCTGGCGGCGAACGGGAACTGACCGACGTTGTACGCTTCCCCACTGGCTTTGACATCCTGTTCGGTCTTGCCGACCCAGGCGATTTCCGGATGGGTGTAGATGACGCTGGGGATGCAATCGTAATTGACCATCGGCTTGTGGCCGGCAATACGCTCTGCAACCATCACGCCTTCTTCGGTGCCTTTGTGCGCCAGCATCGGGCCGCGCACCACATCACCGATTGCATAGACATGTGGCACGTCGGTTTCGCAGACATCATTGACGAACAGGAAACCACGTTCGTCGAGGTTAACCCCAGAGTCTGTGCTGAGCAGGTTCTGGGTGAGTGGTCGACGACCGACGGCAACGATCAGTTTGTCGACCGTCACGGTCTGCTCGCCTTCCGCATTCTTGAACGTTACATCCACCGCGCCATTGACGACTTTCGCACCGGTCACCAGACAGCCCAAACGTATATCGAGACCCTGCTTCTTCAGAATTTTCTCGGCATCCCGACTGACTCGTTCATCGGCCATCGGCAGAAACTCGGCAAGCGCTTCAAGCACGATCACCTGCGAACCCAGACGACTCCAGACACTGCCGAGCTCAAGGCCAATCACGCCGGCACCGATCACACCCAGACGCGGGGGCACGGCCTGGAATTCAAGCGCGCCAGTGGAATCGACGATATAACCTTCTGTCACTGGCGCTGGCGGAATCTGTACCGGTACGGAGCCTGCGGCCAGAATGACGTGCTCTGCTGACAGTATCTTTACGCTGCCATCGTGGGCGGTGTACTCAACCTTGCGGTCTTTCAGCAGCTTGCCACGTCCGGGCAGCGGCGTGACACCATTGCCTTTGAAGAGCCCACCGATGCCAGAGGTCAGTCCGCTGACCACCTGGTCTTTGCGCGCGATCATTGCAGGCACGTCGATCTCTACAGAACCAACCTTGATGCCGACTGCGGCAAAGCCACCATGTTTGGCATCGTGGTACTTGTGGCTGGCATCCAGCAGCGCCTTGGAGGGAATACAACCCCAATTCAGGCAAGTACCACCCAGTACCGGTTTGCCATCCTTGCCCAACGACTTGTCGATACAGGCGGTCGAAAGGCCCTGTTGCGCGGTGCGGATTGCCGCCGCATACCCCGCAGGTCCCGCGCCGATAACGATGACGTCGTAGTGCTCACTCATGCCTTGCTCCTGGCAATTTTAGGTTCAAATATTCCATGAATTCAGTAACTTGGCCTGATGTTCTCTTACAGCTCGAGCAGAATACGAGCCGGATCTTCCAGCAGGCCCTTGATCGCGACGAGGAAGCCTACCGCTTCGCGCCCATCGATCAAGCGATGATCATACGAGAGTGCCAGGTACATCATGGGGCGGATAACGATCTGCCCTTCAACCACCACCGGCCGATCCTGGATCTTGTGCATGCCGAGAATACCGGTCTGCGGCGGATTCAGGATCGGTGTCGACAAGAGCGAACCAAAGATACCGCCATTGGAAATGGTGAACGTACCGCCCTGCATCTCATCAATCGTCAGTTTACCGGCGCGCGCCCGGTTACCGTAGTCCGAAATCTGATCTTCGATCTGCGCCAGTGACAGCGCATCGGCATCCCGCACGATGGGCACCACCAGGCCACGCTCGGTCGATACCGCAACGCCAATATCAAAGTAGCCGTGGTAGACGATGTCACTGCCATCGATGCTGGCGTTGACTGCCGGAAAGCGCTTGAGCGCTTCGACACTGGCCCGAACAAAAAAGCTCATGAAGCCGAGCTTTGTGCCGTTATGCACCTTCTGGAATTCGTCACCAAACTTCTTGCGCAGGCCCATGACGCCAGTCATGTCCACTTCGTTGAACGTGGTGAGCATGGCGGCGTTGTGTTGTGCTTCGACCAGACGCTTCGCAACACTGGCCCGCAATCGGGTCATCGGTACACGGCGCTCGACGCGATCACCCGTGGCGGTCTGTTCACCGAGCAGCGTGCTGGCACCAGGCACTGCGAGTGCGGCAGCCACAGGTGTCTGTGATTGACGTTCCGCTGCAGTCCTCGCAACGTCTTCCTTGGTGATGCGTCCATCACGACCGCTGCCTTTGACATCGGTAATCTCGACACCCATTTCATCGGCAAGCTTGCGGGCTGCGGGGCCGGAGACAGGTTCGCGTTCGGCCGACGTTGTGGGAGCGATCTCCTGATCGCGATCTCTTTCTCTATCAGAGACCACATCCTGTCCAATCATTGTGGGAGCGATCTCCTGATCGCGATCCGAGTTTGTGGGAGCGATCTCCCGATCGCGATCTCCTACAAAGAAGGTGCCGATGACTTCTTCACCTGACACGGTTTCACCCGCACTCTTGATGATCGACGTCAGCCTGCCATCACTCTGTGCAACAACCTCCAGAACCACCTTGTCGGTTTCGATCTCAACCAGCAGGGCATCCCTGCGAACAGTCTGGCCAGGCTGAACATGCCAGGCAGCAATCGTGCCTTCACTCACGGATTCCGGAAACGGCGGGGTCTTGATGTCCATGTCTTCGCTCTTGTTGAAGGTCAGCCAAACAGTGCGTCTTGCACCAGTTTCTGCTGTTGCTGATTGAACAGGCTGGCATACCCCGGCGCCGGTGCTGCATGCGGATCACGACCAGCATAGGTGAGGTACAACGTTTCGCCATGTTCCAGAATCACGCGACGCATGTGATGCTGGCATGAATACCAGGCCCCCTGGTTCATGGGTTCTTCCTGACACCAGGTCGCCTCTTCCATATGTTGGTAAGGGGCGATGATCCGAGCCAGTTCTGCCTCTGGGAAAGGATACAGCTGCTCGATGCGAATGATGGCAATGTGCCTTGCACCAGCTTCTCGCCGCGCTTCCAGCAACTCGTAGTACACCTTGCCGCTGCACATCACCACGCGCGTTATTTCAGTCGCTTCGTGGGGTTCCACCTCGCCGATGACAACCTGGAAGTGTCCATGTGCCAACTCATCGATGGTACTAACGGCAAGCTTGTGGCGCAGCAGGCTCTTCGGCGTCATGGCAATCAACGGGACTCGCCACGGCCGAATCGCCTGCCGACGAATCATGTGGAATACCTGCGCCGGGGTGCTGGGCATGCAAACCTGCATGTTGTGCTCCGCGCACATCTGCAGAAAGCGTTCGAGTCGCGCTGAAGAATGCTCGGGACCAGCGCCTTCCTGGCCGTGAGGCAACAGCAGCGTCAGCCCACACAAGCGTCCCCACTTGGTTTCCCCTGAAGAGATGAACTGGTCGATCACCACCTGTGCGCCATTGGCAAAATCACCGAACTGCGCTTCCCAGATCACCAGCGATCTTGGTCGGCTGGTGGCGTAGCCATATTCAAACGCGAGAACGGCTTCTTCGGACAACAGCGAATCGAAGATATGAAAAGGAG
This sequence comes from Gammaproteobacteria bacterium, assembly GCA_043719475.1. Taxonomy (GTDB): domain Bacteria; phylum Pseudomonadota; class Gammaproteobacteria; order Pseudomonadales; family Azotimanducaceae; genus SYFY01. The sequence continues at coordinate 7,105 of JAYSTS010000025.1, read as the reverse complement.
CGCCCTCTCGAACGCCGGCCAAAAGACAATGACGATCGCCATTCTTCTGGTTGTAAACCACCGCGTGACGATGGCTGAACGTGCCCACACCAACGTCCTGGCCCGTGAGCCGCACTGTCACACCCGCATCGAGGAGCGTCGCGTAAGCCATGATTTCGGCAAAGCCCCAGTTCACCGGCATGGCGCCAGCGGCCATGCGATGTCGATCTTCGATGATCTTTTTCACCTGCGGATGCAGCACGAAGTGTTCAGGCAGCGCTTCGACGCGAGCGTTAACACTTTGCAGTGCCGCTGGGGTTACACGCGTATCGGTCGGCGTATCCCAGTCATGACCCAGATAAGGTAACCAATCCACAGCCAGGGTCGACTGGGCATCACGAACAATGGCCAGCGCAGCGCCTTCGCCTGACGCAAGCGTCTGCCGATACGCTTCCGCCATCGCCTCACCGTCCGTGCGGCTGACCACGCTTTCCTTCACCAGCTTGTCGAGGTAGATCGTGCGTGCAGTCGGATGCTTCTGAATCTTCTGATACATGATCGGCTGTGTTTTTGTCGGCTCTTCGGCTTCGTTGTGCCCTCGCCGCCGATAGCCGATCAGATCGATCACCACATCCTTGCGAAATTCCTGGCGATAGTCTGCTGCCAGTCGCGTGACAAACAACACCGCTTCCGGATCGTCTGCATTCACATGAAAGATGGGCGCCTGTACCATCTTGGCAACTTCCGTGCAGTAGTCTGTCGAACGTGCATCGACCTGTTCATGCGTGGTGAAACCGATCTGGTTGTTGACGATGATGTGGATCGTGCCGCCGGTACGATAACCACGCGTCTGCGACATTTGAAACGTTTCCATGACCACACCCTGGCCTGCAAACGCTGCATCACCATGCACGACGACGGGTGCGACTTCGAGCCCGTGCCGATCACCACGCCGATCCTGGCGAGCCCTGACCGAGCCTTCAACGACCGGCGCCACAATCTCAAGATGCGAAGGATTGAAGGCCATGGCCAGATGCATCTCACCACCCGGTGTCATGATGTTGGTCGAAAAGCCCTGGTGATACTTCACATCACCGCTGCCCTGCAGCGGTGCAGCCTTGCCGTCGAACTCTGCAAACAAGAGCGCGGGATTCTTGCCGAGAATGTTAACGAGCACATTCAGGCGCCCACGGTGCGGCATGCCCAGTACCGTTTCCTTCACCCCATGCCCACCCAGCCGCTGCAACAACGCGTGCAAACTCGGGATCAGGCTCTCAAGCCCTTCCAGGCCAAAGCGCTTGGTGCCTGGGTATCGGCTGTGGAGGTATTTTTCCAATCCCTCGGCAGCGGTCAGACGTTCCAGCAGCATCCGTTTTTCAGCTCCGGAGTAAACCGGTCTGGAACGAACTCTTTCCAGTCGCTGTTGCACCCACATCTGTTCACCGGCATCCACGATGTGCATGAACTCAGCGCCAACAGAACCGCAGTAGGTGGCCTCAAGCACTGCCAGAATCTCTCGCAGGTTACCGCGCCCAGCAGGAAATTCGAGCGTACCGGTGTCAAACATCTCGTCAAAGTCTGCAGGCGTCAAGCGGTGATAACCGATGTCGAGGATCGGCATCACATGCCGTGACATGAGCCCCAACGGATCGAGATTCGCCTTCATGTGCCCACGTCTTCGGTAGGCAGTGATGAGATCAGCCAGGTACATCTGTTTGATCTCATGTGCGCTCTGGATATCTGCCGAGACTTTTTCCGGTCGGGCTTTCAGGCGGTTTCTGCCGACTCGCTCGAAGTGCGCAATGACCGCCCGGTGGGGTGTTTCGCCATGCACCGCACTGGACACGTGCGGCAATTGATTGAAATACGCGCGCCACTCCGGCGACACCGAATTGGGGTCGCTAAGATAGTTTTCGTAGATGGACTCGACATACGCAGAGTTGGTGCCCGCCAGGTGCGAACTCCTGCGCATGCGTTCGTTGTAAGTATCCAAAGCGTCTGCTCCTGATCCTGCAACTAGGGTAGTAGCCAAGAACCTACATTAAGCGTGCGATACCGGCACGATCCCGCGCCGATACCAGCAGATCAGGTGCCTTGCTGCATCAGCATGGTGCGAATCTTGCCAATGGCGCGGGTCGGATTAAGCCCCTTGGGACACACACTCACACAGTTCATGATGCCTCGACAGCGGAACACGCTGAACGGATCATCAAGCTTGGCAAGCCGTTCGGCGGTTGCGGTGTCCCGAGAATCAGCCAGGAACCGATAGGCCTGCAGCAAACCGGCTGGACCGATGAACTTGTCCGGGTTCCACCAGAACGAAGGACAGGCGGTTGAGCAACACGCACACAGAATGCACTCATAGAGACCATCCAGCTCTTCGCGGTCCTTGGGGGACTGGAGCCGCTCCTGCGCTGGCGCTGGCTTGTCATTGATTAGAAACGGATCAATCTTTCGATAGGCACGATAAAACTGGGTCATGTCGACCACCAGATCACGCACCACCGGCAATCCCGGTAACGGCCGCAGGATGAGTTTGCCGCCCTTGGCAACTTCCGAAACCGGTGTGATGCACGCCAGGCCATTCTTGCCATTCATGTTCACGCCATCGGAACCGCACACGCCTTCACGACAGGAACGTCGATAGGAAAAGGTCGGGTCCTGCGCCTTCATGAGTTCCATGACATCGAGCACCATGAGGTCCTTGCCCGCGGGCAGGTCGACACTCATGGTCCGCATCTGCGGTACTTCATCCACGTCCGGGTTGTATCGGTAAACGCTGACTTGCATGGTTAGTACTTCCGTTCCATCGGCTCGAATGCCGGCATGGTCTTGGGTGCAAAGTTGACGGCGCGCTTGCCGACGCGCTTTTCGCCTGGGAAATACATGGAGTGGCACAGCCAGTTGGTGTCATCCCGGGATGTGTAATCATCCCGCGCATGGGCGCCACGGCTTTCCTTGCGCACTTCAGCCGCTATCGCCGTGGCTTGCGCAACTTCGAGCAGGTTATCGAGTTCCAGCGCTTCGAGGCGCGCCGTGTTGAATGTGTTCGACTTGTCGGACAAGTATCCACGCCCGATACGCTCACGCAGTTCGGCGAGCTTTCCGATGCCGGCTTGCATGTTCTTTTCAGTGCGGAACACACCGAAGTTGTTCTGCATGGTGGTCTGCAGTTCTTTCTTCAGCACCGCGACGGACTCCCCGGCCGACGTGGATTCGTTCCATCGATTGAGCCGGGACATCGCCTGGTCAAGATCCGACTGGCTGGCGTTGCGATAACTCACCCCGGTGCGTACCACGTCTTCAATGTGTTTGCCGGCAGCCCGACCGAACACCACGAGGTCCAGCAGCGAATTGCCACCCAGACGGTTCGCGCCATGTACCGACACACATGCGACCTCGCCCGCTGCGTAGAAACCTTCAACAGGGCGGTCCACGCCATCGGCGGTCTGCATCAGTGCCTGACCACTCACCTGGGTAGGCACACCACCCATCATGTAATGACACGTCGGCACCACAGGAATCGGTTCCTTGACCGGGTCCACATGGGCAAAGGTCTTTGCCAGTTCGCAGATACCCGGCAGGCGTGAGTTCAATACATCGGCGCCCAGATGATCCAGCTTGAGCAGCACATGATCACCATCCGGGCCAGCACCACGGCCTTCGAGGATCTCGATGATCATCGAGCGCGCCACGACGTCTCGACCGGCAAGGTCTTTCGCAGTTGGTGCATACCGCTCCATGAAGCGTTCACCATTTTTGTTGATGAGATAGCCACCCTCCCCACGACACCCTTCTGTGACCAGCACACCCGCACCGGCAATACCGGTTGGATGGAACTGCCACATCTCGATGTCCTGCACCGGGAAACCGGCACGTAGTGCCATGCCGACACCATCGCCGGTATTCATCAGCGCATTGGTAGTGCTGGCATAAATTCGGCCGGCACCACCGGTCGCAAATACCGTCGCCTTGGATTGAACGAACACCACTTCGCCGGTTTCCATCTCGATGGCGACCACACCAACGACAACGCCGTCCTGATTCTTCACGAGGTCAACTGCAAACCATTCATTCAGGAACGTCGTGTTGGCTTTGACATTCGCCTGGTACAGCGTGTGCAGCAGCGCATGCCCGGTTCGGTCCGCGGCCGCACAGGTCCGCGCCGCCTGACCACCTTCACCGAAGTTCTTGGACTGCCCACCAAACGGTCGTTGATAGATTCGTCCCGCTTCGGTCCGCGAGAATGGCAGCCCCATGTGCTCCAGTTCGAACACGGCCTGCGGCCCTTCGCTGCACATGTATTCAATCGCGTCCTGGTCGCCGATGTAGTCCGACCCTTTGACGGTGTCATACATGTGCCAGCGCCAGTCGTCGTTGGGATCATCACTGGCGATCGCACAGGTGATGCCGCCCTGAGCAGATACAGTGTGCGACCGAGTCGGAAACACCTTGGTGATCACTGCGGTTTTCAGACCCGACTGCGCCAGCTGCAGCGCGGCGCGCATACCCGCACCGCCACCGCCGACGATGACGCCGTCAAATTCCATCTTCCTGATTTGCGCCACTACAGACTCCAGACCAATTGAATCGCCCACACGAGGTAAACGAAGAGAATTCCGAGGCAACCCATCTGATAGACGAACCGCAGGGTGGTTGCGCTCTTACCGATATGGGCAGGCAACAAATAATCGGTGCCCACCGTCCAGAGCCCGATCCACGCATGAGCGATGGTGGACAAAACCGCAGCGGTCGAGAACAGCTGCATGCCAAAACCACCGAAGAACGCTGTCAAGCCACCGTGATCGAGGGTCGGATTGCCAATGAAGAACAAGGTCACCACCACAGCATAGACCCCGATGATCACTGCGGTGATGCGCTGGATGATGAAGTCGGCAAGCCCGGACCGGGCGAAGGAAGTTGCATTGGCTACCATAACCAGACTCCCAGAAGTACCGCGTCAATAAGTGTCAGGACGATCACCGCGATCGATGCCCAAAATGCCGCAGGCACCGTGTCCCAGATATGGAAATCCAGCAGGATGTGCTTGATGCCGGCCAACAAGTGGTAAACCAGTGCAACCAGGGTTGCCCAGAGCAGGAACGTGGCGAACCCGCCTGCATTAATGAGTGCCTTGGTATCGGCAAATCCTTCGGCGGATGACAGGGCGATGTCCGCGAGATAGATCAACAGACCAATGCCCGCCAGCAATAACACACCCGTCACCCGGTGCGTGATCGAGGCCAGTGCAGCCAGAGGAAACCGGAACGCAAACAGGTTCAGGTTCACCGGCCGGTTCATTTTATCGATGCTCATGGGGCGTACGTGCTCCTTGGATGTCCCATCTACCTTCCTGACGTTTCTTTCTTTCCCAACGTGCCCAGGAAAAAACAGCTAACCAATCGTTCCACCCGAATAACACACAATGGGAACGACGAGCCCATGCACCGGGACAACCTTCAGCGGACTGAAGCGACCGGATCATCAACGTGCCGTCGGGATTTCCGATGAATTCTAGTTGCGAGCCACCGCAAATGCCAGACTGACCGACAGACAGTTCCGCAGCACGCTTGGCTGGAAACAACGCGTTACGTTGAGAACGTTTGCCGGATCGGACCATCCGGGCTAGTCTCTCGTTATGTCTTTTCCCTCGGCAAACAGACCTCTGGCACACCGATCAGCGTTCATCGTGATTGGCCTCATGCTGTTTGCCTTCGTAGGCGCACCGTTGGCCGGCATGGCAGGGCAGACCCATCACGTGCTCGAACACGAGAACCTGCATAGCGAGTTGAGAGGTCACGCCGCGCTCCACGATCATGCTGGTGCGGGTTATGCGCCAATGATCGGATTGGAAGATCGGGGCGCCCTCGAACTTTTTCACACATTCATGCACGAGGCACAAGGCAACAGCAATGCGTTGCTGCCTTTCGAAATCGTGAATACCAACATGTCAGCTCGACAGGATTCCTCGACCTTCGAACCCTACGCTCCGGCTGGCTTGCCGTTACCGCCGCCAGGCATTCCTTTCCGTCCACCGCTCGCCTCCTGAAGCGATTCCAGACCTCTCCAACGGACTTCTGACTGCGCCCAGTGCGCTGAGGACTGCACCACCGTTCGGATAGTTTCGGCACACTCCAGTTCCTCCAGGAGAACAACATGCGACTGATTTCGGCCGTGCTGGCCGCAGGCCTAACGCTGACATCCGTGGTGGATGCGGCGCCACTGACCCTCGAAGAAGCATTTGCCCGGGTGGAAGCAACGCACCCTGAACTCAAGGTGTTTGCGATTTACCGGAGCACTTTCCTGGCGCGCTCGGCGGCTGCGGGCCAATCCCCGGAACGTGTGGTGGGTACTACCGTCGAGAACGTGCTTGGAAACCACGGGGTTGGTGGTCTGGACGCGGCAGAAGTGACGTTCACCATCGGCTCGGTGCTCGAACGGGGCGACAAGCTCGAGGCTCGCCGCGCGCTGGCACACGCCCAGATCGACTCACTCACCGTCGATCGAGAAATCAAGCGTCTTGACCTGCTGGCCGAAACCGCACGGCGGTATCTGCAGGTCGTCGAAGCTGGGTCGAAATGCCAGATCTACAACACAGCGGTTGAACAACGAAAGCGTGCTGCAAGCGCTGCCGAACGCCGCCTGGCAGCAGGTGCCGGACAGGAGTCTGATCTGTGGATCAGCAAGGCGGCCACGGCAAAGGCACAAATCGTGCAGTTGCAATGTGAGCTCACCGGGGTCCGGTCAAGTCGCCAACTCGGTGCGTTGTGGGGTGAACTCACGCCCGGAAACATTGAAGTACCGCTGCTTCCTGCTCGATTACCGGAACTGAACCAACCAGACCAATGGACTGCCGAAACGATGGCCGCGCCTACTCTGGCACGTTTCGCCAGCGAGACACACATAAGGGAGGCTCGTGTCAGGCTCGCTACCGCCGATCGCACGCCCGATCTGCAGTGGCAGATCGGCTTGCGCAGACTGGAAACAACCGATGGGTTTGGACTGGTCGGAAGCGTCAGTCTTCCGTTAGCCCAAGTTTGTCATATGGCACTACGCACACCAATTAAATCAATTGGTTAGCCAAGTTTGGCGGCGTGTATGGCACTACTTTTGTGTGGCGCGGGGC
>JAYSTS010000240.1:0-4954 GCA_043719475.1 Gammaproteobacteria bacterium | reverse complement strand
GCAAGCGTGCAGTCTCTGGACGCGGCCTACCATTGGCCGATTGGTGGAGAGGCCGTGTACCGAGGCAAAGGCGTTACCGTGCCGACTCTTGAAAAAGTTTTCGAGCGGTTTCCGGGACAGCGTTTCAATATCGAGATCAAGCAGGCGGAACCTTCCATTACCGAACCGTTGTGTGCATTGATTCGAGTACATCATCGGGCAAATCAGGTTTTGGTGGCATCCTTCCATAGCGGTGTGATCGATGAGTTCCGGAGCGTGTGTCCGGAGGTCGCAACCAGTGCGACGCAGAGTGAGGTGACAGCGTTTTTGCTGTTCAATCTGGTTGGGCTGTCGAAACTGCATCACCCACGAGCGTACGCACTGCAGGTGCCGATCGAACAATATGGCGTCCAGTTGACCAGCGGCGAACGAGTCGCTGCGGCGCGATCACTGGATCTGTATGTCGATGCATGGACGCTCAATGACGAGACCTCAATGGGCCTCGCGCTTGAACGTGGTGTGACCGGCATCATCACCGACAACCCTGATGTCGCGCTGAAGGTGCGCGACAGCGTGAGACAGACCGCGCCGGTCAGGATCGACGGTCGATGAGATCAGGGTTTCGACGTGGCAGAAAATCGTCGTTCGCGCGGTCTGAGTTGCGGCGTTCGTCGGTATTGCTGCGACGGTTCTGTGGACCGTTGCGCCGTTCGACGTATATCGGCGAACTCTGGCTTCGCGCAGTGGTCTTGGTCATGATCTTTGCCATGATTGAGATACTCTTCCGCCTCCCCGGCGATAACCGAATGCTAACAAATTAACTTCGTCAGCTCACTATCTGTTCGCACTCCTGATCTCACTCCGGACCACGATTCAAAAATTTCACGAACCGAGGTTAAAACACCTGTGGTCAAGCCCATCGATACATTGCTCCAAACCGCTCAGGTCATTGCTGATCGGCTGCTCCTCATACTGCCTGCTGCAGGCGGCGTCGACTGGCATGAACAGCGTGCTGCCATCTGGCGCGCCCATGGATTTGGACATGCCTTTCATGCGGCCGCGCTGGACGCCCGACTGAACCTGGATGATCTGCGCAGCATCGAGCACCAGAAAGAGGCCATCGACCAGAACACGCGCCAGTTTCTGGCGGGATTGCCCGCTAACAATGTGCTGTTGTGGGGTGCTCGCGGCACTGGAAAATCCAGTCTGGTTCACGCGCTGATCAGCCGGTACGCCGAGCAGGGATTGCGAATAGTTGAAGTCAGTCGTACCGATCTTGCCGGTATCGCCGACCTTGGCGCGATATTGGCCGCGTTGCCGTACCGATTCGTCGTGTTCTGTGATGATCTGTCATTCGAGGAGGACGACGCGGGGTACAAAGCGCTGAAGAGTGCGTTGGAAGGTTCACTGTTCAAGAACGCCGATAACGTGTTGATCTACGCAACGTCCAATCGTCGGCACCTTTTGCCAGAGTACATGCGGGACAATTTGCAGGCCCGCATGGTGGAAGGGGAGCTGCATGAGAGTGAAGCGGTGGAAGAACGGATTTCACTCAGTGATCGTTTCGGATTGTGGTTGTCGTTCTATCCGTTCCGCCAGGATGCGTATCTGGATGTCGTGCATCACTGGACCAGGCGCCTTGCAGAGCAGCACGGCTTGCCTCTGGATTCTGCGCGCGACCTTGATGAAGCGTTCGATGTACAGGCTGTGGCATGGGCGTTGGCACGTGGTGTGCGTAGCGGTCGCACGGCGCAACACTTCGCGCGACATTGGGTGGGCAGCCGATTGCTGCGGTAGGTCATCTCCCGATCGCGATCCCAATCACCACTTAGACTTCTGTAGGAGCTCCTGATCGCGATCCCCATAGCGGTCAGCTACCACGTACAAACTCTCGACGCCGACTTCTGTGGGAGCGATCTCCTGATCGCGATCTTTTTCTCCACCATCTTGCCCTGCAGTCGAAAACCGATATCAACCCGCCGCAAGCCCCGACTGCACACGTTTGCGCACTTCCTCGGCCGTCTTTGCAGGCAATCGCGAGCAATACGCCAGCGCTTGTGCTTTCAGCGCTTCCATCCGAGGACGCTCACGCAATATCAAGGCTCGACGTGCTTCCTGCACCAGCCACTCCACGTTGGCGATTTCATGGGCCAGCCGCAGTGAGGACTTCACCATCGCTGATTCTCGATGGGTGATCAGGTCGATAGCCGCCGCCTGCTTCATCAACTGCTCAATGGTGCGCAGGGTACCCGCTGAATCCTGCGCCGAACCCGGCCGGGCAAACATGACCTCGGGGATTGCCTGGTGACTGCTAGAACTTCTGGAAAGAAACGTAGCCTGCTGTGCAAGGGTAACCGAGTAACGTTCGAACGGACCGTTCTGCAAGCGCATCGCGGCCTGCCGGAGCGAACCCACGACCGCCGAGCGGACAGCCTGCGGCAGCAGGTGCTCGGGTAACGCCGATACACAGCGCCAGAGGTCACTCGTGACCTGCACCGCCGACAGCTGACCCTGCAGCGTGCGCTGACGCCAGAAGCGATACCCGACCACGCCAGCCGCTGCGAGCGCGCCGAGTGCCAACATCCAGTACACCAGGACCATAACTAATACCGTGCAGATTCTCTTGAGCAAGGTTAGCAGGCGTGGGAAAACTGGCAGGGAAGCCGGCTGTTTGCGACAAGATTCAGTCGCACGCGCCGGCAGGCCAAAGTCGCACGAGTCTTGCACCTGAAGACCGACAGACGAGGCTGACCAGCCGGGTGAGGATGGCATCGAACCACCCACAGGAGCGGATCATGCTGGCAGCCTTGTTTCTGATGCGCTATCGCGACGAAGTGCTTGCCCTGGCGCGTCAGGCGTCAACCAAACTTCCCGGCAATCCCCGCATTGCACCACTGGTCGAACGAATCCATGCGGACGAACAGTTGGTGGACGTCATGCCGCCACGGCGTGACATGCTACCCGGCGAAAATGCGTTCTGGTACTGCGTGATGCAGCTGGAAGAATTTGCCGAGATGACGTGGAAAGGCGCTGCAGATGAGCCCTATGTTCAGTACCTGCTGCAGGACCTGCGCGATGCAGCTGACTCACTCGCGCACAATCGGGATCTTCCACCCAGGCTGATGGTGTACTGGGACGACCCAGAGGACGACGATCTGGACAATTTCTGGGTAGACGATCAGAAGATCTCGATCCACCCCATGCCGGTGCTGACCGAGCGGATGAAACAAGGTTTTGCAGACGCACCGGTCGGCGATCTGGGTGATCGAAAGATCGTGCATTAACGCGCTGGGTGGGCTAACCGCCGGGGCGGTCTGCGTCTGCGAAAGACATCGCGATCAGTTGCCGCACCTGGCCACCTGCAAAAACCAATTTTCAAACGCGTCGCCAGAACCGCATCAGCAGAACCGCATCAGCAGATTGACACCCCTCAGATGCCTACCTACTATCTCGCGCCTTCCTTCTGTGGGGCCATAGCTCAGCTGGGAGAGCGCTACAATGGCATTGTAGAGGTCGGGAGTTCGATCCTCCCTGGCTCCACCAATATTGAAAGGCTCGGACAATCTCCCGGCGCTTTTTCTTGTATGAAATCCCCACGCCACGCGGTGTTCCGGAATCGGGGAAAAAATGAACCGCTCTCCCAACGGCGCAGTAGATCAGTCTCAAGTCCGACAAGCTCCTATGCTGACATCCTTGATCGTATCTCATGAGAGATACATAATCGCAGAAACGGAGGATCTGACCATGGCCCATTCCACGATGCTGCACGTCCGTGTGGACGACGAAATCAAGGCGCAGGCCAGCGAGGCGCTGGCAGCTATGGGGCTGTCTGTGTCGGATGCTGTACGTATCCTGCTCAAACGCGTAGTTAACGACCAGGCTTTCCCGCTGGAGTTGAAGGTCCCCAACGCCCAGACCCGTGCGGCGATGGAAGAAGCACGGGCCATGATGAAAAAGCGTGCCGCCCGTTTTGACTCTGCTGGCGCCCTGATCGATGACCTCGAAAAAGCCCGCAGGTAATAAGCGGGCAACGCTTCCCAGGGCATGCGACTACACCAAGACCTTCCTCAAAGACTGGGAACGCCTCTCGCGCTCGGGTCGCTACGATCTGAAGCGGTTGAAGGAGGCGATGCTGTTGCTCACTGCCAACGATGCGCCGCTGGGCCCCGAATGGCTTGACCATCCGCTTAAAGGGGACTGGGCCGACCATCGCGAGAGCCATATCGGTGGTGACTTCCTGTTGATCTACCGACTGGATGGCAACGCCATCATCTTTGTGCGCGCAGGCACGCACTCCGAACTGTTCGAGGAATGAGCCGTGGGCGTTGAACGTTTTCAGACTTCACCCCACCAGCGCTGGGAATTGACTCCCACCGACATCCGGAAGCGTCTGCTGGCCAAGGTTTGATGCGGTGATTGTCGTCACGAGGTCAACTGTCGTCACGAGGTCACGATCAAGAATTTTAGAGGCACCATCAATGGTGGTGACTTGCTGCTGGTGGGCAAGTGTGCCGAATTGTAGCGAGGTCTCCATTCTACGTCTGGCCTTCGGGTAGGTGTGGTCTTGGATCCTCTAAAATCAATGAGTTACGCGCGACGGTTCATCGTCAATCAAGGTGAGCTGTCATGCTTCAAACCCGTTATTCGTTTCTGTCCACAGGCACTATGGGAACCTATACGTTACCATTTAGCCCGTGAGCTACCAGATCAAAGAACTACTGCTGGACGACGGCAACAGCCCCTTTGCAGGAAAGTGAGCATGGTACTGACTCGTGATTTCAAAGAAACCGTGGTCGCGCGTGTGCAGAGCGATCCGGTATTTGCGCAGGTGCTTCTAACCGAGGCCATCACCCTGTTCGTCAATGGCGAGCCGGAGTCGGCAAAGCTGATCCTGCGCGACCTCGTGAACGCGACCGTGGGCTTCGAGGCGCTGGCCGAGGAAATTCATAAACCAGCCAAGAGCCTGCACCGGATG
>JAYSTS010000239.1:0-40955 GCA_043719475.1 Gammaproteobacteria bacterium | reverse complement strand
CAATACCAGTCGCCACCTACCAGACTGCCGGAAGAAACCGCGTCTAGCGTGCACGCAAAACCAAGCCCAAAACCAACACCTTCGTTGGCCGTTTCCGAAAAACCACCGATGGCCATCTGAGTCAGGTCTTTGCCACCTTTCAGATGATTCCGGTGCATGAGTTCAATGGTTCGAGGGCCCAGAATTCGCGCGCCATCGAGTTCTCCACCGCGTCGCAGCATTTCGCAGAAGCGCAGGTAGTCCGATGTCGTGCTGATGAGCCCACCACCACCAGAGTAAAATGGCTGTGCGGTCACATTGCGCGTCGTACCCGCAGGTTCGATCAACAAGAGCCCCTTGTTCGGACCCCGTGTGTAATTCGCAGCAATGCGATCACGTTTTTCTGGAGGCACGATAAAAAACGTATCAGGCATCTTCAGCGGTGCAAAGATTTCGTCAGCGAAAAACTGATCGAGCGACTTGCCAGAAATGATCTCGACCAGCGCACCACACACATCCGTCGATAGCGAATACATCCAGCGCTCGCCGGGCTGATAACGGAGCGGGACACCTGCCAGTTTCTGCAGGAAGCTGTCTCGAGTTTCACCGTCAACTCCCTTCATCCCGACCCGGAGATATTCTTTGGTCACCGGATTGGGATCGACTGGAGATCCCAGCGCTTCAAGCTGGGCACCATAGGTAAGGCCACCGGTGTGGCAGAGCATGTCACGCATGCTCATCGGTCGGTTGGGTTGTTCGGTGACCATCGCCTCTCCCGTCCCGGATACCCAGACACGGTGATCGCGAAAGGACGGGATGAAACGGTGCACCGGATCGTTCAACTGAAAATAACCTCGTTCGTACAGCATCATCAGCGCGACCGAGGTTATCGGCTTGGTCATCGATGCGATACGAAACAACGTGTCGTCACCCATGACCCTGTTGTTCTCGCGATCCATGTGACCAAACGACTCGAAATACGCCACCTGCCCACGCCGGGCGACCGCGATCTGACAACCGGCGATCTTGCCGTTATCAACATACGCACGCTTCAGATGGTCACCGATGCGATTCAAACGGCCGAGTGCAAAACCGGCCTGGCCACTGGACTGATTCATGTTGTCGCTCTCCCCTGATTGCCTGCGAGGCTAGCAGTGTTGAAGCGCCTCGGGAAGCAGAGCGGCAAGTGCGCCCCTGTCCTGCTGCATCACTGCCACCCTGCCATGCGTTGACCCAAAAACGCGAACTCAGGCAGTAAGTTCCACGGTTGCACCACCGGGTGACGTCACCTCACCGGCTGTATTACTGACAAACAGCTCCAGGGTGACGAGTTTTTTCTCTGGGTCGATCGCCGCAATTCGACCGCCTGAGATCAGCGTTTCGCCCAGGTAGGTCGCCTTGCGATTGCTGTAGCGCAAACGCAGGACCTTGCCCTCATCGCCGAGCCAGTTGGTGACAACCTGGGCCAGCCAGTCGCCCTGCAGTGGTCCGTCGATGACGATGCCGGGATGGCGCTCGACCTGCATGGTGTAGGTCTCATCGTAGTGAATACGATGGGGGTTCCAGACGGCTGCGTTGTACATGAACAGGGTGACGTTGGTTGGTGTGTGACGACGCTCTGGCAAGCGATCACCGACTTTCAGATCTTTGATTTGCATGGTTACCTCGCGATCCCCGTTTGTACTTCTTCCAGCACCGCTTGCCCTTGCGCATCCGTCACTCGTAAGGCGCGAACGGTGAAGATCAGCGGCCCCTGACTGCCTTGTTTTTCGTAAAGATCGACGATGCGCTGCACACCAGTGAGCTTGTCGCCCGGTCGGATCGGCCGCTGCAGAATCAATTCCGTGCCACCGGCCATCACCCGTTGCAGTGGCAATTTTGGTCCACCACCACTGCCACGTGGCAGCCCATCATCACGCATTTCACTGACCAGGCGCATCGCGCCGAACAGATTGAAGATGAACATCGGCGGTGCTTCATCGCCAACCAGGTATTTTTGCAGGGTCTGCTCGGTAGCGATCGAATACTTGACGATATCGCGACGGCTCACCTCCACATGAGTCGGCGGTCCTTCATGCCCGATCCAGGCGCGGTGTTCATCGGTCAGTAGCGTACTCATGGCGAATCCTCGCGGGACCTTATGGTCAAAGAAAGTGGTATCAAAGGAAGTGTGGCATTACTTGTTCTGTAAACAACACAAACGAATCATGACTGAGTGGTGTGCACATCAGGTATTGAAGTGGCAGTTTTTCTTCGAGATCGTGCAGTTGATCGATCACCGATTCAGGCGTGCCACAGATCACGGTATCGGCAACATACTGCTCGACGGGGTCACCGGATGCCACTGGACGTGGTGCACTGCCAAGGTAAGAACCAAACATGAACTTCGCGCTGCTCATGGCCACCTCGTGGGCCTTCGCCTGTGTCGAAGCAAGCGCGATGTTGCGTGCCATAGGTAAAACACGTCCACTCATGCTGTAACCGGCACCTTCCAGTTCCTGTTGATAACGACGGCGTTTTGCTGCGATCTCCGTGTGTGAACTGTGTGGATCCATCAGAATGGAATAGCCATTACGCGCCGACCAGATCACCGCGTCCTCCGAACTCGATGCGAGCCACACGGGCGGGTGTGGTTGCTGCAATGGTTTGGGCAGTACCTCGACATCGTCGAAGTGGCAGAAGCGGCCATGGAAGGTCAGACGCTCGCTTTTCCACGCTTCAAGGACCACCTGAACATGTTCGCGAAACAGCGGATAGCTGTCGTCACGTGCAACGCCGAAGTTCTTGTACTCGGCAGCATCGAAGCCACGGCCGACACCGAAGTTGACACGCCCACCCGACAGCACATCCAGCAGTGCAATCTCTTCGGCCAGCCGCAGCGGATGATAAAACGGCGCCAGCGACACGGCGGTTCCGATACGTAATCTCTTGGTTCGTGCCGCAATGTGCGCGCCCATCATGTGGATCGACGGACAGACGCTATAGGTGCCGAAGTGATGCTCGGCCAGCCAGACGGCGTCATATCCGGCGTGTTCCATGACATCGATTCGTTCGAAAGCCCGTTGATAGACTTCCGGCAGCGGGATGCGGCGTCCCGGCCAACTGAAAAACTGCAGAACGCCGAATTGCATCGATGCATCCTCGTGATGTCAGGGTTCACACACAGCATACGCATACTGGCGCGAGTGAGAAGCCCTCAACTACTGCCCTCCTCTCCTGCCTGTTAACCTCAATTGGACAATAATTACGCAACCGAAAGTGCTGCGCTGGGGTATTCAGAACTTCGGAACGATTGACTGGAGAGAAGGTCGGGATTGCAGCGGAAATCAAACCGTAAGGTCACAGCCAATGAAGTTGGCAGATTCAGTAATGAGACGTCGAGTAAAAACGTCCTGGGGGAGATCTCCAGATCGCGATCTGGGAGATCTTCCGAACTTGAAAAGTTGTGGGAGCGATCTCCTGATCGCGATCTTTAATGACCCCGACAATCGCGGTCGGAGACCGCTCCCACAGGAGATCTCCCACTGTCCAGACCAGGCACATCTTTACACACAGGAGACCGTTCCCAACAAGAGACCGCTGAAATCGCCAGACTGCGTTAGTTGTGCGTCGGAAGCTTTAACGATTGTTGTCGAATCAAGGTTAGTACGCAGGCGATATCTACTCCCTGACCAGCACCCGAATCGCCGACTCGTTCTGATTCCTGAATCCCATCCGCAGATACAGCCCGTGCGCACGCGTGTTGTCAGCAACCACGTGCAAGAACGGGACCTCCCCTCGCCGCAACTCACGGGCGACCAGGACGTTTACCAGCCGTCGAGCAAAGCCGCGACCCTCAAATTCCGGATCTGTACAGACGGCGCTGATTTCTCGATAGCCCATGGCAAACAGGCGTTCGCCTGCCATGGCGATCAACCGGTCGGCGCGGAAAATTCCAAAAAACTCGCCTGCTTCGATGGCACGTTGACCGAATACGGGGAAATCGGCCGCTGCAGCGAGCCTGACAGCAGAACCTGCGTGTTCAAGAGTAAGTGGAAGAATTTCGTCCGGAGCACGATCCTCGGCCGGTGCTGGTCCATCCCAGATCATGGTAACAATCGTTCTCTGTGCAACAACTTGCCAACCTCGAGGGTTCCCACCAGCCCACGCTTCGCTGTAAATCACTTCGCCCGACGCGCACAACGGAGCAAGCGCGTCAAAATCAGGTGCTTCCAGATTCGAAAATCCAGCCAGTGGCGGGTAGCCTTTGGCATATCGGCGAGCCCCACCTTTGCCACTCGCCATAGCGGCGTGCGGTCCGGTCAAACAAAACCAGGCAATATTGTCGAGTGCATGTGGCATGAACGTATCTCGCCTCCATGGAGCTCTGTTTATGGCAGCCACTACGCAGGGGGGCTGGGTGGTCCGGGTTGACCTGCGGACGCCTACTCCTGATAGTGTCCGCACTCCAGAACGCCACACCCAAGAGGGGCGACGTAACGCCCCGGATACTGATGGAAAACTCTGCAACCCGATACCTCGCTGTCATCCTGTCTGCTGATGTCGTCGACTACTCACGGCATATGGCAGGGGACCAGGAGTCCACCATACGGGCAGTCGGTGACCTGCGAAGGCGGGTCCAGTCAACGATCTCAGGGTATTCCGGACGGCTGGTCGATTTTACCGGCGACAATTTTCTCGCCGAGTTTCCGGCGCCGGCTGATGCGGTGCGTTTCGCTCTCCATCTTCAGACTGAGCCAGGCCAGCTGATCCTCCGGATCGGTATGCATCTTGGCGAGGTTCGGGCTGAGGATGGCCTGTTGTTCGGCGACACTGTCAATATTGCCGCGCGCATCCAGGGCTTGGCAGAACCGGGCGGGGTTTGTGTCTCTTCAGGGGTGCTGGCAACGATCGAACATCAACTCCAGATCAAAGCGACCAATCTGGGTACTCCGGTGCTCAAAAATCTGCCCCAGCGAGTGCAGGTCTATCAACTCGAAATGGATCTACAGGTCGACACCAGCAACGTCGCCACCCCTAATCCCGTATCGCGGGATACGAGCACCCTCTGCCGAATCGCTGTCTTGCCGTTCGAGACGTTGACGCGTTCGGACGAAGACGAGGTTCTTGCCGATGGCATGACCGAGGATGTCATCGGACTGTTATCAAGATTACCCGGCTTCCACGTCATTTCGCGGACCTCCACATTTGCCTACAAAGGTCGTACCCAAGACGTCCGACAAGCCGCCGAACGCCTTGGTGTTCGCTACATTGTTTCAGGCTCGGTGCGACGCGCAGGATCTCGGGTTCGTATCAGCGCACAACTGGTCGATGCTGAACACGGCACCCAGTTGTGGTCCGAACGTTACGATCGGACGGTCGACGACATCTTTGCGGTGCAGGACGAAGTCACTCGAGCCATCGCCGCTCAACTGATGCCAGAGCTGACAGCGGCTGAAGGATCTCGCGCGCGGCTGGAAGCACCCGACAACCTCGACGCCTGGTCCTACTACCAACGTGCGCTGGCTGAACGACTGAGACCCACCACTCGTGCCAGCCTGGATGAAACGGAAGTGTTGCTGGTCCAGTCCATTCAATGTGATCCAAACTTCGCACCAGCGCATTCGTTTCTGGGCAATGTCCTTGCGACCCGAATCATATTTGGCTGGAGCAAAGAGATTAGCGTCGATGCCACACGCGCAACCAAGAGTTGCCAGCGCGCCGCTGAACTCGCGCCTTATCATCCATCCGTGCTGCATGATCGTGGTGTCGCACTTGGTGTACTCGACAAGTCGAATGACGGCGAGTCGCTACTGCTCAAGTCGGTTGAACTCAACCCAAACAATGCACATGGCTGGGCGACACTTGGTTACATTGCCGTACGTTCAAGACGTCCGGAACTTGGCATCGAACATGTCCATCGGGCCATTGGTCTGTCACCCCGCGATCAACGGATTTATCTGTGGGAGGCGTACCTTTCGGTTGCGCACATGTCACTCGAACAATTCGAAGAAGCCCTCGTGCACGCCGAACGATCAACTCGCGGTTTCGACGGCCTGGAACTCCCGTGGTTCTTGCGAACCGTGGCGCTGGCCAAGCTCGGCCGAAGCCGCGATTCACAAGACGCCGCCAACAACTTCCGTCAGCGATGGCCGGACATCACTCACGCATCATTGCGGTCAATCGTACAGCGACAGGGGCCACCGGTTCCTGAGCAGGCAGATCAGCTCCTGGAGTTGTTCTGGACGGTCCACTCGACGGCGCAGTGATGGATTGAGGGTTTGTGTCGGATTGTTCGCCAGCAGGGGCGATGTGTACTGAGGAGCCTGCGAGCACCAACCGAAATCCCGCCAATGGACTGCCCTCAAAGTTGGCATAGGCGACCAACGATTTAAGGCGATCAGTTTCCTGACCCACCGTCGCAAAACGGTCTGCCAGGTAATACGGTGGTGCAGCCTGGTAAACCAGCGTCGCCACCACTTCCAGAGCTGTTGCAGTCCGTGGCACAGCTACCGCGTAGCGCACCTCATCATAGCCTGCGACCGGAGACGTCACACGCTTGCCACCTTTGGCGATGGGCCATGTGACGGCGGCTGATGGACCCGTTGGAGACCAGCCCGAAGGCAGTATCCGATTGTCTTTCACTTCATTGAACAAGCTGAAAAAACTGGTCGTCAGCGAACCGAGATTGTCGGCGTGCCGTTGTTCGTAAATTTGCACCTGATCCGGATCGTTGATGATGTCGAAGTCCGGCAAGAGTTGAGTGGGTTGTGTGGTGAATTCACTGGGCAATGGCGTGTTGCCGGCGCCAACAATGACCCCTGAGTCGTTCATCCCGCCGGATCGCCACAGTGAACGACCATCGGCGCTCTTGACCTCGAACTGCAAAACGGCGCGACGAAATCCAACCCCGGACGGAAATTTGTGGCCCGCAAGGTTGGTCACTCGAACCGTTGCGGATAACCGACCCTCCGCCAAGCGAGCGTCGCGAATGTCCAGCCTCGTCGACTGCTGCGCCATGCGAACAGCTTCGTCGCCAGCGAGACGAATACGCGGTATCGGATTCTGTTCCACACCGGGTGTTAGCCCTGCCGCGTCGAATACGCAATGGCCCAACACTTCCGGAAACTGCTGAAACAGCCCGAGCGCGAATGCATTAACGCCCACCAGCGTATGCCGGCGATAGGGTCGCGCAGACACATTTACTTTCGCATCATCTGCGCGGTGAGGAACGGCAGGGAATCGGCCGTCCTCAACGGTTGCGACACGGAAGGCAAGCGGGGTTTTGGGATCGAGGTGGAATGACTCCGGCATGTGGCAACCTGCACAAGTCTTCGATCCCGGTCCGCCATCACGGTAGTCACTGTTCAACCACTCCAGATAAGTGGTTTGTTCGTGCACCGGCTTGAATGTCGATGGATCCCCAGGGGCACCACGGGGTATCGCCCGAGGGATAACGGTGTGACAAGATCCACACAGCGCGCTGGATCCGATCTGCCCGCCGTGTTGTGGAGTCAGACCTACCGACTGCTGCATGGGATAGACCAACGGATCCGTAAAGGGGCCGTAAATGTGGTCCGCCGGTCCAGTCTTGAATCGACCGTTGAAGCTTGCCGGCGTACCTAACCCGTCGGGTGTGATGTGATGACAAGTGGTACAGGCCACGCCACCACGACCGAGCGCACCGACTTTGGAATGTTCGTCCTCACCGGTCGCATACAGCATGTCCTTGTTGAACCCTCGGCCACCTTGGCTCTGAAACTGGCGCGCCCCCTGGACCGCATGACAGGAGAAACAGAATTCCTGAATATAGGCTCCGCGATCAGGACGCAAGGCAATTTCAGATTCGATCTGGGCCAGGAAAATTGGATCACGCGCTGCCAGACCCATCATGGATGCGCTCCACTCTCCCCAGGGCGACAGGTTGTACAGCTCGCCTTTGGTCGTCGCGACCATCATCTCGGGCAGGATGGACCCGGCGAGCGAACTGGCATCGTGACAGCCGCTACAGTTGTCCGCCGAGATAAAGGTGTCCGCGCCATTTTCTGGCACTGGCACATGGTCGAATGAGGTGTCCATTGGCAAAGGCCGGGCAACATCCGGCCTCACGACCTGGCCTATATTGTAGGTCGCCAGAATGGATGGATTAGGCTGCTCACGCGGCTCCGGTAAATCGCCTTTTGTACTCAGTTGGCAATTACTTTGCTGATTGGTGAATTGGCTGTGCGTCGAATCCCGCTTGACCACAGGCGGCAGTGCCACATCGATGACGTCGCTGTTCAGCGGCAGGTTCAGATCAAAGTGAGCGTACATCTGGACATTAATGTCATCGATGTTGTTGAGCGAAGCGAACGTGAGCTGCGAAGAATCCGCGGACGCGTGACAAGCCAGGCAGAAACTCATGCCCTGCTGCGCCCCGAGGAACTGACGTCCGTTGGTCGCATTGTCAGGGCGGTAGTACAGCAGCCACAGCCATCCATCATGGGAGCCCGCCGAATTGCGGACCATCATCGCCCAGCCGGTAACCGGATCGTCCGGACCTTTCGGTGGAACCTCTGCGTACATCTCTTTGATGATCATCGCTTGATCGGGAATGTCACCTTTGCGACCAGCCCGCAACCACGCCACAACCGCATCGGAATAATACACTCGCGATCGGGCATGGGTGGCCGCACTGGCGCCTGCCAGATACGGTCCGGTACGCCGCACGCCGTCCGAAACCGCCGTGTGGTCCCGGGTCCACAATCGATACCCAGTGTTGTTCAACAGGCCTTCTACCAGCAGTAGACAGTACGGAAGCGACGGCTGACCCTGGTACACCTCACACTCGGCTGGCGTGTCTGCGCCAGCGGTCGGCGTTAACAAGAGACCAATGAGCGCCAGCGCCATTGCGCCGAGTGAGGGCAGCACGCAGTGCCAGAATTTTTTCGTCGCTTTTTTCGTCACTGTTTTCATCACATGAGTGGTCACGTTTACGCACTCCTGATGATTCAAAAGGTCTTTATCTTCTACCGATCGTTCAGCAAGCGCCAAGGTCATGACTACCGACGGTCGAGTGCATGCGTTCTGAATCATACCGGCGCCAGGCGTCATCGTCGCTCGCTCGGTCGCCCGCTTCGTAGTTGTCGCAGGTAACGCTGCACCTCGTTATCCTCGTCGTGCAGGGGCATGCACGCCAGACAACATCCAACCAGGGAAGCACCATGACACAAACAGTAATCCATTCCGCAGGCCAACTAACAGGCAAGACCGCAATCATCACGGGCGGCGGATCGGGGATGGGACGCGCCACCAGCCTGTTGTTTGCGCGCGAAGGCGCGGCGGTGGTTGTCGCCGATATCAACGATGCAGGGGGTACCAACACCGCACAACAGATCATCGAAGCTGGCGGCCGTGCGGTCTACGTGCACACTGACACCGCCAACGAAGCGCAGATCGTGAACCTGGTACAGGTCGCCGCACGCACCTTTGGCAGCGTCGACGCGCTGGTTACCGCCGCTGGTATCTCCTATTCGAATTTCATCGAACAGGACCACAGCACCGATCCTTTCCTCAATCCGGATGCCGGCTTCATTCTGAACAAGTCCACCGCCCGTTGGCAGAAAGTGCTGGATGTCAATCTGACCGGCGTGATGATCTGTGCACGAGAAGCTGCCAGACAGATGATCGCCGAAGGACACGGAGGCACCATCGTCAACTTTGCCTCCATCGCAGCTTATGCGCCGGCACCAACGATTGCTGACTACTGTGTATCGAAGGCAGGTGTGGTGATGCTGACCAAGTGTTTCGCGGCCGAAGTCGGCCGGGCGGGCATTCGTGTCAACGCGGTCGCGCCTGGTCCAATCGAAACGGGGATGACACAGTCTTTATTGGACATGGGCCGGTTGCAGAAACAGGGCGCATCGCTCCCGCTCGGGCGGACCGCTCAGCCTGAGGAAGTTGCCAACGTGGTGCTGTTTCTGTCCACGGCTCAATCAAGCTACATCACCGGCAAGACCATCGGCGTGGATGGCGGCACTTACACGGTGTGAGAATCCGCCAGGAAACAAACCGTAAGGTCACAACCATTGACGTTGGCAGATTCAGTCATGAGACGTCGAGTGAAAGTGCCCTGGACGATCCGATCAGAGGTCAATGCCGATTGGCCGGTCCGCCCCAGTGCGTATGAGCACCCTGTGGGAGATCTCCTGATCGCGAACCGTTTATTCCGTGACTTTGTGGGAGATCTCCTGATCGCGATCTTCGATGATCCCGACAATCGCGGTCAGGAGACCGCTCCCACAAAAAAACCACAAAGTCACGATACCCAATGTCTGTGTGAGCGATCGCCTGATCGCGATTTTTGAAACGGACCATGCCGAAAATCGTTCGCGGTTATTGTCCTATCAAACCTTGTTCGACTCCGTGGTGGCGATCAGCCACTGGCCTTCCAGGCCGGCCGCCCGATGTTTGCCAAATTCCTGTACTTCTGGCGCTGAAACGATCTCGACAAAGGCTTTGCGGGATGGGTATTCCATCAGCGCGACGACATCGAATTCCACATCGGAGACACCGATCAACTGCCGATCCACTCGACCGGAATAGAGCATTCGCCCACCTTTGGCCTCCACGAACTCACGCATCAGCGCGCCATAACGCATGTAGGCGACTGCGCCGGAGACACCCGCGTCAGCGCCGTCAGCCTGAGGCTTAAACTTCAGCAGATTGACCATCACCACCGGGCCACCGGGATCATCGGCGAGGAGTTGCGCAATCTGTGCGGGATCGGGGTACTGACTGATCTTCATTGTTTTTCCAGCAATGGTCCAAGGTTGCGCAATGTTATCGAAGCACTGATCCCATGGCTTCAGCGTTCAGGACGATGCAGCCGACGCTTCAATCCCATACACGCGCATGGCGGTATGACTGAACAGCGCTTCCTTTTCGTTCTCCGATGCACCCATCGACAATCGTTTGCACGCATTCCAGTGCGTTGCGTAACTGCACCAGTTCTTGTGCACCGGAAAGTTGCTTTCGAACATTGAGCGAGTCGCACCGAACGCGTCGATGGCCACATCAAACCATGGCCGCCACGCCTGTTCGATCTCGATAGAGGATGGTGGCAGCGCTCGATCTGCGGAACTACCTGCCAGACGAATCGGCAAAGCGCCAAGTTTGATCGTGACATTGGGCCGACGCGCCAGTTCACGGATGTCGCTTCGCCAATCTTTCAATACATCATTCTGCCGGCCACGAAACGGGCCACCAAGTATGGGTGTGCCAAAATGGTCGAGAATGATATTGAGATCAGGGAACCGGTCCGCCACTGCCATCACCTCCCGCAATTGGGTGTGATAGACCCACGCGTCGAGTGAGAGACCCAATCGCGCAAGCACCGCAAACACTTCCAGAGATGACGGCCGTATCAACGTGCCTTCATCTGCAGCAGCACGATGCAGCTTTGTTTCCTGGTGCCAACAAGTCGACGCACGGATGCCGCGAAAACGCCCACCCGCTGCATTGATGTGGGCCTGAAGAACGGGCTCCGCAGCAGCGCCAAGGCTGAGATCTACGGCACCAAACATCGCACAACAGGCGCGCGTTGTACCAAACATTCCTGAATCACTCATCGCCGCGACACCGGTTACAAACTCCGTCTCGCCCACCGGACGAAACGCCACCGGCCCGCCTGCGCGATACATGGAATGACACTCGGCAAATACCGTCGCCACGATGTTGTGACCCGTTTCAAGGTCGGCCAGCAGTTCCGGAAACAGATACGGTGCACCGTCGCGCATCCACAGATGATGGTGCGCGTCCACTATGGCGCGTGGTGCGTCCAGGACAGGTTCGACCAGACGTTCAAGCCACGCGGCGTGTTCTCCGCCTCCTGAGAATCCAAACCTGCTCATGCTCCGCCTCCGGCTTCGACTGCCAACGGATAACCAATCAGTGTGCTGACAAGCTCATCCACATGAGCGTGATCACCTGATCCGTTGTCAGGAAACCTTTCCCCCACTGCGCATCCAGGTCAGCGAGAGGTTTGCTTGTGATAAACGCTTCCATGGTCTTGCCACTCTCGATGCCTTTTTCGATTCTGCCGCGAACGTCCACCAGCATGTCGTGAAACTTCTGCAGATCATCACGACGAGCAAGCGGCCCATGTCCAGGCACGATCTGCGTATCCGCGTTCACATGAGCCAGTACCCGCTCCGCCGAAGCAATCAACCCGGTTAGCGTTCCACCACTCTCGATGTCCACCAGCGGAAACGTACCGTTCACAAACGTGTCACCCATGTGCACGACGTTGGCACGTTCGAACCACACATGACTGTCACCATCGGTGTGCGCCGGTGCAACATGCTCAACCCTGATGGTCTCTCCGTTCCAGTGCAGCGTCACGCCGTCATCAAAGGTCACCACCGGCAGTGCTCCGGGCGGTGATGCCGGCATGGTCCGGTTCATCAGCTTGGACAGTTGTTCGGTCGACATGCGCGTCCGCACATTGTCATGCGCAACAATCAAGGCACCGGCCTTGCCGAACGCTTCATTCCCACCGGTATGGTCGAAGTGGTGATGGGTATTGATGACAAACCGAACCGGTTTGTCCGTAAGTTTCCGGACTGCTGCCTCGATCTTCGGCACCAGCGGTGCAAACTGATCATCGACGATCACCGGGCCATCAGCACCAGTCGATACCACGATGTTGCCACCCTGCCCGACCAGCATGGAGAGCCCGTCCGCCAGTGGTGTAGTCACCATTTCAACTGCAGAAAAATCCGGTTCGGCGGCCTGTACGGGCACCTGCAAGATCAGAAATGCAACCGACCACACCAGTTTGTTCATCAACGCTTCTCCACGGATAAATTGAGTTCACGCCCATAGACCTTGATGCCAGACGGCAGCACTTCGGAGCCGCCAGCGAAGGCAGAGAATGACACCGATAGTCATCGCGGTCGACGACGTAGGCGCCGTTGTAACCATACGTCGCAGCCAGTGCTGGCGAAAGCTGAGTCTTTCGGCGAAGCTTTGCGACGTGCGGCCAGGTGTTTCACCCCGCGACAGGCTTGACCCCGGGTTGGTTGGTCACGCCTAGCCAGAGACAAGGAGCACGTCGATATGGACACAACGGTACCGGGCTCGAGTGCCCGTCTCATCGCCATCCACGGCCGCCTCGGTCGAGTGCGCTACATCGCATTCAGTGGCGCAATCGCGTTCATCTTAATGATGTTCGGAGGAGTTTTAACGATTGCATCGGCGAATCTGGATCTGGGTAAATCCTACTTCCAGATCCCTCTCGTTCTGATCTATCTCGCGGTTCTCGCGACATTCATTGTCCTCACGCGACGCCGCTGTAACGACTTCAACGCGTCCGGTTGGTGGGCACTCTTGCTGCTCGTTCCTCTGATCAACTTTGCCTTCTGGATCATCCCTGGCAGTAAGGGACCCAATCGGTGGGGGAATGCTCCTCCGCCCAACACGACACCGATCTGGTTACTCGCCCTCGTCTACCCAACTTTTTTTGTCATCGGTGTACTTGCGGCCATAGCGCTACCGGCCTATCAGGACTACATCTCCAAAGCCAATATGGCGATGGTGCAATCCGGATATGAAGAAGGTCAGCTAATCGTCAGCGAGGATTTGTCCGGTGCCGACGTGTGGCCAGAAAACGCCAAGGGTTGGGTAAGGCGGTTGAACGCGGCCGTGGACAGTCAAAGCCTCGATCAGCCTGCGTTTGTTGATGTGTCAAGTGATCCGGGCCTGGATAACCTGCCGTTATCAATCCGGGTTGCAGTCGCGGGTTCGACTCGCGACGGGTCGCTGTCCGTCACCCTCATCCGACCAGGCTACATGGACCTGAGTGAAGACCTGACCGAAATTGGCATTGCAGATGTTTCCAGAGATTGATCTGCACAACCTCTGCCGCCTTGCACTCCATCTCTCCATTGACAAGAATTAGCGGACTCAGCATTTCGCCCGGGTGAAGAAGGCGACAGGTGAGGCTATGAAAGCAATGAGCCCTGTTTTTTTCCTGTCCGTACTTTTCTTGCTATTCAACGGCATGTCGCCCAGTGTCTCTCACGCAACCGCCTTTGAAAGTGGGGTGGACGCCTATCACGCTGGCGATTTTCAGGATGCGCTGCGTCACTTTAAAATCGCCGCAGTGCGTGGCCAAGTCCGAGTCGGCGCACAGCACAACCTTGGAGTGATGTATGACAACGGCGTCGGCGTGCCCGAGGACGACACGGCTGCTGTGCGCTGGTTTCGCCTGGCCGCAGAAAAAGGCTACCTCAAGTCACAAAGCAACCTTGGCCTCATGGTCGCGAACGGCGAAGGGGTGCCGCAAGACGACGCGCAGGCCTACCTGTGGTTCGATGTTGCTGCACGCCGCGGCAACCAGGTGGCGGCCAGAAACCGGGACGTGCTCGCAAAGTCCATGACATCGCAGCAGATCGTAGCCGCGCAGTCACTCGCCAACAAATGCATGCAGCGCCGCTTTCGGAAATGCGGCAAGTAACACCCCAGACATCCCCACTCGTAAGCCCTGATCCTGTTTGGCGGTGATGCATGGACCGGCATAGCCATGCATCCCCTGGCACCCGTAGGGATTCTCTGTTTAGGCGAATAACCCGCAACACAGTGAACGTCAGCTCATCATGACGGTAGTTTTCAGTGCTTGCTGTAAGCCATTGACCCGATCGGCAGGCCGCGTTTTGCCTTACATGCGATCCGCGCCTTTTTTTCTAGTCACGTTTCCCTTGTCACGCCTTCGGTCCGGCGTACGACTTCAACTGCTCATACCAACCCGACCCAACCACCTTGAGTGGCATGCCATCCATACGCGCAGCCGTTTCGAGGTGTTTCTTGCGGCCGGGCCAGGCATCGGGGTTAGCTTGCCATGCGTTCAATACCCGCTCTGCCTCGGCGTAACTTGGGGCTTCGACTTCATAGACTGAGATGTAGTTTGAGACTGTCACGCCATCCAGATGGGGTCCGGCCAGCTTGTAGACCCGCCCGCGGATAAAATTCGGACAGTGTGTTGTGTCTTCGATGTGCTGATTGACGAACCACTCATCGAACTGCGCCTGCTTCTCAGGACCCGGTGGTTCACATAGACCGATCAACAGAAATTGTGGCACGACGTCCTCCGCCCGCTGGTTAGAAACAGATGCTCTGGTCAGGTTGAAGTATGCCTCAATCCCGGCAGGTCCTTGCACTACCTCGTCCTGCAGGATTAGATCACCACTTTGGTAGAAAGGTACTGACATGACTGGCCCGCTCGCTGGTATTCGCATCGTTGATCTCACTCGCGTATTGGCAGGCCCGCTGTGCACGGTACTGCTCGCAGATCAGGGCGCCGAAGTCATCAAGGTGGAGACGCTCGACGGTGACTCAGTGCGTGGCCCTGTTACCGGCAGTGGCTTTTCGCCGATGTTCGTCTCTGCCAATCGCGGTAAACGTACCTTGGCACTTGATCTCAAACACCCTGACGGGCATGCGGTTTTGCTGCGACTCCTGGCGACTGCCGATGTGCTGGTCGAGAATTTTCGGCCAGGTACCATGCAACGGCTGAAGCTGGGCGAGCCAGAACTTCGCTCGCTGTTTCCACGGTTGATCTATGCATCGATCACAGGTGTTGGCGACAGTGGCCCCTATGTCCGCAAGCGGGTCTACGACCCGATCATCCAGGCCTTGTCCGGCATAGCCGATGTGCAAGCCGATTCCGGTAACGGCAGACCGCGGTTGGTCCGTACCGTGATGGCGGACAAGACCACAGCGGTCTATGCAGCCCAGGCGATTTGTGCGGCCTTGTTTGCTCGCGAGCGCTCAGGAGAAGGCGAGCACATCCGCCTGGCGATGCTCGACACCATGATCGGTTTCATCTGGCCCGAGTCGATGACGCAGCAGACGGTAATCGGCAAGGAGCGCAGTGCCCTTGATCCCAACGCGCGGCCAGACCTCGTCTACAAGACACTCGATGGTTACATCACCGTCGGCGCCAACTCGAATTCCGAGTGGCACGGCTTGTGCCAGGTGCTGAACAAACCGGACTGGGTCGACGATTCTCGCTTCAAGACTGGCGCCGCGCGATCGGTCAACGCCACCGAACGCATTACGCTGGTCGGTGAAATCCTGGGCACGCGGACGAGTGAACACTGGTTGCCGCTGCTCGACGACGCAGAAGTGCCTTGTGCCCCCGTGCTGCGTCGGCAGGAGGTTGTGGACAACGTCCAGGTCAGGCACAACGAGATCATCAAGGAGTTTGATCAGCCGTTTGTGGGGCGAGTGCGACAGGCCCGACCAGCAGCTCGATTCGACAATCGACCGGCAGCCATTGGTGGGCCTGCACGACGACTGGGCGAAGATACACAAGTCATCCTGCAAGAACTCGGATACTCCAGCGAACAGATCGACGCGCTCGAAGCTCAAGGCACCGTGATGCGGCCGAAGCCGGTATGAGCGGAATGATCGTCTGGGGTGTTGGTACACCACGCACTTTGCGTGTGCACTGGACCCTGGCAGAACTGGGTCTGTCCTGTTCCACGCGACCGATTCAGTCGCGCACCGGCGAAACGCTGACCGACGAATACACGGCCCTGAATCAACGGCAGAAAATTCCTGTACTCCAGGATGGTGATGTCACGCTCACCGAAAGCGCAGCCATTGCAACCTACCTGGCCGATCGATACGGAAAACCTGACGCGCCACTGATGCCGGTTGACGCCAACGATCGGGCACACTGTTTTGAATGGTGTTACTTCAGTCTCACCGAACTGGATGCAACATCACTCTACGTATTGCGTCGCCATGAGGGACTGCCAAAGATCTACGGAGAAGCACCTGCCGCGAATACGGCCGCACGTCTCTACTTCCAGAAACAGATGCGATCCGTGGACCATGCGCTTGAGGACCGTCGCACGTTCATCGTCGCCCACCAATTTTCGATCGCTGACATCATGCTCTGTTCATGCCTGACCTGGGCTCAAGCGCTGGACATTCCCATCGCTGCCCATGTCGCTGCATACAACGAACGAATGAAGGCGCGACCGGCGTACCAGGCTGCCGTATTGGCTAACAGAATTCCCGGAGTTTGACCGGGTTGGAAGATGGTGCCGATCAGCTTGCGTAGAGCGTTACCGGGTCCCACTGGCCATCAAAGCCCTGCGTGTCTTTCCATACACGTCGGTCGCCACACGCCCGAATGCCCTGTTCCCGGGCAGCCGACAGACTCCCAGCCGGTGTGAATTCATAGGCGGTAACAACATCGGCCTGCAGATCGAGAATTGAAACACCAGGGCGATGCACACCCTTCAACGTTCCAGCGTTGATCAGCGTCAGACACTCAAAGTTCATGATAACGCGATAGTGCATGTGCCCATTGACAACAAGGTGCGTGGTCCCTGCCGCGATGATCCCATCCAGTTCGTGACTACGCGCCAGTTCCATGCGCGGTGTTCCCGGCCACACCTTGCGCAGATCGTTGTTGGCCACTCCATGACAAAGCAGCACATCACCCATCACGGTCGGGACGACAATGGTAGCTGGCAGATTCGAGAGATAGTCGATTGATTCATCTTTATGATCACGGCGCAGATGAGCCTGCGGCACATCGCGCAGCCGATCACCAAGGAACCAGCGGTCGTGGTTGCCGGCGACGACTTGTGCTCCGGACTCTTGCAGCAGCTGACAACACTTGTCGAGCGACCCCTGCCCGTCCGCCAGATCACCGGTGCAGAGAATGATCTCCAGCGCTTGTCCATGCAGAAACTGCAGGGCTATGTCCAGGAATCGGTGTTCAGCATGAACATCGCCGATGAGTCCGATTCGTCGTATCGATTTTTTGATCTCTTCACCTGCCGTTGAACAAGCCGCGGAGTATCGGCTGCTGACTCGGCGAGGATCGCCGTGCGGTAGATCAAGCCTACCCGCTGTCGGGCAATTTGCCACCCTTGTGATTCAAGCCCTGCGATCAGCGCGCATCTGAGGATGCAATATTTTTCGTCGCGCCGGTGAGTACCTGCCCGCGAAGGGTTCCGTGTTGGCCTGAGTCCGGGCACCATTGCACGCACGCCTGACCACTCGAGACGACCGAGCAATCCATGGATCAAGACGAACTGGACACCGACTTGCCGCTTACCGGCCTCACCGTGCTGGATGTCAGCACGTATATCGCAGGTCCCGCCGCAGCCACCGCATTGGGCGACTGGGGCGCTGATGTCATCAAGATCGAGGCGCCTGGAATTGGCGATCCTCATCGCAACGGCTGGAAAGGTGCCAACTATCCGAGAGCCGCCGCCAACTATCCGTGGCAGCTCGAAGGACGCAACAAACGGTCCATTGCGCTGGATCTGAAACACCTGAGTGGTCGCCGCATCATGGAGCAGCTGATCACACGCGCCGATGTTCTGGTGGTGAATTTTCCAGCGCCAGTGCGTGAACGGCTGAGACTACGCTGGGACGATGTGAAATTAGCCAATCCGCGCCTGATCTACGCGTCGTTGACGGGTTATGGTGAGAGCGGTCCGGATGCAGACATACCGGGTTTCGACGTCAATGCGTTTTTTGCGCGTTCAGGTCTTCTCGATGCATTGCGATACGAAGGGCAACCACCAGCATTCTCGTTGTCGGCACAAGGCGACCGGCCCAGTGCCATGACACTGCTCGCCGCCATCATGATGGGCTTATATCGACGCGAACGAACCGGCCGCGGCGGCTGGGTCGGCACTTCACTGTATGCCAATGGCGTGTGGTCTAACGCAACCATCGCTGCGGCCGCTTTGATCGGTGCAACCCAGACACCACGACCACCACGTGATCGCCCACGCAGTGCTTTTCAGAATCAATACGTCGCGGGCGATGGTCGCTGGTTTACGCTGCTGCTCTCACAGGAAGAAAAACGGTGGCCATCGTTTTGTGCAACCATCGAACGAAGTGAACTGACCACCGATCCACGTTTCCAGACCGCGTCGCTTCGCCTGCGCAACGCAACAGAACTGGTCACTGAACTGGATGCCGCATTTGCACTGCAGGGTTGGCCCTACTGGCGCGAACACCTGGCCGCCGTTGGCGCCGCCATCTCACCCATCAATCGCAGTGAAGACTTCGTTGACGACGAACAGGCCGTTCACGCCGGCATCATCATTGCAACAGACAATCCCGAAGTGCCTCGCAGCGTGGCAGGGCCTGTTCGTCTCGGTTTTGCGGAACAACGAACCGCGGGCGCAGCACCGTCACTTGGGCAACACACCGACGTAGTACTGGAAGAACTGGGTTACAGCGCGGCAGACATAACCGCACTCCGGGCGGACCATGTCGTTAGCTGACAGTGCCGTGAGTTGACGGTGCCGATCGAGTTACCTTCTGAACCAGCAGCTGAGGGTGTTCGTCAACGACCGGGCGGATTCCCGGCGATGTAGTCGTTCAACACCTCATGGAAACGTCTGACCCGGGTTTCCTGCGCAGCAAAATAGGGAGCCCGATAACCTCGCGACCGCCAGCCCGCTGTCTGGCCAGCAGTCAACTGCCAGTCCTGAAAAACCACCTGATCCGAATATTCCTGCACGCCTGCGCCGTTGTCGTACTCGCGAAAGTCCAGCTCAGCCTCGACCAGCCGCAGCGGATTAACCGCCGTGCGGTTCACGAATTCCTCCTGACCTTCAATCGGATACGCCATGGTCCATTGATCGAAATAGCATTTTTCAGGATCCGTTGGATGGGGTTCCCAACGCCATACCAGAAAGGAATCCGCCGAGGGCGCGATGGCGATATTGGGGAACAGAACCTGGAATGGGCTTTCGGTCAACTCTTCGTCGTCCAGGTGCTGGTAGTGCAGAAATCCCTTTTCCTTCCAGAGTTTTTTCTTCGCCGCCTTGAGGTCCAGCCAACCCTGCATGGCCTTGGTAACAAAGTCAGGATACGAATCCGGGTCAATATCCCAGGCGCGTAACGCATCATCAAAGGGGTGCGGCACACCATCCGGCAACCGGTCACGCAGCGAAGGCCGCCCCATCTGGATGATGCGGTTGTGGCCCATGGGGAACATTTCGTACCGCGAGGTGAAGTGATCCTGGTCGATGATGGGTGGAACCTGAGGATGCACGGTACGGGTGTGGTACGACTCATTGAAGTTGTCAGACCAGAATTTCCAGTTGGTGTTGAGTGCCACTCGGAGCCAGCTCACACGAACAGTTTTCTCGAACTGATGGTTCTTGTAGAGCTGAGTGCTCGGGCTCAGATAGGTGAACAGATCCGGACCCTCGTCATCCATGGTGTACCAGACGAGGCCGGCCCAGGTCTGCACACGAACTTCGGTGAGTTTCAGCTTTCCAACGGGATCGCCCTGTGGGAAGTCGCCGCGATCTGGACAATCTTCCAGCACACCATCCAGGCCCCACACCCAACCATGATAGGGACAGGTAAAATTCTTCTGTGAGTTGTCGTGCCACACCAGTCGCTGCGAGCGATGACTGCAGACGTTGTAAAACCCCTTTAGCGAGCCGTCTGGCTGTTTGACGACGATCACCGATTCCTGCATGAAATCGTGCACGATGAAGTCGCCGGGCTCGGCCAGTTGCTGTTCTCGGCCAGCGATGTGCCAGATTTTGGTCCACAGCTGTAACCACTCCTTCTCCATGAACGATCTGGAGTAATAACGTTCCGCGTCAACCGGATCGCCCCGCAGATTCGAAGGATCCTTGCCATCCATCGCCAAAGGATGTTTCACAATGTCGTTCATGGTGATGCCCGGTAAATTTGGCCAATAATAGATGGCCGAAATTAGACGTGCTCCAGCCGGTGATGTCAAAGGGTCCGGGCTGGACGTTGTAAACCTCAATGGAATGATGAAGGATTCCCCTCACTCATAGTCTGAATCAGGGAGCCACATGGCAACGGCTGAGTTTCCGGCAACGGTTGCGCATCTCGTCGCCAGGCAAGCCATTAGCGAAGCGATAACCACGGTGCAACGAGGTATCGATCGCGGTGTCTGGCCTTGATGAAGTCTGCGTGGCACGACGATTCGGAAGTGATCTACGGCTTTTTCAACGGCGCGGCGACACAGTTGTGCGAAATCCTGGTGGGCGACCCTGCTGCGCCCGACAACATCACCATGCATCGCCCGTCGAACATGTGGATAAAGATCAACGGCGAACAGGCCATTTCTGAAAGCTACGTCGTCGTCTACACCATGACAGGACCGATGCAATCACTGATCGGTGGCCGTTATCTCGATCGCCATGAGCGGCGCGATGGTCAGTGGCGACTGAGCCACAGGACTTACGTCTTTGACTGGAACATCAATCAACCGGCGACCGGGAGCGGATTGCCCGGTTTCGATGCGTGTGCGGATTTTCGGCATGGGCCGTTACAAAAATCGCGATCAGGAGATCGCTCCCACAGACATTGGGTATCGCGACTTTGTGGTTTCTTGTGGGAGTGGTCTCCTGACCACGAGTTTTGGGATCATCGAAGATCGCGATCAGGAGATCGCTCCCACAAAGTCACGCCGCTTGTCGCACTCAGTGAACAACATATGGGTTGAAGTAGATGGTGAGTCCGCATACGCGGTGGCCTGTCCCCGAATGATCCCGTCTACTCGTTTAGGAAAACACTTGGGAACTGATGCGGGCGGTTTGACCACACTGCTCGTGAGGGCGCTTGTCGCAGACGTGGCAGGCACTTCACGCAATCAACAGTCACTTAAGGCGCAACCATCAGCTTGCCAACGTGACCGCTGTACAGCATCAGGATTGCTTCGGGGAAACGCTCGATTCCACCCAGGATCTCTTCGCGAAGCTTGAACTTGCCTGCCTTGAGCCAGGAACTTAACTCCGCCTCGGCCTGAGGATGGTCCTTCGACCAATGATCCACCGTAAAGCCGCGCATGCTTGAATTGCGTTCGGCCAACTTGAGGTAACGACTGGGACCGGTCACTTGATCCAGACGGGGATACTGGGAGATCGCCCCACAAATAACGACACGTGCTTCCGGGGCAATGTTATCCAGCACCGCATCGAGAATCGTGCCACCAACATTGTCGAAGAACAGATTGACGCCTTGCGGCGCAAGTTCTGCGAGGCGTTTGCCAACATCCTCGTTCTTGTAATCGATGCCCGCAGCGATACCCAGATCCTGCTCCAGATACCGCACCTTGTCAGCGCCACCGGCGATACCAATGACACGGGCACCGACTATTCTCGCAATCTCGCAGGCAACCGACCCGGTCGCGCCGGCTGCAGCAGAGACGACTACCGTGTCACTCGCAACAAGACCTCCAACGGAATTCATACCAACCCAGGCGGTCAAGCCTGTGGTCAGTCCGAGCACACCCAGGTAACTGCGAGCTGGAAGCTGACTGGTGTCGAGCTTGCGGAACATGGCAGCAGGGGCAACCAGATGCGTTTGCGCGCCCACCGGTCCAAACACCGCATCACCTTCCTTCAATGCAGGGTCATTGGTCTGCAGCACTCGGCCAATACCCAGTCCGGGAATGGTGCCGCCCAACGGCAAGGCGCCATGCAGGCTGCCAGCACCGAGCATGGTGCTGACCCAGGCATCGATGGAGATATGTTCGACCTTGACCAGTACATGCCCCGCTGCCGGCGGAGCGAGTTCTTCCGGCTGGATTGCGAAACAATCGAGCGTAGGCAGATGTGCGGGCTTATTGGCCAGCACGACTTTTCGATTCATCGTCATGTTCTAGGTTCCGAAAATGGGAAAAAAATTCTCGAAGGGGTCAGTCAGGCAACTCAACGGTGGCGCTGCCTTCAAGCGGGTTGCGGGTACCTTCACGATGCAGCCAGATCTCGCAGTCTGCGAATCGCTTGCCATCCTGCTCGCGAACCGCAGTCACCTTGCCTTGCGCGATGATGTGGTCGCCATCAAACACCGGCAGTGGAAACCGCATGACAATCCGCCGCACACTGCGTGGACCGGTCCACGCATGCAGCATGTTCACCATGTAACTCAGGCCCAACGGCCCCTGGTTGATCGTGTGCTCGCCCCACCCACGGGCCGCGACCGCCCGTTTATCCCAATGGACCGGGTTTGGATCGCGCAGGATCGCAGCCATGGTACGCATACGCTCGGGACGCACGCTGGGCATGTCCCACTCGGGAATATCGTCACCAGGTTTTACGTTCATCGTCGCCCCCGATTGTAGTGCCAGGTGACGGTCGTTCGTGCGGCCGGCTCGCCATTGGCGTTACTGAGATCAAAACGGAAAGCGATGCGATCATAGGTACGCCCATTGTTCTCACGGCGATCTGCCTCGATGATTTCCGCATCAATCCGGTACTGGTGTTCTTCGCGCAACGGCTCGTAGAACTCCCAGTCGTAACTTTCGATGCCGATGGACGAATCCGAGTCCGCCTGTCCGAGCGCAAACATCTCGCCGATGCTGGTTTTTGCACCCAGTATCGGTACGTGAAACAGAGCCGCCGGATGCGCAAGATCATCAGGTAATGGCGCACTGCCGGTGCATTCGGTCAGCAGGAAGTTTTCCCAGTGCGCGATGGTGTACGAACCGCCGGGAAACCGGTGTCCAACCAGCGCCCTGATCTCCTCGACCGGTGGCAGTTTCTGAGTCGTCATCTCGGCTTCTCCCCTTCGCCTGTCCATCTGTTTGTTTGCTTGTCACGACCGTAACGTTGAAGACCGGTCTGTTCAGGGCCGGTCTGCTCGACATCGGTTCAGCCGATGTTACAGCGGCGCCCAGTTACCATGGAAGCCAAACGGTACTCGATGATCGAGATAGGCCTTGGCCAACGGCCCGGCCGAGACGTTTTGTGCATCAAGAATCACGAGATGGCTTGCTCGCCGGTTCGCGTCATAGACATTGGCCAGCAGGAATCCATCACCTTCGGGGCTCGACTGAGTGCGGGGGACGAAGATCGGTTCGTTGGTCGCACATCCGGCGCCCACGTCATACATGCTCAGACTGCGAGTCTTGTGGTCCATGACACCAATCGCATTGAACCCACCCACCTTGAATTCGGGCCTCGTGTCACAAGCCATGTAACCATACCGATAACTGAGCCCGGCACGTCGTTCGTCCAGACGCGGGAATTCGCAGGCGACGTCATGGAGCAACTCAGTCTTGAAGGTGTTGGTGTTGCTGGCCAGATCGAACGTCCATCGTGTGAGCCGTGGTATGGCCTTGGCTGGATTGCCTGGCGTGCCATCCGGCGCCGGGAACAACGGTGCTTCTTCGAACTCGCAGACTTCACACGTAATGATGTTGCCGTCGGTGTGTGCATTCATGGGATGGAACATGAAAGACGCCGGACCTTCGAACCAGCGAATATCGGCAACCGTTCCACTGCGCGGCATGATGCCGATAAACACGCCTTTTTCCGGTTCCCACGCATACGGCGGTGCACCACGCATGGCACGCTCCATGGAACCGGTCAGCGGCATGATCGGGAACAGCACATGATCACGTGTGACCAGAAAATCGTGGACCATCGCCGCATAAGGCGCCTTGAACGTTTCCGAGCGCGTCAGATTGCCGGCCTTGTCGACCACATGAAAGGACATGTGCTCAGACAACATGCCGTCGGCGTTGTAGCCGAAAAACAGCATTTCTCCTGTTTCCGGATCGATCTTCGGATGCGCGGTCATCGGCCCGACCAGCTTGTCGCCCCAGGTATGTGGTCCGATGGACGCCAGCGTGTGCACATCAACTGCAAACGGGGCATGCGCCTCTTCAAGTGCCAGCAACTGGTTGCCGTGCCAGATCACATTGGTGTTGGCCAGCCCGTCGGTACGCATGCCCTGCACACTCGGATCGGACGCCATGGGATTCATGGCACCAAACAGCGAGCGACCGGCCTCGCGCTCTTTCTGAAACTTGACCGTACGCAACCAGCGATTTTTGTACGACACCTTGCCATCGGCGATGTAGAAGCCGTGTAACATGCCGTCGCCAGCAAACAGATGGTAATCACCGCGTGGTGCAAACTGCGGGTTTGGACCGTTGCGCAGGAAGACGCCTTTCAACTCGCGCGGCACTTCACCTTCGACCACCAGGTCCGGTGCATCACACTCCATGCGCAGTGGCTCGAAACCACCGACCAGATGTTCATGCCGGGGAAATGGCTGTGCCATATCAATGTGCTCCTCGTTCGTGATCATTCAGGGAATTCTGGTTGTCGGCCATTGCCGGTACAGCCGGCAGCGTGGCCTGCGCTGCCTGCAGCATTGTTGAAAATCGTGGCAGGCTTTTTCCACGCAACGTGCCGAGCAGCACCAGCCCCATGGCGTAGCGCATGCTCGACTGCAGAGCCTGACTAGTGATGAAGCCCGCGCTCCATTGCACTGCCGTGCCGATGCATGCAGCCACCATCTGCCCGGCCAGATGCGCCGGGATCACCCAGTCCGCCAGCTGCCTTTTGTCCTGCATCACATTGAGCTGCGCGATGATGATCTGTGCAAAGGCTGTCGCTACCCGCATCTGCACCTGAGTGGTAGAACCGAGGGATGAAAACGCCGAGATCAGGCGCTGATGGTAGTTCGACGACTCCAGCAACTGCTGCGCGCTCTGATCGATCAGGGTGAGCAACCGATCCAGGCCCGGTTTCGCCCGCTGAAAATCCTGGCTGTCATAAGCACCGCGGAAGTGATCTTCGATGGCGGCGGCAAGCAACTGGTCTTTGCCACCAAACTGGTTGTAGAGCGTCGGCACACTGACACGACAGACTTCAGCGAGTTCGCGAATCGTCACGGCCTCATAACCGCGATCGACAATCATCTGTCGGACCGAGGCCAGGATCATCGATCGTCGTGCAAGGCGTTGTTCAGTAACCAGATCCATCAGCGAATTCTTTAACAAGTTAAATACATTAAAACACGATAAATTAAATGGTGTAAAGTCAAGGTGTGAATCGGCTCGCGAGAAGTTCATTAGAACGACATGTTCGCTCGCCACCGTTATCTCCTGACTCCCCATTCGTGGGCAGCCCTTTGCCCCTTTTGGATTTCGGCCTGGTCAGAAAGCTCAGTGTGGTATTGCTCGCAGTCGTTGCGATCCAGGCGCACACAAACCATAAAAAATACTTCGTTGGAAGTCGCTGGAACCTACGCAACCGGCGTCTACGCACAACACCATGACCCGGTAACACCACGGCTCTTCACAGTGAATGCGTCGCGTTCCACCACGGGGTGCTGGCGCAGCTATTGAATCGAATCCGCAGCAGGCACCCGGCGCGCTGGAGGTTTGCACCGACGATGGCTACCCGCTCTCTTCGCTGAGCATCTGCGCGTTACGTGACATGGTCATACAGTTGCTGGGGGCAGCGGTGAAACGGATTTGATGGCCGTCCAGATCGGCTTCGGATATGACGTTGTAATTTGAGCATCTATCGCTCGATATTCAAGGCATGAAAACTATCCACCGAGTCAATCTCGAAACTGCTATAGCAGCTGGTCTGCGTCGTTCCCCCGCCGTTGCCCTGCTGGGACCGCGTCAGCGCGGGAAGACTACACTTGCGCGAAAGTTTGACGCTGGCACCAAAAGCGAATACTTCGATCTCGAGAAACCACAGGATGTATCGCGACTCGCCAATCCGGAGCTGACGCTTCTGCCTTTGCGAGGACTGATTGTCATCGACGAAGTACAGCGACGCCCCGATCTCTTTCCGGTTCTGAGAACCTTGTTGGATCGACGGCCGATTCGAGCGCGCTTTCTGCTACTGGGGAGAGCCTCGCCCGAATTGCTGGCACAAAGCCTTCAGTCACAACTACTCGCTTTTGGGAAAAGGGCGAGATTGAGGCTGGCTTCAATCTCACTCCTCCCTGACCGCTTACAGACAAAATTCACCAACGCTCCCTCACTGCCGGACACCCCCTCGTGATTCTTCGATAGACTCACCGCCGAACATTGTCGTGCAGGTCAACATGTCCGCCATCGGGACGAGCAGCAATCCACTCCGGGTGGCGATCATCGGCTCTGGGCCTGCGGGTTTCTATACCGTGGGCAATCTGCTCAAGCAAGAACGTCTCGTGGTTGAGATCGATATGTTCGAAAAACTGCCAACACCATTCGGTCTGGTGCGCGCAGGTGTTGCCCCGGATCATCAGAAGGACAAGAGTGTCACCCGCGCTTATGACAAGAGCGCAGCCTCACTATCTTTCCGTTTCTACGGCAATGTGGAGTTCGGCAATCATCTGCACCTTGACGATCTGCGTCGTCACTATCATCAAGTCGTATTTGCAACGGGCGCACAGGATGACCGATCACTGAACATCCCCGGCGAGGACGCCATCGGCAGCCACCCGGCTACCGATTTTGTTGCCTGGTACAACGGGCATCCCGACTACGCCAATCACGAGTTTGACCTCGAGGCGACCAGCGTCGCGATCATCGGGCTCGGCAACGTTGCCATCGACGTCGCCCGCATGCTCTGCAAAAGCGTCGATGAACTCGCAGTCACCGATATGGCGGACCATGCGCTGGCTGCACTGCGCACCAGCAAGATCAAGACGGTGACCATCCTCGGTCGGCGTGGCCCGGCACAAGCCGCGTTCACCCCGGAAGAAATCCGTGAAATCGGCGCACTTCGACACACCGACGTCGTGGTTCGGGCTGATGAAGCCAGACTGGATGACGCCAGTCGATCCGCGCTAGCCACGTCCGCTGATCGTAACGCGGAAAAAAACGTCGAGATCATCAACGCTTTTTCGCAGTGGTTATCTGCAGATCGTGACAAGCAGCTGAACATCCGCTTCATGGTGTCACCCACCGAGATCCTCACCGACTCGAGCAACCACGTTGCCGGTATCCGCATTGTGAAAAATGAATCGTTTCTCGGCAGCGACGGAACCGTGCGGGTGCGCGCCACCGATGCAGAGGAAATATTGCCTGTACAGATGGTGTTTCGTTCTGTGGGCTATCGAGGGGTGCCACTGCCTGAAGTTCCATTCGATGCGTCGGCAGGCGTCATTCCCAACGTGTCGGGCCGCGTGATCGACTTCGAAAAAAAGCCCGTGAATGGGTTATATGTGGTGGGCTGGATCAAACGAGGGCCGTCAGGTGTGATCGGCAGCAACAAGACAGATGCAAAGGAAACGGTTAACGGTATGATCGAAGACGTGGCTTCGGGCCGGTGTTTTGTGCCTTCTCATCCAGATGCTGCGTCGGCATTCTCGCTGGTCGCTTCGCGACAGCCGCGACTGGTCGACTTCCATCACTGGCGGCAACTGGATGATGTCGAAGTCCGCAACGGCCTCGCAGCAGAACGACCAAGGATCAAGTTCACCAACGTGGACGATATGCTGCGAGTACTGGAGCGATAGGAATTTCCAAAAAACTACCAATGCGAGAGCAATCGAATGAGTGAGACAACAGGCATGCCCGAGTACGCACCACCGAAGGTCTGGACCTGGGAACAGGGCAATGGCGGACGCTTCGCCAACATCAATCGCCCAATCGCCGGTCCGACCCATGAAAAGGAACTGCCGGTTGGAGAACACGCCCTGCAGCTGTACTCGCTGGCAACACCCAACGGCGTGAAAGTCACGATATTGCTGGAAGAACTGCTGCAGCTTGGTTTCGAGGCCGCCGAGTACGATGCCTGGATCATCAACATCGGCGAAGGCAATCAGTTCGGCAGCAACTTCGTCGCCATCAATCCCAACTCGAAGATTCCCGCGCTGCTCGACCGCAGCACACCAAAGCCAACGAGGGTATTCGAGTCCGCCGCCATCCTCGTCTACCTCGCAGAAAAATTCGCATCGTTCCTGCCCACCGAAACTTCTGCACGCGCCGAGTGCATGTCATGGCTGTTCTGGCAGATGGGCAGTGCACCTTATCTCGGTGGCGGATTCGGCCATTTCTATGCGTACGCACCAAGC
The DNA here is from genome assembly GCA_043719475.1 of Gammaproteobacteria bacterium. Lineage (GTDB taxonomy): Bacteria > Pseudomonadota > Gammaproteobacteria > Pseudomonadales > Azotimanducaceae > SYFY01. Next base: position 12,167 of record JAYSTS010000239.1, on the reverse strand, counting down.
AAGATGCAGTACCCCATAGACCGTTACACCATGGAGGTGAAACGTCAGTTGGACGTGCTGGATCAAAATCTGGCGGATCGCCAGTACATCATCGGCGATGACTACACCATAGCCGACATGGGCATCTATCCCTGGTATGGCGCGGTTGTCCTCCACAACATCTACGGCGCTGCGGAGTTCCTCGATGTCACCAGCTACAAAAACGTCGTTCGATGGGCGAAAGCTATCGAAACACGTCCTGGCGTCGAGCGTGGTCGCCGAGTCAATCGAAGCTGGGGACCGGAAGAGACCCGCGTTGTTGAACGTCACAGCAAGCGGGACTTCGATCCGAAATAGACACCTCGTTTGGCTGGCTCGTTGCGATCAAATCAGGCCTGCGCAGTCAAGTCAGGCCCATCAAGTCAGACGCGTACCATGGCGGTTCGCCATGGCGTCAGATCCCAATCCGGATAACGAACTTGCGCACGTTGCAGCGTGACGGTTGTCCAGAAAGGGTGCCCGGGCGGTTGTACACCAAAACATGCCAGCTGTTCAGGCGTGGCATGTTCGAATACACGTTGCCAGGGCTTCAGATGATGGAACGGCCAGGCGTGATAACCGATGCTGCTGTTGGCTGCATTTTTGTAGCAGGCCATCACCGCGTAACGATGGCCACGTGGCGCTGTCATGTTAGTACCACGGTGAAAGACATCGATACCATAGGGAAAAATGCTGCCTGCCGGCGCCGCCGTGGATCGCTCGAATCGCTGGAGCGCCTGCTGAAGATTGTGATGGTCCGATGGGTCTCGGATCAACGTCGCCTCCGGCCCTGCAACCTTGGCGCTGTCAGTGCGGGACACATAGTGCGCCGGACCATGCGCTTCGGACACATCGCTGAAGTAACACAGGATGGTCACTGAATTCAGGTGATCATCTTCGGCAGGAACAGTGAGGGTGTGGTTGCTGAAGTCGCAGTGAAATGGTTGATCGTAGTCGGCATCACCAGTGAACTTTGCCCATGCCTGACACTGATACAGGTGCACATCCGTGCATCCGAGCGCTGACTGCGCGAATCGAATCAGCGCTGGATGGACCCCAATCAGATTCAGTGCCGGCGAACAATCGAATGGAACCGCTTCGAAGGTTGCAAACTGGGCCTGATTGAAACGGCCGATTTCGCCATCGCGCTTTTTGTTGAGCGCAGCCTCTGCCCCCTGGTTACGACCAAATACGAGCTCGAAGTCTGCCTGTACCTGCGCCACTTCAGTTGACGTAAAAAAGTTCTCTATCAACACCCCGCCTGCGCGACGCCAGGTGTCGATATGTTCCGGCGTGAATCGTTCATCAGTCATTTTTTTCGACGCCCCGATTTCGTAATCTCAGCATGGTTGTCAGTTATGGGCCAGCATCCCGCCACAACCAGCGCAATGCATCTGCAAACAGTGCGCCGCCATGTCGAAGTGTGTGGCCACCGGCGCCGAATTCAAACCGGAAATCATAGCCTGCGTACTCAAATGCCTTGGCCATGGTCTGGTTCGCCAGCGGCCAGTCACCAAAAACGGTTGCAGCGTCGTTGGCCCCGCTCTGCAGAAAAATTCGGATGGGCTTGCGCGGAGTTGCGCGCACCAGATACGGGAATACATGGCCACCGCGAATGTTCGTATACGAGCCACAGTGACTCATCACGCGAGCAAAACGGCCGGGATAATGCCAGGCGACAGTCAAGGCACAGATACCACCACTACTCATGCCACACACCGTTCGTCGAGTCGGGTCGTCGGTGATCGACAGGCCATGCGTGCTTTCAACAAACGGCAACACGTCTTCGAGCAGAAATCGACCGTAGTCCGGTGTGAGCGAATCGTATTCAAGACTGCGTTGCATCGACGCCGCATCGTAGACAGGTGTAAGCGTCGGCCTGCTGTCCACAGGACGCCCCGGGTTCACGAACACGGCAGCAGTCGGTTCAATGGCTTGTTTTGCATGCAGGGTATCCAGCACCAGTCCGGCACGAACAGAGCCACGGCGGCTCAGATAACCAACACCATCATTGAAGACAATGAGGTTGGCCGCTCGGGAGCGATCCAGTCCAGCGGGAATGTAAACAAACAGATCTCGTGTCGTGCCTGGATAAATGCGTGCACCCTCCCAGTCTGCGTGGCGGGTCACTTCTCCAGCTGGGATCTCAGACCCGGGAACTGCTTCGTGACAAGGATGATAGATGGCGTCCCCAGGATGATTCAGTGCCGCCAGGATATCGGCATTGGAGCGACCGTTTACGGGTTCAGGGGCAGCATGGTCCAGGCCAAGCGCGATGTAAGTCTGAACATCCAGCGCGAGCCCTGGATCAATGCGTGCTATCGGCGCTGCCATCTTTTCCTTGCCCCTACCCATGGAAAATTCATGTCATGTAATTTGATCATCCTAGCGCAAGCCTCTAAGCTGGCCTGAAAAAGCGGCTCAACCCAGAGGGCAGCTACCCATGATAAGAACACTGCGCCGTGAAATCGGCTTGTATCGGGATCTCCACCGGGAGAACTCCCTGGCGACACTGCAGCACCTGTGGTGGGCCAAAACTCGAAATCGGCGTGAACTAGTACAGGTATCCATCGACGGTGAAAAAGTTTTTGTGCGCACCGGAACACCGGACCTGGACGTTGCCCGCTGGACGCTCGGTGGTGAATTCCATTCGTTAGCACGCGCCTTTCCTCGGGACCAGCGGGGCCTGATCCTGGATGCCGGTGGTTACATCGGCACAGCTGCAATCGCCTTATCGAAACTCTACCCACTGGCGAACGTCGTGACCATCGAACCATCTTCGGACAATTTTGCCGTGTTGTCCCAAAACATCGCACCACACCCCAGGATTCATGCACATCATGCCGCGCTTGTTCCAGCGAACTCTCCACGCGTGAGGACTCTGCGCAATCGTGGCAGCGGTGAGTGGGGCTTCAACATCGTCGAAAACGAAACTGACACATCGGCAAACGTAATCGAGGAAGTAACCACCGTCACGCTGGATGAGCTCCTTCAAACCTATGACGCCAAAAACGTCCTGATCCTCAAAATGGACATTGAAGGCGCCGAATACCCGCTGCTGAAAGAACCGTTGTGGCTGAACTGGACAAACATTCTGGTGATCGAGTTGCACGAACGCTTGGTGGCAGGATGCGAAGATGCTTTCGCGACGGCGAATCGGAACCGGTTCGTCTATGCAGATGGCGAAAAGTACGTCTCCGTCGGCGCGAATTTCTTCGATCCGCATCTGCCCACGCTGGCCGCCTGATGTGACGGTCCAGATGACTGAGCTCAGGTCTATGACCAGAAGCAAAATGCAGCAACAAAGAACAAGAACAAGAACACGACACGCAAGGACCCAGAGGCATGTTTGAAGTAACCGTCTACCCCATTTCATCGAGCGCCTACACGTCTCAAATCTATGCTGGTCTGTTCGACCTCGAAGCGCAGGGCGAGATATCGTTACACTTCTCTGGCTCACCCCGGCATCGAATCGAAGAACGCAACGGCGCCTATGGATTTGCCGACAACCAGCACGTGCTCCATCTGGATCTGCGGGACCCAGCGTCTGGTCAGGAGCGTTCGCTCTGTTATGACATGATGGATTCGGCAGGCATCTCCAGCATGAGTGGTCTGACGCGTTGTGATGCCTACTTCAAGCGAAGTTACCTGCAGACGTTTCTCGATTCGCCAGCGCGACCCTGGGCACAGGAAAACCCGCACTATACCGATCGCATTTTTCCTTACGGACTCAATTACCCCTGTTCCAGCGTCCACCAAAACAGGCGCTGGCAACGCACACTCTTATTTGCCAAGACGACTCGTGTGTGGCGCCGTCTTGGCCCACGGCAACTGGCACGCATGGCATTGGATCTGACCCTCAACCGGGCTGGTAACGATGCCTCCTATCATCTCGACAGCCGGCAACTCGAAGTGTCTCCGGATGCGGCCACGTTACCTCAGGTGTTGCTTCAGACCAGGCTCTTCAACTCTACCGGTCGATCCGATGCGGAGCAGGTAGAAGCGTTTAACGACTACAGAATAAAAGTAACAAGGCTGCTCAAGGCACACTTCGGATCGCGTTTTGTCGGTGGCCTCTTTCCCGACGAGCAGGCAAAAAGACGCTGCCCGGATGTCCTCACCCAACTCTCGACCGAACGACCCGATTATCTGAAGCTTGTCAGGGACAGCCGTGTGGTCGTGTTTACCAGAGGGCTGGCAGACTCAATTGGCTGGCGCTTGCCTGAACTCCTGGCGGCATCGAAGGCCGTCGTCGCCGAGCCCTTGAGTTATGAGTTACCGACGCCCTTGGTGGATGGAAAACAGGTCGCATTTTTTTCATCGGCGGAACAGTGCGTCGAGCGTGTGGAAACACTGTTGAATGATGTTCCCGCTTGCCAGGCATTGCGCCATGCAGCACACGACTACTACCAGAGTTACACGAGGCCTTCGTCAATCATCGGCAACACACTGACCACTGCGTTGTTATGGCACGCCAGTACAGGCTCGTCAGCGCCAGGCCGTCGCAGCAGAATTCTTGTGGATCCGATTGAAATCGATGGCAAAGCCTCTCAGGCAAAGCGCACGCGCAAGCTTGGGTAGCCCGCAGTTGGGGCGGGACTGGATTCTGCACCATCTGAAATAGGCCACCTCAAATGTCCGCTAATCAAAACGAGCTTGTTTCCTGGCGGCGAAATTTCACCCGCAGGCAAGTGACAGGTTTCGTATTTGCCACAGCAGTTGCGCTCAGCGCCTGCACTGCCGAACAAGCCTACAACGGCATGGTGGAGGGCCAGCGCACACAATGTCTGAAGCTGCCACCACCTCAGCAGGCCGAATGTCTGGCTGAGGACAGCATGGGCTATGAGGAATATCAACGACTTCGGAATGAGGCGATCGCCCCGACTCTCTCAACACCTTGAGATTTGCCTGCATCAGCACCATGAAGTGAATGTATGCCCTGTTAGGCCATCTTACGTCCACTCACGCCCACTTACGTCCACTTACGTCCACTACAGGCACATCATGGATTTCAAGGACTACTACAAGATTCTCGGCGTGGCCGAGACCGCAACGCCCGAAGACATCAAGAAGGCGTATCGAAAGCTTGCCCGCAAATTTCACCCGGACGTGTCCAAAGAGGCTGATGCCACTGAGCACTTCAAGGAAGTTGGCGAGGCCTATGAGGTGCTCCACGATGCAACGAAGCGGGCGACCTACGATGATCTGCGCCGACATGGTGGGTCTATGGGTGACGACTTCGGCGGCGGTCCTTCCGGACAGCCGCGTGGCTGGCAGTTCCACACCGGCCCTCGTGGTGACAATGGTGAGGGGTTTACCGGCGGAGATCCGCGCGCGTTCAGCGACTTCTTTCACTTTGTTTTTAATGAGGGCGGCGCGGCGGACTCTGAAGGATTTGGTCAGGGCTTTCGTAACGCTGCGAGTGATCGGCAGGATCTGCACTACCGCCTTGCACTGACTTTGGAAGAAGCGTTCAGCGGCACCACCCAGAACATCGAATTGCGTGTGCGTGAGGCGTCACCTGATGGACGACTGACTGTTCGAACCAAAACACTACGTGTAAAGGTTCCTGCCGGTGTCATCAATGGCCAGGAGATCCGGCTCAAAGGTCAGGGCTCGGGCGCCCAGGAACCGGGTGACCTCTACATCGCCATCGACATCGCACCGCATCCGCTGTTTACACTTGTGGGCAAGAACATCGAGCTGACCGTGCCGATCGCACCGTGGGAAGCCGCTCTCGGCACAAAGATACGCGTGCCAACCCTTGGTGGCACTGTCGACGTCAACGTGCCACCCCTGAAGGGGGAGGCAGCACGATTGCGATTGAAAGGACGCGGTATGCCGGACGCAACCGAACCCGGCGATCAGTACCTGCAGTTCAAACTGGTGATGACACCGCCGAGTGATGACGAGGAGCGCAAGCTGTACGAAAAACTGGCAGCGATGTCACATGTTTCGCCTCGTCAGGCATGGGAGTCACAACCATGAGCGAACAGGACATCGGCGACAGATTCCTGGATCTGCGCACCTTTATCAGATCGTCCAGCACTCATATCACCGTAGAGGAACTGTGCAGTGTCCCGGGACTGACGGTGAGCGTGCTGACCGAAATGGTGGCTTTTGGAATCGTCGAACCCAGCTCAGGAAACTCCCCTGCCCAGTGGATTTTCACATCTATTGCTGCCAATCGTTCGATGCGTGCGCTTCGTCTGCTGCACGATCTCGAACTTAATCTGGCGGGTGCTGCACTGGTGCTGGAACTGATGGATGAACTGCAGGTAGCACGTTCGCGCCTGCGGTCACTTGAAGGCCATCGGGATACGATTATCGAGTAACCCGATTTCACCGAGCCGGCCCATGCAGACTCTTCTCGCCGATCATTGCAGCGCGAAACGTTCCCCAACCATCGCTTCGCTCTTCGCCCACAGCGCATCGGCATGCGCGGGATCCAGAGCGTAAGCACGCACACCTCCGTGCGCTGTTGGATCGTGCGTGATCGACGCAACATGACAGTCCTCGCAGTAACGCCCGCCTACTTCTTCTGCAGTGGCGATCACCGCACTCCACACCGACGTCGCAGCGCCTTGCGGAATCGTTTTGAACACCAGTGTCGATAGACTTACGCCTGCAGGCATGATCTGAGCTCTCAATTCCGGTGTGAGATAACGACCGAGTTCTGTCCGGATCACACCTGGATGCAAAGCAGATGCACGAATGCCTTTTGACGCGAGTCGACGGTCCAGGCCAACCGCAAACAGGATGTTCGCGGTCTTCGATCGACCATAGGCAACAAACGGGTGATAGACCGTCGATTCAAAACCGGGGTCGTCCAGATCAACATCAGCAAAGCGATGCCCATCAGATGACACATTGATGATCCGCCCACCTCGCCGCATCAACGGGACCACACGGTTGATGAACACAAAATGCCCGAGATGGTTAGTTCCGAACTGAGTTTCAAAGCCATCTGCAGTTCGTCCCTGCGGGCACGCCATGACTCCCGCATTGGCGATGATGACGTCAAGCGGCTGACCTGCCGCGACCAGCGACGCCGACGCGGCGCGGACGCTTGTCAGTGATGCAAGGTCCAGTTGCACCAATTCGAATGAACCACCGCCGGCCTTGGCGGCTGAATCGACGCCAGCCGTCGCGTTGCGAGCCTTGTCGAGATCACGCGCCGCACCTATCACTGCGGCGCCTCGCGAAACCAATGCACGGCAGGTTTCCACACCAAGCCCAGCCGAAGCACCGGTGACCAGAATGCGCTGGCCATGCAGGTCGATATCAGCAAGTACGTCGTCTGTGGTGGAAAGTGCGCCGAATAGCCTGGTCACGGGGTCATCTCCTGTTGGTGGTGGCTGTGTGAGCAGGCGACGAGTTCCGCTTGCGTCGTGAACTATACAACCCAGTGATCACCTGGATTTCAAGCAGGCGTTGGCGCCCCTTCATCAAGCAGTCCCTGACTTTTCAGATCAGCCCAGAGCGCAGCCGGAATCCGGATGCCCAGCAATCGCTGCGCCTCGGTTGCTTCCTGTGCAGTCTTCGCACCAGGTATAACCGCTGCTACTGACGCGTGTGCAAGGGGAAACTGAATCGCCGCCGCCGCAAGCTCTACACCATGTGCCTTGCACACCGCCAGCAGCCGCATTGTCTTCAGACGAACGTGTTCCGGTGTTTCGCCATACATGTAGCTGACCGTGTCCGGTGTTACCAGCCAACCACCGGCATAAGGGGAGGCAATGATCGCGCCGATGTTGCGTGCGTGACACATCGGCAGCACTCGACGTAGTGCCAAGGTGTCGAGCAGCGTGTAGGGGCCGGCCAGGATGATGAAATCCAGATCGACGGTATCGGCTATCTTCTCGATCAGGTCTTCCTGCAGCCCGGCTTCCCAGCTGTCGTAGTTGCGCATTTCGCGGTTGCAGCCGGCGCCGATGGCCTTGATGTGTCCGGACGCGCGAAGTTCTTCCAGTGCCACGGCTCCTCTGCCTTCCTTCCGGGAAAGCTGACTCAGCGCGTTGTGGATTTCCGCGGGCCACTGATGGCCGTAGTCGATATCGTGAATGGCGAGGCTATCCACCGCCGGCAGGCCTAGCCGCTGCAACGAGTCACGATGCTGCTGCAGGATGGCATCGTGTCGATAGTCGAAGTGCACTCGATGACCGCTGAGCCGGTCGCGTGGTGTGCGTACTCCCCCACCTGGCGAAAAGGACTTCAGGCTGTCATTGAGGAATGGTTCCGGTTCAAGCGTGCGCCCTACCTTGGTATTGATCCGAAACGAATCAGGGGTACCACACTCCGCCAGCGCGACACCGATTCGGCGCTCGGAGCGCCCGATGCCGTAATACGGCGCCGTGTCATAGAACCGCACCCCACCATCCCACGCCGCACGAACCGTATCCAGGCAATCACTCAAGGTAACCTGTGGGACACCCAACGGCCCTCCCCCAAACCCAAGAGAGGTCACTTCCAGGCTGCTCTTGCCTACCTTGCGTGCGGTCGTGAAATTCATGGCAGTGCGCCTCTGCGAATCATGTTCGCCAGTAGGAAGAAGGAAAGTTGGCAGGGCACCGGATCAGTCCAGTGTCCTGCCTTGTCAAAGTGACCTCGATTAGCCGCGCTGAAACTCTCGAATGACCTGGCCGGGACGTTGTCCAGTGTGATGACCATTTTCCACCACCACACGACCACCGACGATCGTCGCCGCATAACCCCGGCTCTTGACGATGAAACGGCCACCGTTGTGCGGGAAGTCATGCACAAATTCAGGCTGCATGGTTTCCAGGTTGTCGTAGTCGATGACGTTCAGGTCTGCATGCCAGCCCACCTTGATCTCACCCCGTTGTTTGAGCCCGAGCACCTTCGCTGACTTGCCCGTGATGCGATGCACGGCTTCAGGCAGTGTGTAGACACCGCGCTTGCGGGTCAGATCGCTGAGCAGGAATGTTGGCGAATCCGCATCGATCAGAATACCCACATGCGCGCCGGTATCGGCCAGCATGGGGATGCAATGATCCATGTTCATGAACCGCCACTGGTTTTCGAGATTGCCGCCAAATGCCCAGAGGTTGAACAGTTGTCGGCCTTCGGATTCGAGCAGGCGCTCCACGTAGATATCCACCACATCGCGGCCAGACTCTTCGGCCAATTGCGCAAGGCTCTTCTTGCCGTCCAGATCGTAGTCCGGCAGCGTGCCGTCACCGAGTGGATGCAACATGGCGGGTGGCACCTTGATGCCCGACTCCTTTCCCTCTGCAATCAGAATGGCGCGCTTCGCTGCATCGCGCAGTTCCGCCACACGATCGGCAATCGTCGGCAGTTTCATCAGTGCCTTCCAGGCGGGTGTGTTGAACGGTGAAGCCTTGGCCAGACCGAACAGTGCACCACTGGGCCGGGTGTGACAGATGCTGGTGATGCGCCGGCCGGCCGCGTTGTTGCGGTCGAGGAACTCCTGCATGTTCTTGACCCCGCCGTCCTTGCTGTTGCCAGCACCGGCCGAGAAAATCACCTGACAACCGGCTTCAGCGCCTTGTTCAAACATGCGAAGTTCGGTATCAAACCGCTTGGAAAAATCCGGCGCTGCCTGGAACAGACCACCGGTGCCACCGCCCTGCACAACCGCGCGCTGAATCGCCAGCGTTTCGTTGAGATCCGCAAAGGTTCCGGGGGTCAGCCGGCCGTCCGGCACCTTGTGACCGAGAAAACGCGAGGTGGAAAAACCGACCGCGCCTTCTGCAACAGATTCACGCACCAGCCGTACGATCTTCTCCAGTTCGTCAGGTGTCGCCTGCACACCTTCATCCATGGACCGTTCGCCCATGGCTTCATAACGGATCGAAGAGTGACCGACCAGACCCACGACGTTGAGAGCAGGACGCAGCGACTGAAGCGCATCGAGGTAACCCCCATAGCTGGTCCAGTTCCACGGCAGTCCGTCCATGATCGCATCGGCAGCAATGTCCTCCACCGCTTCCATCAGCTTGGCCAGATTCTCGCGGTTATGGACTGCAACCGGCGCGAAAGTTACGCCGCAGTTACCAATCAACGCTGTCGTCACTCCGTGATAGGAACTGGAGCGCATCTGCGGATCCCAGCCGATCTGAGCGTCCATGTGTGTGTGCAGATCCACAAACCCCGGGGTGACCAGCTTGCCGGTGGCATCGATGGTCCGAGCCGCACTGATACCTGCCAGATCGCCTACGCGTGTGATTCGGCCTGCGTCGACCGCTATATCGGTCCGCGTGCCTGCAGAGCCACTGCCATCGATGACAGTGCCGCCGGAAATGATCAGTTCATGAGCCACGATAGCTTCCCCTGTTGGATTCGCCCGCAACCAGGACATTCAACCACTCTGGGTGAACAAGTTGCGGATTGGCTGGACGATGATGACTTGAAGGCCGTGGTCCAAACACTAGCACACCACCTTCTTGCCCGAAGTATCGCAAGTGTGAGCTGCCATGGCTATTCGGGGCGGCATCAGGGCGGTGGCTTGCGCTCCCCTCCCTTGAGTGGACGCGCTTTCCAGTACAGGATGGCCAATCCATCAGCGGCGCGATGACCCATCACTCAGATTTGAGGAACAACCATGACACTACACCCACGCAGCGGGATGTTTCCCGGGTTTGCTTTCCTGACGGGTCTCGCACTGACAGGCTTGATGGGATGCAATCAGCCGGTGAAACCTGAACCGACGCTGGCCGAATCGCCGTCGACCGAGTCCGCTCAGGCAGACGCGACAAAGCTTAAGCCGATCGCCGGAGTACAGGACCTCATGAAGCTGCAGCTGGACCCCTCTGCCGATGCATTGTGGGCATCGGTGAGCACGACAGTCACCGCGGCCGGTGAAGAAGAGCTGGCACCGTCCACGCCAGAGGAGTGGGCACAGCTACATGGACACGCACTGACACTGATCGAAGCGTCTAATCTGCTGATGATGGACGGCCGACGCGTGGTCCGCGAAGGCGTCGATCAACTTGAAGACCATGGCACCCCAGGCAATCTGTCTGCCGCTGAGGCGGAAGCTGCAATCGCCGCCAATCGCGAAGTGTATGTCGGCTTTGTCATGGCGATGAGGTCAACCGGCCAGGACTTCCTGTCGGCGATCGAAACCAGAAACACACAAGGGATGATGGACGCTGGCCACTCACTCGAGTTGATCTGCGAGGGCTGTCACCTGAAGTTCTGGTATCCAGGGCAGGTGATACCACCCTTCCCGGAAGCAGCGGCCGAAGCACAAAATCCACCCGAAGCCTGATCGGCCACGTAATGACCAGGGCAACGCAGGATATTCACGTGAGGGCTACAGGAAATGCCATGTCCCGAGCACGACCGGCCTTATCTTTCTTTGTTCTCATTCAGGTTCTGATTCAAGTTCTGATGACAAGTTACGTCTTCGCAACCGAGACCACCATGACGTACCCGACGACCAAGAAGATCAATCACGTCGACACCTATCACGGCACGGTCGTTGCCGACCCGTATCGTTGGCTGGAAGACGACACGTCCGCCGAGACTGCAGCGTGGGTGGAAGCACAGAACAAGGTGACATCGGCGCATCTCGCAACCATTCCGTTTCGCAAGAAGCTCCGTGAACGACTTGAGCAACTCTTCAACTACCCGCGATTCAGCGCGCCGGTTCGGCGTGGACAGGCCTACTACTTCTCAAAGAACGATGGCCTGCAGAACCAGGCAGTGATCTATCGCCAGACTGGTCTCGACGGCACGCCCGAGGTATTGCTCGATCCAAATTCGCTCTCACCCGATGGCACAACACGCCTCGGCGTCTTCCAGCTGTCGAAGCACGGCACTCGCGCCGTATACGGACTGTCAGAGGGCGGCTCTGACTGGAACACCTACAAAGTGCTCGACGTAACAACAAAGAAGCCACTGAGCGATACCGTCGAATGGGTGAAGGTATCTGGCGCGGCATGGGCTGGCGACGGATTTTTCTACAGTCGTTATCCTGCACCGGTCGATGGCAAGGACTTCTCGGCAAAAAACGTCGACCACCAGGTGTTCTTCCACAGGCTTGGAACACCGCAATCTGCCGATGAGCTGGTGTTTTCTGACCCGGTACATCCAGAAAGATTTCACACCGTCGAGACCACCGAAGACGAGCGTTTTCTGGTGCTCACGGTATCGGATCGCGG